>CAYZID010000478.1:0-1529 GCA_964478315.1 uncultured Myxococcales bacterium | reverse complement strand
CCGCCCACACGCGGGATCCAAAGCCGAATCCCAGAGTAGGTGGCGGATCGGGGCCGTGCGAACGGGGTTGTCACGTGGGGCAGTGGCGGGTTGAATCGGGCGCGCACCGCTCGGGGGCCCGTGGGGAGACGCGGGCCGCTGGGCGCGTGCCCCATCCACAGGAGGACCCCATGCGCGTGCTCATCGCCGACAAGCTCCCGGGCGAGATCCGGGCCGCCCTCTCCCAGCAAGGCTTCGACATCGCCTATGAGCCGGGGGCGGGGGCGGACGACCTCCCGGGGAAGATCTCCAGCGTCCACGTGCTCGTCGTCCGGTCCACGCGGGTGACGGCCCAGACCATCGACGCCGGCGACAAGCTCCAGCTCGTCGTCCGGGCGGGCGCGGGGACGAACACCATCGACGTCCAGCACGCCGCCGAGCGGGGCGTGTACGTGGCCAACTGCCCGGGGAAGAACGCCCTGGCGGTGGCCGAGCTCACGCTGGGGCTCATCCTGTCGCTGGACCGGCAGATCCCCGACAACGTCATCGCCCTGCGCGAGGGGCGTTGGGACAAGGCTCGCTTCGGGAAGGGACGCGGGCTGTATGGCCGGACGCTGGGCGTCTTGGGCTATGGGCGCATCGGAGCCGCCGTGGCGGCCCGGGCCCGCGCCTTTGGGATGCGCGTCGTGGCCTGGGACGCGCGCGCGGACCTGGGCGACGACGTGGAGCGCTGCGAGAGCGTCCGGGAGGTCTGCGCGCGGGCGGACGTGGTGACGGTCCACGTCCCGAGGACGGACGACACCTTCCACCTCATCGGCAAGGAGGAGCTGGCCGCCATGCGCCAGGGGGCCCTGTTGGTCCACACGTCGCGCGGGGGCGTGGTGGACGACGAGGCGCTGGCGGAGGCGGTCGCCGCGGGGCGCATCCGCGCGGCCTGCGATGTCTACGAGGACGAGCCCGCCGGAGGGCAGGGCCCCTGGGAGAGCCGCTTCCGGGACGTCGAGGGCTTCTACGGCACCCACCACATCGGCGCGTCCACGGTCCAGGCCCAGGAGGCCGTGGGCGCCGAGGTCGTGCGCATCCTCACCACCTTCGCCCGCGAGGGGCGCGTGCTCAACGCCATCAACGTCTGGGAGCGCCCCCAGGCGGCGGGGCAGCTCCTGGTGCGTCACGTGGATCGCGTGGGGGTCCTCGCGGGCGTCCTGGACGCCCTGCGGGACGCCGAGCTGAACGTCCAGGACATGCAGAACACCATCTTCCAAGGGGGGCGCGCGGCCGTCGCCAAGGTCACGCTGTCCCACGCCCCCACGGAGGCCCTGCTGGAGCGCCTCGTGACGGGGCGCGACGACGTGCTCAGCCTGGAGTGGGTGCCCTTCGACGGGCCGCGCTGACGGCGGTAGCGCCGCCGCCGCCGCTGGGATCGGGGGGGGGGAGACCCCCGAGCCGCGACCTACTCTGGGATTCGGCTTTGGATCCCGCGTGTGGGCGGCGTCGGGCTGCACGGCCCCACAAGCGGCTGGCCGCTCGACGTGACGCGGCCACGCCTCCGC
>CAYZID010000477.1:0-1542 GCA_964478315.1 uncultured Myxococcales bacterium | reverse complement strand
GGGCGGACCTTCTCGGTGGGGTTGGGGATGTGAAACTCCTCGCTCGCCGCGGTGAAGAGGCGGCGCATGACCGCCCAGACGTCGGAGACGGGCCGGGCCCTGAGCAGGCCCCAGCCCTCCGTCTGCTCTCGGGCGCGCTCCTCGGCCCAGGCCACCCACTCGCGCATCACCGGCCGCGTCACCTTCACCACCGGCCGCTCCCCCAGCTTCGGGAGGACCCAGCCCAGGAAGACCTCGATGGCCTGCTCCAGGTCCCCGGGCTCCGCCTCGCCGCGGTCCACCTCCGCCAGCAGGTCCTGAAGCCACAGCTCGCCGTAGCCCGCCACCGTCGTGAAGCGGTCCACGAAGACCATCCCCTCGGGCGCCGGCTCCGCCGGGCGCGCGTCCCCCATGATGATCGTCACGTGCGACAGGTTCGGGCCGATCTTGAGCGTCTTGCGCTTCCCCTTGGGCCGCCTCTTGCGGTTGAAGGGGTGCCAGACCTCGGGGACCAAGAACCGCCCCCGCTCGTCCTGATAGCAGCCCCAGTACACGCTCGCCTCGTGCCAGCGACGCCCTCGCTTCGGTGCCTTGCCCATCTTCGCGCTCGTTTGCTGTGAATGGCTGTCTCGTCCGGTCGGCGTGTCGCCCGCTCGGTGGTGCGGTTCGCCGGCTACTCGCCCGGCTGGCCGTCTGCCGGCCGGGCTGGCTGCTCGTCTGGCTGCTCGTCGGGCTCGTGGTTGGCGCCCGGCAAGCTGGACGGGAGGAAGACGCCCGCCGCGCGCTCTCGGGCCTCGACCTCCGCGACCCAGGCGGGCCAGGGCTCGGGGCGAGGACCCGGCGAGGGGTAGGGGGCGTCGGGGGGGAACCACACGACGGTGCTCAGGTCGGCGCGGTCCGGGTGGTAGGCGTCGTCCAGGCGCTCCCGGCGACCACCCCGCACCACCCAGCACTCCAGGTCTCGGAGCCACAGCTCGTGGAGGTGGGCCAGCCCCCGCTCGGGCTCCAGGAACACGAAGGACACGCGGTCCAGCGGGTGCTCCGGTCCCAAGGACTGGTACCAGACCAGCGCTCGGGCCTCCAACATCTCGAAGGGCTCCAGGTTCCGCCCTCCCACGACCACCTCGAAGACCCGTCGCTCGGGGTCGTAGCGGCCCTGCCAGTCGTAGGACCAGGCGAACATCTTGGACTGGATGACGCCCCCTTCGTCGCTGATGCCCATGCGGTCGATGCCGGGCATGGCTTGCTGGACGCGCTCGTCGTCCTCGGCCTCCACGTCGCAGAACTGGACCATGGACAGGTCGCGCTCCTCGTCGCGGATGAGTCGCCAGGGCCCCCACTCCAGCCAGCGCCGGCTCACCAGGCGACCGTGGCCGTCCTCGCCCTTGAAGGCGCACATCCAACCATGGGCAGCGAGCCCGCCGCCAAAGCCGTTCGTCATGTAGCTGGAGCCATCCGGGAGCGTGAACTCGTCCCCCATGGGCCCCTCCGCCAGCTCGAAGTCCACCTCCTGGAGCAACGCGAACGTCGAGGCGATGTGCGGGCGGGCTTGGGAGTCCTGGA
>CAYZID010000476.1:0-1555 GCA_964478315.1 uncultured Myxococcales bacterium | reverse complement strand
CCCAAACGCGGCCTCCTGCGCCTCGGTCCGCAGAGCAGGTGGCGGATCTGGGGTGGCGGATCTGGGTTGACGCTCGCGCCACGCGGGGGTGAGGTAGCTGGCGTCGCAGGAGCCGCGAACGTGGGAGACGCCGCCCACACCGACCCGCAGCCCTCCCCCCCCTCCCCTGCACGCGCGCCGAGGTCACCCCATGAGCAAGCCCGGAGATCTGGACCTCCCCCGCCGGAGCTATCCCGGCTGGCCCCAGTTCAGCGAGGAGGAGATCGAGGCGGCCGTGCGCGTGCTGCGCTCGGGGCGCGTGAACTACTGGACGGGGACCGAAGGGCGCTCCTTCGAGGCCGAGCTCGCCGCCTTCCACGGCGCCGCCCACGCCATCGCCCTCGCCAACGGTACGATCGCCCTGGAGACGGCCCTGGCTGGGCTCGGGATCGGGCCTGGCGACGAGGTGGTCGTCCCCTCGCGGACCTTCATCGCCAGCGCCAGCGCGGTGGTGGCCCGGGGCGCCACGCCCGTCCTGGCCGACGTGGACCGCGACAGCGGGAACCTCACGGCCGAGACCCTCGGCGCGGCCCTCACCCCCAAGACGCGCGCGGTGATCCCCGTGCACCTGGCGGGCTGGCCCTGCGACATGGACGCTATCGGCGAGGTGGCGCGCGCCCACGACCTGCGGATCGTGGAGGACTGCGCCCAAGCCCTGGGGGCCTCCGTCCGCGGACGGGCCGTGGGCACCTGGGGGGACGTGGGGGCGCTGTCATTCTGCCAGGACAAGATCCTCACCACGGCGGGCGAAGGCGGGGCCGTCGTCACCGACGACACCGACCTCTACGAGCGCATGTGGGCCTACAAGGACCACGGGAAATCCTACGACGCGGTCTACCGGCGCTCCCACCCACCGGGGTTCCGCTGGCTCCATGAGTCCTTCGGGACGAACGGGCGCATGACCGAGGTCCAGGCGGCTACGGGCCGCGTGGCCCTGGCACGCCTACCCCAGGACTTGGCCGCCCGTGCCCACCACGCCGAGATCCTCAACGGCTACCTCCTGGCGCAGCCGGCCCTGCGGACCCCGCTCGCGCCCGAACACGCCACGCACGCCTGGTACAAGCTCTATACCTACGTGCGCCCCGAGGCCCTCAAGGCGGGCTGGAGCCGCGATCGCATCCAGCAGGCTCTGGAAGCCCGCGGCGTCCCCGTGCGCCAGGGGAGCTGCAGCGAGATCTACCTGGAGCGCGCCTTCGAGGGCACCGGCTGGCGGCCCGCCGAGCGTCTGCCCGTGGCGCGGGAGTTGGGCGACACGTCCCTGATGTTCCAGGTCCACCCGCCGCTCAGCGACGAGGACATGCACGCCATGGGCGAGGCCGTGGTCGAGGTCATGGCCCAGGCCACGCGGTAGCCACGGCCCGAGCCACCCCGGCCCCATCCACCGCCCCCCGATCCGCCACCTACTCCGGGATTCGGCGTTGGATTCTGCGTGTGGGCGGCGTCGGGCTGCACATCTAAAAACATGATTCACAAGGGCGGACCGAGCCAGGCGCCGCGTCGTGATTTCAGGTGGTTT
>CAYZID010000475.1:0-1608 GCA_964478315.1 uncultured Myxococcales bacterium | reverse complement strand
GGGCGGGCTCGGCCGCCCCTCGGGCCAGCGCGGAGACAGCCTCGCGCGACAGGGCGGCGGCGCGCGCGAGGCGCCCCACGGGGTCGGCGCCCGGGCGGAGGGACAGGGTGGCGAGGTCGGGGAGCAGAGCGGGGAGGCCGGCGGCCAAGAGCGACGACTTGCCCGCCCCACTGGCGCCGGTGAGGACGACGATGGGACGCTGGCGGACGCGGAGGGCCAGGCGGTGGGTGTCGTCCTGGCGGCCGAAGAACAGCGCCGCGCTCTCGGGCCCAAAGGCCTCCAAGCCGCGGTAGGGGCGAGCGGGGAGCAGGGGGGGCTGGGAGGAGGACTGCACTTCCTCGGCGAGCGTGGCGAGGGCCGCGGTCCACTCCTCGGCCACCTGGGGCAGCAGCGGCGCGTGGGAGCCGGGGGCCAGCCCCAGGGCGTCCAGGGCGTCCAGGAGGGCGCCCGCGTGGGGGAAGCGCGCGCTGGGCTCGGAGGCGGTGGCGCGTTCGACGAGCGCGACGAGGCCCGGGTGCTGGGCGAGGTCGGTGAGGGAGACGATGCGGCGGAGGATCGCGCCCAAGGAGAAGACGTCGGCGCGGGCGTCCAGGGGGGCGCCGGCCAGGGCCTCGGGCGCCGCGAAGCCGGGGGTGCCTCGGGCGCCTCCGGGGGCCTCGCGGGTGAGGGCGGTCCGCGCCGCCCCGAAGTCGGTGACCTTGACCTGTCCACGGCGGCTGATGAGGACGTTGCCCGGGCTGAGGTCGCCGTGGACGAGGCCCAGGGGCTCGCCGTCCTCGCCCCGGAGGTCGTGGGCGTAGGCGAGCGCGGCGCAGAGCTGCCGGGCGAGCCCCAAGGCGGCCCCCGGGTCCAGGGCGCGGCGACGCTCCTGGAGGTCGGTGAGGATGGACCAGAGGGTGGGGCCGTCCACGTACTCCAGGACGAGGAACCAGCCCAGGTCGTCGCGCCCCACGTCCTCGGTGGCCACGACGTTGGGGTGGCGGACGAGGGCCCCCACGCGGGCCTCGCGCAGCAGGCGCTCCACGGCCTGGGGGTCGTCGGCGTGGGGGCGCTTGAGGGCCACGAGGCGGCGGAACCCGGCGGGCCCCAGGTGCTCGGCGCAGACCACCTCCCCGAAACGCCCGGCCCCCAGGGTCCGGACGAAGCGATAGCGACCCTGTGGGTGGGGGAGCGCGCTCACCGTTCGCTCGACCTTCGCTCGACCTTCGCTCGACGTTCGCTCGACGTTCGCTCGACCTTCCGCGCCTCACCGGCGGCGCCAGCACCACGGGGTCCGACGCCCGCTCCCCTGACGACTCGCGCAGGCTACTACAGGCGTAATGCGTCGTAATAGGGACGGGCCGCAGCCGCCCCTAGAAGCATGGTTCACAAGGGCGGACCGAGCCAGGCGCCGCGTCGTGATTTCAGGTGGTTCCGCGAGGAGGGAGCGTGCTGGTGGCACGTGACCGACGAGGGGAACCGCCTGGAATCACAAGAGCAAGCCTGGCGACGGGAGACGTTGTGAATCATGCTTCTAGCATCGTCCCCGTCGCGACGAAAAGCAGTCCGCCGGAGCCCCGATCCGCCACCTGCTCTGAGGACCGAGGTGCAGGAGGCCGCGTTTGGGCA
>CAYZID010000474.1:0-1639 GCA_964478315.1 uncultured Myxococcales bacterium | reverse complement strand
CCCGCACCCGCACCCGCGCCCGCACCCGCCGCCGCACCGGCCGCCGCACCCGCCTCCGCACCGGCCGCCGCACCCGCCGCCGCACCCGCCTCCGCACCCGCGCCCGCACCCGCCGCCGCACCCGCGCCCGCCTCCGCACCCGCCTCCGCACCCGCCTCCGCACCCGCGCCCGCACCCGCACCTGCCTCCGCACCCGCATCCGAGGCCGCCACCGCGTCCGCGCCCGCCCACCGGTCGGGGGAGTCGGGCTGCCGGGTGTGGTACAAGCTGCCCCATGAACGCGATCGACCGAGCCTTGGGGGCATGGAACCGGTCCCAGGGGGGCCGGGGGGGCGGCCTGGGCACATGGCGCCGCCTGGGGTTGGTCGCCGCCTGGACGCTCGCCTCGTCCGTCGTCGTGGGCGCCTGTGGCACCCCGTGCCGCCAGGTGCGGGCGCGGCACGACGCGCTCCTCGCGCGCACGCACGCCGCACCGGGGCCCCACATGCGCCTCCTCGTCCCCGTGGGGAGCCTCAACCGCCTCCTGGCCGACCGCGTGCGACGCCTGCCCCCCGTCCCCGTCGAGCTCCCGGGCGTCCGTGGCCTCCCCCTGCGCCTCGACGGCTGGACCCTCGCCCTCACGCGCCTGAACCTCGGTCCGGCCGGGGACGGGCGCGTCGCCGTCCTCGCGACCCTCGCCCTCCACCAGCGCGGGCGCCTGGTCACCGCCGCCGACGTCCACGCCGAGGTCGAGCCCCGCGTGGACGCGCCCGGCCCCGAGGGGCGCGGGCGCCTCGTCATCCCCCTGCGCGGGCGGGATCTCCGGGGCGCACGGCTCCGCCTGGGCCCCGACCTCCGGCGGAGACTGGACGATCTCCTCCGCGCCCACCTCCCCGCTGGGCTCCGCGCGTCGCTCCCCCGGGCCCTCACCCAGCGCGCCGCCGGGGAGCTCACGGCGTGGCTCAGCGAGCACCTGTTCGATCTGGCCCGGGATCACCTCCTGACGAAGACCGGCGCGCTCACGACCGTGGCGCTCACCCTCCCCGCGCTTCCCATCCAGGCCCTGTCCGTCCACTGGAGGCGCGCCGTCCTCGCGCTCGACATCACCACGGCGCTGCCGGTCACCCGCCCCCTGTCCATCCCCCCAGGCCTGGGCGAGCCGGGGCGGGGCGTGCGCCTCGTGCTGGGCGCGGCCACCACCGCCGCCCTCTACAACTGGTTGGCCGCGCGCGGGGGCGTGGCCCACCACGTGGGCCGCGACGGGAAGCCCACGCCCGACGGCCCCTACGAGATCTACGCCGTGGGGCCCCCAGACGCGAGCCCCTGGGGCCTGCGCGCCTGGGACCTGGAGCGCTGCGTGGAGGTCGATCTCGCGGGCACCCCGCGCGTGGCCGTGGAGGGCGGCCACGTGCGCGTGACCGTGGACGACGGCCGCGTCCAGCACACCTACGGTCCCCCGGGGTTCGAGGCGCGCGCCTGGCTCTGGAGCCTCACCGGCGAGGCCCTCCGCGCCAGCGCGTCGTTCGCCGCCGCCACGACCCTCTCCGTGGGCGGGGAGGCCCTCTCGGTGCGCCTGCGGGACGCTGACGTGACGGGTGAAGCCGTCGTGCTCGACGCCGACTGGGCCTTGGCCGCGCGGAACACCAGCGCTGTCGGCGCC
>CAYZID010000473.1:0-1655 GCA_964478315.1 uncultured Myxococcales bacterium | reverse complement strand
GCGCGGAGCCGGGCGCGGAGGGGGGCGCGGAGGCGGGCGCGGAGCCGGGCGCGGAGGCGGGAGCGGAGGCGGGCGCGGAGGCGGGGGCCAGGATTACTCTCGGTCGCCGTAATGCACGAGAACCATTGGGTCACAGTCCAGCCGCCCGGTGGTGGGGTGGAGGCGGGCGCGGAGGCGGGTGAGGGCGCGGAGGCGGGCGCGGAGGCGGGCGCGGAGGCGGGCGCGGAGGCGGACGCGGATGCGGGAGCGGGCGCGGAGGCGGGGGCGGAAGCGGGCGCAGGTGCGGAAGCGGGCGCGGGAGCGGGGGCGGGGACGAAAGCGGAGGCGGGTGCGAAGGCGAACGCGGCGGCGAACGCGGCGCTCAGGCTTGGGCGATCTCGGGGTCCAGGGCGTCGTGCGCCTGGTCGTTGAGCTCCAGGTGAATGTCCGCCGTGTCCACGACCCCGTCTGGGAGCTCCAGGGACCGCCGGAGCCGCCGCGCGATGCGCGCCGCCTCGCCCACGCGGAGCCCCTCGTCCACGGTGATGGCCACCTGGGCGGCCACGCGCTGGCGTAGGTAGTGCACGGCGATGTGGCTCACCCCGCGGACCCCCTCCACGTGGGCGGCCCGGGCCCGGATGGCCGCCTCGATGTCCTCGCGCGGCGCGGCCAAGGCCTCCCCGGGCTCCAGCGTCTCGTCGTCCTCGGGGTCCACGTGGACCAGGACCTCGGAGACGTCCGGGTAGAGCTCGTGGATCCGAGAGCGCACGCGCTCCGCCACCTGGTGTCCATCCGACACGGTCGTCGCCCCGGCGACCTCGATGTGGACATCCACGAGCACCCGCGAGCCCATGCGGCGCGCGCGGAGGTTGTGGAGACTCACCACGCCCGGGAGGTGGACGATCTCCTTCTGCATGGCCGCCAGCAGCTCTCGCCCCAGGGATGCGTCGGTCATCTCGCGCGCGGCGCCGCGCAGGAGCTTGACGCCCACGTGGAGCACCAATCCGCCCACGGCCAAGGCCGCCACGGGGTCGAGGATGGGGAAGCCAGCCCGCGCGCCGAGGATGCCCAAGAGCGCCGCGATGGAAGACATGGCGTCCGTGCGGTGGTGCCACGCGTTCGCCACGACCAGAGGGCTATCGTAGGTGCGCCCCACTCGCACCGTGACCTGATAGAGCACCTCCTTGGCGACGATGCTTACCACCGCCGCCCATAGCGCCAGGGCGCCGGGCTCCGAGGCCTCCCCGAAGCGAGTCCAGGCGTCCCAGGCGATGCCCAGCCCCGCCGAGATGAGGAGCCCGGCCAGGCCCACCGTGGCGATGGTCTCGAAACGCCCGTGCCCATAAGGGTGGTCCTCGTCCGGGGGCGCCGCGCCCGCGCGCAGCGCCCACAGGGCGACGCCGTCGCTCACGAGGTCGGACAGGCTGTGGACCGCGTCGGCCACCATCACCGACGACCCCGCCAGCACGCCGGCCACGGCCTTGAGGACCGTGAGGGACACGTTGACCGCGGCGCCGAGAAGCGTGACGCGGCGCACGGCCGCGTCACGCGCCCCCTCCACCTGCGCTGGACCGCCGTCGATCATGAGGCCGCTTGTAGCACACGCCCACGCGACGTGGGGGACCCAGATCCGCCACCTGCTCTGCGGACCGAGGCGCAGGAGGCCGCGTTTGGGC
>CAYZID010000472.1:0-1664 GCA_964478315.1 uncultured Myxococcales bacterium | reverse complement strand
CCCCCACCGCCTGCACGCGAGCACGGGCTCAGCGATCTGCTGCTCTCGGTGCCGCCCATCCTGTGGCGGAGCCCGGACCGCATCGAGGAGGTCTGGTACCGGGTCAAGGACGAGCGCGATCCCGTGGCCCAGGCCGCCGCGCTCCGCTCCAGTGGCCTCAACCACGCCATGTGCCGGGGGCTCATCGACCTACGGACCCTGGACCCCGCCAAGGCGCCCCCGCTGGGGTTCCGGGACCACGTCCGCGGCCGCAGCTTCGTCCGCCCCTCCGTGGCGCTGGTCCTCGTGCGCGCTTACGAGCGCCTGCGGGCCGAGTATCCGGACGCCCGCCTCTCGGTGGGCGATCTCTCCCAGGCCGGCTGTGGGCAGCTTTCGCACGGGGTCTTGGTGCGCCTGTGGACGGACGCCCCGCCCGCGGAGCTCCCGGGGCGCCGCGCCGACGACCGCCTCGCCGCCCACCCGGCGCCCCTGCGAACCCCTGGGCGTCCCCCCGCCCGGCCGCCGGAGGGCGCCGCCACCGCGCTCATCAACCAGTCCCGCCTGCGGCTGGGCGTCCCCACGGTCTGGGAGTTGCTGGACGGCCGCGCCCTGGGCATAGAGGCGTGGCGGGCCCCCTTCCCGTCGGCGCCAGTCCTCGTGGAGCATCGCATCCTTGGACGCCAGGGTGGCCCAGCCCCCCTCCTCCGGGGGCGGCGGGGTCGCCCCGCAGCCCACCCCCAGGGTCCCGGCGAGCCCCTCTCGCTGCGCGTAGCCACCAGGCGCTTCCTCGCCCAGCCGCTCCCCGACGTCGAGGCCGTGCGCGCCATGCTCGACCGGGCCCAGGACATGATCCGCGAGGGGGTGCCGGTCGACGCTCGGCGCGTCCGCTCCTGGAGCGAGGCCCGAGGGGACGAGCGCCTCTGGGTCCAGCGCTGGGTGAGGGCCGACCGGCGCGCCCAGATGGTCACGGTGGCCCGCCGGAAGATCCGCCGCCGCCTCCGCGCGCGATCCCTGCGCGAGGTGCGGTTCGGCGGCTGGCACGCCCGCAAGCCCGGCTCCATGCCGCGCGAGGAGCGCTGGTTCGTGGACCGCCCGGGCCAGCGTGAGGGCCCGCCCGTGTGGACCCGCTGGCGCCAGCTCTACGAGGCGGGGCACATCACCCACTTCAGCGGGCGGGACATGGATCTGTCGTACATCACCGTGGGTAACGCGCACCACTTCGCCGTGGACGTCCCCGGGATCGACGTCAAGGCCTCCTGGCGGTGGTTTCAACTCCTGGTGGACGAGGCCCGCACCCAGGGCCTGGACGTCGACCGGATCCTCCTGGATCCCAAGGTGCGACGCCGCTTCAAGGCCGCCCTCCCGCGCGCCGCCCGGCGCACCCTCGCCTGGCGGAAGATCCGCCTCGTGCGCGGGCACGACGCCCACCACCACGTGCGGATCTCGGCCGCCACGGCCGCCCAGGAGGCGCGAGCCCGCGCCGAGCTGGTGCGGCGCTACGGCCTCCCCGCTCCGTGATCGCGAGAGGTTATGCGCCCCCAACCTGGTTCGGCTCCCAGGACGCGCTACGGTGGAGGCCCCGAGCACCCTAGGAGGCGGCCATGCCCGGCCGATCCGACGACGCCGAAGGCGCCCCACGTCCCGACCACTCCATCCCCCCCGCCTATACAGACGAAGCCCTCCCC
>CAYZID010000471.1:0-1667 GCA_964478315.1 uncultured Myxococcales bacterium | reverse complement strand
TGCGGGGGCAGATGCAGAAGCGGATGCGGGGGCGGATGCGGATGCGGATGCGGGGGCGGATGTAGACTGGGGTGCGGAGGCTGCGGCCCGTGGATCAGCGGTCTCACCCGCCGCGGCGACGGGGTGAGACGCCTTGGGCATCGGCGCGCCGCCGGAGAACGCGCCCCCGACCACAGCCGCGACGGCCAGGGCCGCCACACCCGCGGTGGCCCCGAGCCAGAGAGCCTTGCGACGCGCCGGCCGTGAGGGAGCGGCCACCGAGGTCCCCATGGTCTGGAAGCCGCCGCCCTTGGCCGCCTCGGCCTCGGCCGTCACCGACGCCACCATGGGCTGCTCAGACTGGGTGTCCTGGAAGGCGAGCGGGTCGGTCACCCCACCCGTGAGGCCCACTGCGCGCATCCCGTCGCTGTCGAGCAGCTCCTCACACACGCGCTGCACCTGGGCGGCCGTCTGCAGGCGCTCGTCGGGCTCCTTGCGCGTGAGAGCGTCCAGCAAACTCTGGACACCGGGCGGCACCTGGGCCTCCGGGTAGACCTCGGTGACCGCCGGGAGTTCTTCCAGGGTGTGTTTCAGCATCAACGCCATGGCGGTGTCGGCCTGGAAAGGAACACGCCCAGCGAGCATCTCGAACAGCACGATACCCAACGAGTAGAGGTCTGAACGGCCGTCTACCGGTCGACCTCCGGCCTGTTCGGGCGAAATGTACTCCGGGGTCCCCACGACCATCCCCGTGCTGGTCAGGGTCTCCCCCTGCCCGGACTCGATCTTGGCGATCCCGAAGTCCAGGACCTTTACGAAGTCGGGGTCGCGACCCATCTTCGTCAAGAAGACGTTGTCTGCCTTCATGTCCCGGTGCACCACGCCCGCCTCATGGGCCTCGGCCAGGCTGGCGGCGACCTGGTGGACGACGCGGACCGCCCGCCGCCAGGGGAACGGGCCGTCAGCGCGTAGGCGCCCCCGCAAGTCCGTCCCGTCCAACAGCTCCATGGCGAGGTACAAGAGGCCCTCGTGGACCCCGAAGTCGTACACCGTCACCGTGTGGACGTTCCGAAGCTGCGAGGTCGTGCGCGCCTCACGCATGAAGCGCTTGACCAGCGCGTCGGACGCCCGACCGAGGATCACCTTGAGGGCCACCGGGCGCCCCATGGGCATCTGGGTAGCCCGAAAGACCGCGCCCATCCCACCGCGCCCCAGCAAGGGGCCGACCTCGAAGCGGTTATCGATGAACTGGCCGACGAGTTGGGCAGCCTGGTCCTCCTCGGTGGTAGACACGTCGCGCAGGGGCGCCCCGTCCTTGGGGCACACGTCGCCAGCGCTGTCGTCATCGTAGAACTGACCGCACTTCCGACAGAACTTCACGCGCGCACCATCTCCCAACAGCGTCCACGGCCCGCCGCGCCAGCCGGCGCGATGGATCGCCCGGTTCCACAGCCCGGCGGGCTGCGACCTTGGATCTTGAGTCGTTCAAAGTAGACGCCATCCAGGTGGGAGGGTCAAGGGCCCCAGAGCGGCGGCGCTCGACGGGACGGGGGCCCGGGCGGGCGGTGCGGGGGCTCCGGGGGGCGGTCGTGGAAGGCGGGGCGATGTGCTAGGGCTTCGGCATGGTGGTCGTGAGAAGCATGCTCTTGGGTCTGGGGTTGGGGGTCGGGCTCGCCGCGGGGTGTGGG
>CAYZID010000470.1:0-1694 GCA_964478315.1 uncultured Myxococcales bacterium | reverse complement strand
TCTGGTGGGCGTACTGGCACCGCCACCCACCGCGACCTACCCGTGCCTCGCCGCCCGCACGGGCGGATGTGTAGCGCCGAGAAGGAGGCCGCTCCTCCAAAGGGCGACACCGTGTGGCGCATGAAGCTCCCCTCCGGGCTCGTGCTCACCTTCCCGTCCATCGACATGGTGCGCGCCTGGGCCGCCGAGAAGCCCGCGGATCGCATGCAGATCGCCTACGGGGACAGCGAGTTTCAGCCCTTCCAAGACTACTTGGAGGTGAGCCGAGAGATCGAAGACCCCATCGAGGCCCTGCGCGCGGTGGGCAAGCCTCGGCCCAAGACGAACCCGGGCTCGGCCATTCCAGCGTTTGCTCCGTCCTCGTCAGCGAGGCCCGAGCCCCCCGCGCCCGATGATGCGGCCGCCGCGGCCGCCGTCGAGCGCAGCCAGGGCGCCCGTCCCAAGCCCATGAACACGCAGTTCAAGTTCCGGACGGAGGAGCCCAGCTCGCCGTGGCCCAAGCGCATCGCGCTCATCACCCTGACCGTCCTCCTTCTCGGGGGCGGCGTGGTGGGCGTGCTCCTGTGGCAGGGCATCATCGGCTAAACAAAACCCTTGCCGCGCCAAGCGCGCGGCCACCGGAGGTGGTCATGGTCGAGCAGGTCGACGATCTGAGTGTGCACTACGAAGAGGGCGGTCAGGTCGTAGTCGAAGAGCTGGACAAGGTGATCCTGAGCCGCGGCGCCTGGGCGACGGTCCTGTTCAAGTTCCGCGAATGGAGCCGCTCCAAGGAGGACTTCGGCCCGGTGAAGTACACCATCCGACGCTACCAGAAGCGCAACGGTGTCTACCGCCAGCAGAGCAAGTTCAACATCTCCTCCAAGGACCAGGCGGCCAAGATCTGCGAGGCCCTCCAACGCTGGGCCCAGGAGGACTGACGCCCCAGGCCGGACGCCCTCACGCCGACTGGGCCCCCTTGAGCTCCGCGAGGGTCGCGAGCACGTCCGCCCGGTCTGGCGCCTCCGTCCCCGCGCACCGCAGGTAGTTCTCCAACGCGTGCACGGCCTCGGGGACGTCCCCCTGGGCGTGGGCCGAGAGCGCCAGGTTGTACCAGGCCTCCGCCCGGAAGGGGTCGGTGTCCAGGGCCGCGTGGTAGGCCCGCGCGGCCTCGGCGTGATGGCCCAGATCCGCGAAGGCGTTGCCCAGCAGAAACAACACCTCCGAGCTCATGGGGGCGAGCTGGAGCGCGTGCCGGAGAGGGACCGAAGCCTCGTGGGGCTCCCCCAGCTCCAGGTAGAGATCCGCCAGCTCGCACAGCAGCGCCACGTCGTCTGGGTGGGCCCGCGCCAGCGTGTGCGCCCGCGGCAACGCGGTCTGGGCGCCCTGAAGGTCCCGCAGCGTGCGCACGAGGTAGAGCGCCGCCTCTCGGTCTCCCGGCACCGCCGCGACGACCTCCTCGAAGCCCGCGCGCGCCGCCTCGAGGTCGCCCGCGTCGAAAGCGCGGCACGCCTGCTCGAAGCGCTGGTCCCAGTCCGCCCCGTCCTCGCCCGCGTCCTGCATCCTCGCTCCCACCTCTCGCCTCCCCCCGGGCCCACCGAGCCCACGGCCTCGCGCGCCCGCCGCGCCCTCGCCCATCCACCCCGCCGCCCCTGCCCTCCCCGCCGACCCGATCAGCTCCGGTCGCGCCCGCCGCTCGCCACACCCACCCACCCCCC
>CAYZID010000469.1:0-1700 GCA_964478315.1 uncultured Myxococcales bacterium | reverse complement strand
TACCTCACACAGGTCCTCACCGGCCCTCGACCCTAGAACTCGATTGCCCTGGCGCTGCTACTCCGGCGGGTTGCGTGAACGCACCTGGCACGCACATCGACTCGCCGTGGCTCGGTCCGCCTTTTCAGGATGGGAACTTGCTATAATTAAACTTGACAAAACACGACTTGACAAAACACGGCTTGACAAAATGCCGTGAGCCACTATGCTCGGCCCATGGCCTTCATCGGTCGAGCCCGAGAGCTTGCGACCCTGGAGGCGGCCTTTGCCGACGACCGCGCCCACCTTTGGCCGGTCTACGGACGCCGCCGGGTGGGTAAGACTGCGCTCCTACGACGCTTCTGCGCCGACCGGCCGAGCCTCTTCTTCACGGGCAGCGAGGCCCCCGCCGGTCCGCAACAAAAGCTGCTCCTGGAGACGGCCGCCGCGACCTTCCGCAGCCCGCTGCTCGCCCAGGTGGCCCCCAGCGGCTGGCACCAGGTCCTCGAGCTCGTGGTCAACGAGGGTCTCCGCCAGACCCAGGGCAAGCTCATCGTCGTGCTGGACGAGTTCCAATGGCTCGCGGCCACGAGCCCCGAGCTCCCCTCGGTGCTCCAAGCCCTGTGGGACAGCACTTGGGCGCCCTCCGGGCGGGTCATGCTCATCCTCTGCGGCTCCTACATCGGGTTCATGGAGCGTGAGGTCCTGGGTCGCAAGAGCCCCCTGTTCGGTCGCCGTACGGGGCGAATCCTGTTGGAACCGCTCGACTTCCGCGAAGCGCGCCAGTTCCACCCTGACTACAGCCTGGTGGACGCCGCCCGCACCTGGTTCCTCTGCGGCGGCATCCCCCACCACCTCAAGGCCTTCCGCCAGGAGCGCTCGGTCGAGGAGAACCTCCGCGACGTCGTCCTAGACCCCTTCGGCGCCCTGCACGCCGAGCCCGATTACCTCCTCCGCGAAGAGCTGCGTGACCTCCCCAGCTATCACGCCGTGCTCATGGCCATCGCCGGGGGGGCCAGGCGCGCCAAAGACATCGCCGCCGCCTCGACCGTCCCGCCGGCACGCCTGTCGTACTACTTGGGACAACTCGTGGGCCTCCGCTACGTGCGCAAGCGCTACCCCCTGACCGGCGCCGCCAAGCCGAACCCCAAGAGCGTGCGCTACGAGGTCGCCGACCCCCTGCTCCAGTTCTGGTTCCGTTTCGTCTACCCCCACCCGGGCGCGCTGGAAGCCCAGGGCGCGGCGCGTTTCCTGGAGACCCACGTGCGCCCGGGCCTCGCAAGCTGGTTCGGCACCCGCTTCGAAGCCCTGTGCCGAGAGGCCACGACCCTCCTCTACCGAGCCGAAGACGTCCCCGGCGGCTTCGAGGTGGGGTCGTTCTGGTCAGCCCGCACGCAGATCGACGTCGTCGTGCTCCGGGGCGACGGCCGCACCGACCTGGGCGAGTGCAAGTGGGCCGACCTCCCACGGTGGAGACCCGCGCTCGAGCAGCTCGAACGGCGCCTCCCAGACTACCCCAACGCGCGCGGCGCCAGCCTCGGACGGCTGATCTTCGCGCGCCGTGGCCCAGCCACGCCCCTCCCGGGCGTCCGCTGCCTGGATCTCGCGGCGCTCTACGGTGAACCCCCACGGACGGCGCGCCAAGAGCCGCGTTGACGCCCCGATTCGTCACCTGCTCTGCGGACCGAGGCGCAGGAGGCCGCGTTTGGGCAAGGAGGCAA
>CAYZID010000468.1:0-1714 GCA_964478315.1 uncultured Myxococcales bacterium | reverse complement strand
CTCCTTGCCCAAACGCGGCCTCCTGCGCCTCGGTCCGCAGAGGAGGTGGCGGATCGGGGCGCTCGGTCATCCCGATGGCCTCAGCGCAACAGCACGATCGCCACCACGGGGAGCGCGAAGCCCAGGGCCATGAGCACCCCACCGCGCCCCTTGAGCCCACGTCGCCCTTTCACGACGAGGGCGCCCGAGAGGGCGAGGAAGATGAGCACGACGGCGAACGCGTCCCCGAACCAGGTCCACACGTCGCTGCGCTCGTTCAGGTGGAGGAAGTTCATGTCTCGCAGGAGGAAGCGCTCGGACTTCACGACGCCCTGGGCGACGCCCGTGGTCAGGTCGTAGTCCACGACGTCCTCGTCCGCCTGCTCGAAGAACAGGCTCAACAGGTTGGGCCCTCGCCAGATGGCCTTCCGCGGGCCCGCAGCGCGCCCCAGCCCGCGCACGATGGCGGCGACGACCTCGTCCTCGCGCTCCCGGGCCAAACGCCCCTCGCCCACGCGGAGGTCGCCTCCCCCCAGCGCCGCCACGCGCTCCGCGGAGACGCCAAGTAGGGCGGAAGGGACGCCCAGCGTCCGCGCGCCGCGCTCCGTGGCGTAGTTGTAGTCCCAGTCGTGCCGGTGGTTCACGGCGACGCCGCTCACGGCGTACACGAGGGTGAGCCCCACCGACAAGAAACCCAGATCCCGGTGCCACGCGATGAGGGTGGCCCTCCACTTCCAAGCCAAGACGTACCTCTCCTACCGTGGCCGCACGGCCACGATCCGCGCGTCGCCCGCTGGACCGCCGCTACTGGAACTCGGCGCCGGTGGCGCGGAGGATCACCTGGCGTTGGGGCCCCACCATGCCGTTCGGGTCGCCGAGCTTGTGCTCATCCGCCATGTGCCGGGCGAACCGAGCCGCCACTTGGATGACGTCCACGCGGCCCTCCGCCACGGCTGCGCGACCGATGGACCCCTGGGGGACCCGGAACACGGGGGTCGTGATGACCCGCAGCGCGCGCCCGCTCTTGTCCTCGGCCGCCACCGCGAACCAGCCGCGCTTGTGGTGGCACATGGCGGTCACGTCCCCCTGGATCCGCACGCGCTTGCCCACCCACTTGTCGGGCTCCGCCAAGAGCGCGGAGACCTTGACCGTTGGGACCTCACCCGCAGGGGCGAAGGCGTCACCCACGTGCAGGGCCTCGCCCCCTGACGCGGTCGTGACCCGCACCTGGGCGGGGTTGCGCACGGGCGCCGAAGCCCCCTCACAGCTCGCGCCGTGTTCGCCCCCCTCTCCCTCCTCGCAGCTCCCGCCCGGCACCGGCTCGACAGACGCGGGCTTGGCGGTCGCGGGCTTGGCGGTCGCGGGCTTGGCGGTCGCAGCCTTGGCGGTCGCAGCCTTGGCGGTCACGGGCTTGGCCGGCGCGGGCTCGCTCGACGTGGGAGCCTTGGCACAGCCTCCCGCCAAGAGGGGGACGAGAAGTGACAGGGCGAGCAGCTCGACCACCTGGGAGACAGCCGAGGAGACAACCGGGCGCAACATCGCGAGCTCCTTTTCCACGACAACACTTGCCGCTGTTTACGAACCAGCCCAGCGCCCTCGTCCCGCATGCCGTGGACAGGCCGCCGGGCCGCGCACCCTAGCGTTGGGCAGCGAACGAGGTCAACGACAACCGGCGCCCCTTCCAGGGCGATCGAGTTCTGATAGTGCTGGACAGGGATCGCAACTTGTGATCGAC
>CAYZID010000467.1:0-1745 GCA_964478315.1 uncultured Myxococcales bacterium | reverse complement strand
CCGCCCACACGCGGGATCCAAAGCCGAATCCCAGAGTAGGTGGCGGATCTGGGTCGCACCCACGTCCACCGCCTGGTCCGACAGGACCGGACCGAGCCGACCTTGGGGGGGCCAGCTTGGGGGTGGTGCGTGGGCGGCCTTGGCCTCCGCGGCGCGTGATGGGATGAGCGCGCTCCACGCGCGGTTCAGAACTCGAAGTCTTCGTCGTCCTTGGGCTCCGACAGGGCTCCCTGTCCGGTCGCCCTGGCCTTGGGGGCCAGCGCCTGGGGCCCCGCCTGGATGCGGCTCGCGGCCTCGGTGGCCCGGAGGACGAGGAAGTCCTCGGGGAGGGCGAGCTGATCCCCCAGCCAGCGTTGCATGACCTCGTCGGCCTTGGGGTCGCCCAGGAGGGTGAGGGCCACGGCGAGGCCCCCGGTGGCGGCGACGTCGTCGGGGTGCGCCTTGGTGAGCGCCTGGAAGATCCCCCGCGCCACCTCGTACTCGCCCAGCCCAAGGGCGGCCTCGGCCCGCAGGTAGGCCGCCTCGGCGCCTTGGACGCCCCGCAGCCGCGCGGCGGCCTGGGCGGGCCGTCCGGAGAGGAGGTCGCCTCGGGCCGCGGCCACGGGGTCCCCCGGCTTGGCGGGCGCCTCATGCGCCTGCTCCCGCAGCGCGAGTAGGCCCAGGTGTCGCGCGATGAGGGCCCGCCCCGGGTCCACCGCCAGGGCCAGCCGCCACCACCGCGCGGCGGCGCGCGTGGCGCCCATGACCGCGTGCGTGGCGCCGATCCGATACAGCAGCTCCACGTCGCGCGGGTGCTCCGCCAGGTCCTTGCGGTAGGCCTCCAGGGCCTCCACGTAGCGCTGGGCGGCGAAGTAGCGGTCGCCCATGTGTGGGGCGAGGGCCGGCGGCTCACCGGGGCGCGGCGTCACCGGCGGGAGTGGCGGGGGCGGCTCCTTGGGGAGCGCCCCCGCCTCCTCCTGGCCCTCATCGGTGGGCGTGAGGGCCACGGGCGCGGGCTTCACCCCCTTGGCCGTGAGGGCGCGCTGTCGGGCCAGGGCGGCCTTGGCCCGGGGCGAGTCGTGGGACGGCGCGCGCTCCAGGAACCGCTCGATGGCCCACAGCGCCTTGGCTTCGTCCTTCGCGTCCAGGTAGGCCGCGGCCAACCCGTAGTAGAGCACGCCGTCGTCCGGCGCGAGCGCCAGGGCGCGCTGGAAGTGCTCCGCCGCGTGGACCACGTCCCCTTGGCGGCGCTCCGCCTCGGCGAGGTTGGCCCAGGCCGCGGTGAGCTGGGGGTCGAGCTCCGTGGCCTTGCGGAAGGACGCGATGGCCTCGGCTACGTCCCCGCGGGCGAACAGGATGGCGCCGATCTCGTTGTGGACCACCGGGTAGGCGGGCCAGGCGAGCAGGGCCTGGCGGTAGGCGGCCAGGGCGGCGACGGTCTGGCCCTGGGCCGCCAGCGTCCGCCCGCGCTCGCGCGCGGCGCGGGCCTGGCCCTGGCGCATGGCGATGGCGTCGTCGCTGAGCGCCTGGGGGGCGGCGGTCTTGGCGGGCGCGGAGGGAGAGGCGTCGGCCGCTCCAGCGGGGGGCGCGTGGGCCACCGCGAGCGAAACGGGGAGCGCGAGAACCAAGAGGAGGCGGACCGTCGTGCGCATGGCGAGAGGCTCCCACAGGGCGCGCCCGCCGTCCAGCGAACGCCGTCGTCTCCGATCCGGCACCTGCTCTGCGGACCGAGGCGCAGGAGGCCGCGTTTGGGCAAGGAGGCAAGC
>CAYZID010000466.1:0-1749 GCA_964478315.1 uncultured Myxococcales bacterium | reverse complement strand
TTTTTTGCAACCAGAATACGGCATAGCAGGTGCGCGGGAGTCTCGTGGGCTCGGAGAGGTGTATAAGAGCCAGGGGCCGCGGTGCCCGGCCGGCGGCGCGGGGACCGCGGCCCCGAAGCGGCCGGGGCTTCGAGGCGCCAGGGCGAGCTCGCCGCCGGGCTCCGCCACCAGCGCCAGCCCCAGCGGCGTCGTGGGCTCCCCGCGCGTGTCCCGCGCCTCCACGACGACCCGGGCCGAGCCGTCGACGCCGGGCTCCAGGGGCGGCGCGGTCGGATCCGCCAGAGCGAGCGTCGCCCGCACCCCCAGGACGTGTACATCGAAGCCCGCGACGGGGCCCCCCGCCACGCGCACGTCGACCCGATACCAGCCGGGCTCCTTGAGCCGCGCGACCCCGTCGCTGGGCTGCCAGCTCGCCTCGGGTGGGCCCCCACCGGTGGGCGACCGCGAGCCGGGCTCCTCGTCAGCGGCCGACCCCTCGGGCCGCCACGTGAGGCGCATCTCCAACCCGTCGACGCGGCCGAGCGCCAGGCGCGTAGGGCCCTGCACCTCCCAGACGCCATCGGCGCCGCGCGTGGGGAGGCGGGAGAGCTTCACGGGGCGCACCTCCACCGCGATGGGGTGCGCGGGCTTGCCCTCCAGGCGACGCCTGTCGATGGCCGCCACGCGCGCGTAGTACGTGCCGGGCTGGAGATCCTCGGCGCGGAAGGCCGTGACCCCGGCGCCCACGGTGGCGTCCACGATGACCCGTTTGAAGGCGCGATCGCGGGCCAGCTCGAAGCGATAGCGCGCCGCGCGCTTCACGGGCTCCCAGCGCCCCTGGAAGGCGCCCAGGGCGCCGGGCACGATGGGCACCAGCGCCCGGGCACCCGCCGCGCCTGCCCCCGCCGTCGTCGCCCACTTGGGGCGCGGTGGGAGGGGGCGGGGCTTCTCGGGCTTCTTGCCCTTCTCCACGAAGGTGCCGAAGTCCTTGGGGACGTCCACGGTGGCGCCCTGGGCGGCCACCTTGGCCTCGCCCGCGTACACGGAGACGGCCGTGTCGTCCGCGGTGCCGGTGTCCACCTGGCCCACGGCTCGACGGAGGTCTACCTCGGCCGCCTTGGTCTTGACCACGAGGGAGCCCGCGGGGGCGTCCTTGGATGCGCCCTGTTGGGCCGCGTCCAAGGCCGCGAGGCCGCCCCGGAGCGTGCCGCGGTCCAGGACGACGGTCGTCTTGGGCGGGCGCTTGCGTTTGGAGGTCTTGCGGGCGCTCGATCCGTAGATGACGAGGAGGGCGTTGTCGCGCAGGCGGAGCTCCGAGGTGTCCTCGAAGACCACGTGGGCGGCGGACTCGTCGCCCGTGGACAACTTGTACAGGCGCCACAGAGGCATGTTCACACGCGCGTCCAGCCAGGTGGGGACGCGCGGCGGCTTGGCCTTGACGATGCGGCGTACCCAGTCCACCTGGGCGTCGGGCCCGCCCCCCTGGAGGGGTAGCATGAGCTTGGTGCCCGGGACGAGGACGTGGGGCATGGGGCCGAGATCGTTGTACTTGTGGATGACGCTGTACTTCTTGCCGCTGCCGTACAGGCGCTCGGCGATGTTCCAGCAGGTGTCCCCGGGCTGGACCACGTAGGGCTTGAGCGTCGGCTTGGCGGCGCGCGCGGGTGCGATCGGCGTCCCACCGAGGGCGACGACGCCGGCCAAGATGGCGAGGAAGCCCCCGATCCGCCACCTGCTCTGAGGACCGAGGCGCAGGAGGCCGCGTTTGGG
>CAYZID010000465.1:0-2085 GCA_964478315.1 uncultured Myxococcales bacterium | reverse complement strand
GGGGATGCGGATGGGGATGCGGATGGGGATGCGGATGGGGATGCGGATGGGGATGGGGATGCGGATGCGGATGCGGATGCGGATGGGGATGCGGATGCGGATGCGGATGCGGCCCCGGAGAGCGCCCGAAGCCCGGCACGGGAGCCACGTGCGGGTTGAAAGGACCTGGCAACTGTGATCGGATGCCGGGCGCCCACGGAAGCCCGGCGCGCGGGCGCGCTGGACGGGGGCGGAGGAGGCGGCGATGCGCGCGGACGAGAGGCGAGAGGCGACGACGGGACCCGGACGAGGGCGGCTCGGGAGGCTGGCGGCTGCGGGGGCGCTGGCGCTGGTGCTGGCCGGCTCCTGGATCGCCGGGTGCGGCGGCGACGGCTCCAAGACGAACCCGCCCGTGGGCGGGGACGCGGGGAGCACCGACGGGACGGCCACCGACGGGGCCGGTGCGGGTGAGACGACCGCGGGCGGCGTGGCGGTGAGCACGTCGGTCACCGTGGATCGCGCCACGGCGGGACTGGGCTCGCAGTTCCTGTTCACGGGGACGGTGACCAACGCCGCCACGGCCGAGGCCACGGCGACGCACGTCCAGGTGCGCCTCAACGCGAGCACGCAGCTCGGGGTCATGACGGTCACGCCCAGCGCCGGCGCCTACGACCCCGTGTCGAGGATCTGGACCGTGGACGCACTGGAGCCCGGCGCCTTCGAGATGATCGAGGTCATGGCCATCCCGGGCTTCGAAGGGGCCCACGACCTGGAGCTGGCCCTGGAGGGCGTGGACCAGGAGGACGCCACGACGGCCGACGACGTCTCGTCCGCGACGATCACCGTCCAGGAGTCGGGGGCCGCCCAGACGGACCTGGGGGTGACCATCGCCCTGGACACCGAGCAGGTCACGACCATCCCCGCCGAGGTCGAGCTCACGCTGGGCGTCACCAACGCCGGCCCCGCCGACGCCACGGGGGTGCGGGTCCAGCTCAACGTGCCCCAGACGGGGATCGAGTTCGTGGAGCAGACGGGTGACGGGGTGTTCGATCCGGCCCAGGGCCGGTGGAACATCCCCAGCGTCCCCCAAGGTGGGAGCGCATCGGCCGTGCTCCGGCTGCGCGTGACCCGCGCGGGCCACTGGAGCTTCAACGCCACGGTGAGCGGGGACCAGCCGGATCCCAAGTTCCCCAACAACGGCGCTTCGGCGGAGCTGGACGCCCCAGCCGTGGACCTGGGGGTGAGCCTCGCTCCGGATGAGACCACCTTCGACGCCGTGCCCGCCGTCTCCCACCTCACCGTGACGGTGCACAACGGCGGGCAGATCCCGGCCACGGGCGTCCAAGTGGCGCTGGATCTCGACCAGCAAGGGCTGAGCGTCACGGGGCAGAGCGGCGACGGGACCTACGACACGGGCTCCGCCATCTGGTCCGTGGGAGAGGTCCCCGTGGACGCTTCGCGCTCCATCGTCCTGGACGTGGAGGTGGGCGAGAACGGCTCGTGGACCATCCACGCGACCGTGAGCGCCAACGAACCCGACACCTCGGTCATCAACGACGAGACGCAGACCGCCCTGGCGGCGCTGGAGGAGGCCGACGTGGCCATCGTGTCCCTGAGCGCGGACGTCACGGCCCTCACCGACACCCAGCGCACGTTCACCACGACCGTGGAGGTGACGAACCTCGGCCCGGCCAACGCCAAGGGGGTCACCGTCCTCCTGGGACTGGGGGACCCAGCCTTCAAGCTCAACAGCTTCAACGGTGTGGGGAGCTACGACGCCGACACGGGCGCCTGGACGGTGGGAGAGCTCGCCGTGGACGCCGTGGAGATGGCCCAGATCGCCATCGACGTGGGCGAGGAAGGCTCGTGGGAGGTGGGCGCCAACGCGAGCGTGGCCCAGATCGACCCCGACCCCTCCAACAACCAGGCGTCCCCCTTCACCATCACGGCGCCCGCCCCGGCGGAGCAGTAGCCCCGTGGGCGAGCGCCCCCCCTTCCCCCCTGGCGCCGGGCCCCCCCCACGCCTCCAAGCGGCGACCGACGGGGCCGGGCGCGGGGGGCCCCCGACGGGGGCGCCGGAGGGCGCCGGCGCCGGCACCGCGCGGG
>CAYZID010000464.1:0-2125 GCA_964478315.1 uncultured Myxococcales bacterium | reverse complement strand
CCAAACGCGGCCTCCTGCGCCTCGGTCCTCAGAGCAGGTGGCGGATCGGGGCCTGTTCGGTCAGCTCTCCCACCCTCGTGCTGGCCGCGACCGGGGGGCTCGACGCTCGGTTGACGCTCGCGCCAGGGGGGCGCATAAATGAAGGACCTATCTGATCTCGCGCGCGCACGGATACGCAACGGCGCGGTGACGGAGGCCCCTGGGGCGCGCGTCCCCGTGGCCCCCGCCGCTCTCGCTCCGCGCGCCCGTCGCTCCGCACAAGGAGACGCCCCCATGACCAAGTCCCAGCTCATCGACGCGGTGGTCGCTCGCTCGGGTCAGCCCCGCAAGGTGGTGGAGGTGGCCGTGACCACGATGCTGGACTCCATCGTCCAGGCGCTAGAGCGCGAGGAGCGCGTGGAGGTGCGTGGGTTCGGCAACTTCACCGTGCGCCGCTACAAGGCCTACACCGGCCGCAACCCGCGCACGGGGGAGCGCGTGGACGTGCCCGAGAAGCGCATGCCCTTCTTCAAGGTGGGCAAGGAGCTCCGCGAGCGCATCAACGCCCCGCGCGACGGCGACGCGTAGCGCGGGGGCTTGGAGGTGGCCGGGGCGCGGATGGGCTCGTGGGCTAACCCTGCTGGGTGTCTGCCCGGGCGCGGCCCAGGCGCTCCAGCACCAGCACGATGGCGATACCCAGGACGGCCAAGCCCGTGGCCGTGGCGACGGTGGCGTCGAGGCCGTGGGGGAGCACGTTGGAGATCGTCCCCTCCGCGTTGGCGCTCGTGAAGGGCCAGAGCTTCCTGAGCGAGCCCAGCATGAGGCCCACCAGGGCCGCCATGGTCGTGTCGTGCGCGCGGGCCAAGAGCCAGCGCAGAAAGCGCGAGAAGAGCATGATCCCCGCCGCCAGGGCCGCGAGGAAGACGACCACCGTGACCACCGCCCCGCCGTCGTGGTCGTACACGAGCGCTCGCAGGGTGAAGGTCATGTAGTGGTAGAGGCCGAGCAGCAGGAGGATGAACGAGCCGGAGATGCCGGGGAGGACCATGGCGCTGATGGCCACGAAGCCCGCCACCGCGACGAACCAAAGGGCGGGATCTCGGCCGCCTTGGGTGGGCTTGGGCTGGGCGATGGACGCCCCCTCGGGGCCGCCGTGGAGGACCTTGAGCTGACCGGGGGCGAGGTTCGCCACGGCCCCGCGCATCCGCGCCACCACCGGGACGGTGATCGCCTTGGAGCCGGCGGGGATCACCACGTCGTGCGCCGGGCCGAAGGCGATCTCGCGCTTCTCGTTCACCGCGCCGTGTCCGTCGCCGCCGCCCAGGCGCGCCGTGAGGAAGAGCGTCCCCTCGCGGGTGAGGCGCACGGGTTCGGCCGCCGGGGCCGAGAGCGTCACCGTGACCTCTCCGCGGGCGTTGGCGCTCTGGTCCATGGGCGCGCCCACCAGCAGGAAGGTGCCCACCGCCGTCAGGGCGGCCGCCGCCCACTGGACGGCGCCGCGCTCGCGCATGTGCCGCACCGGGATCGCCACCGAGGCGAGCACCAGGCCCAAGAAGAAGGCCTTCATCTGGGCAGGGTAGTGGTCCAGGAGGGAGGGGACGATGCGGGCGCCCACCACGAAGGCGCCGCCGATCCCCACGGCCAGGAAGCCCAAGAACAGCACGTCCGCGGCGTAGCGCTCGGCCGGGCTGGCGCTCGCCTCCCCATCGCCGTCACCTCCCAGGGACACGCCTGGCTGGAACACGCCTCCCGGGAGCGCCGAGGGCGCACGAACGCCCGCCGCGAGGGCCACCCAGAAGCCCTTGGTGAGCGCGGCGCGGAGCATCCCCCAACCCACGTGGCTCAGGGCCTCGATGAAGCGCTCGTAGATGCCCAAGATGAGGGCCAGGGTGCCGCCAGACACCCCGGGGATGATGTCGGCGACGCCCATGGCGACGCCTCGGAGGATCTGCACCAGCCACGCGATCATGGGCGGGCCCCTTTCCGCCGCGCGCGCGGCGAGCCATAGGTGAGAGGGCCGCGGACCGTAGCACCGGCCCGTGGTCCCCGCAATCTCGCGTGGCTTCGTCGCCGCACCCGCACCCGCCGCCGCACCCGCACCCGTCGCCGCACCCGCCGCCGCACCCGCGCCCGCACCCGCCTCCGC
>CAYZID010000463.1:0-2132 GCA_964478315.1 uncultured Myxococcales bacterium | reverse complement strand
GCCTACGGGTTGGGGCGCGTGGGGGGCGCGCGGGCGCGGGGCATCGTGCGGATCGGCGGGGGATCCCCGCACGCGTACTTCGTAGAGGTGGCGGGCACCGAGGGGGAGGCGCGGGGGATGTGCGTGCTGCCGCGGGGGCAGGAGACGGGGCGGTGGGTGCGCGTGGACGGGCAGACCTTTCACCTGGTCGTGGGGCGACCGGTGCGCTTCCAGCTCTACGCGACGGCGGCGGACCGGGGCGAGAAGGCCGGCGAGCTGGTAGACCTGGGCGCGGCCCTGGGCGGAGGCGGCGAGGGCGGCGGAGAGGCCGCGGGGCAGGCTGCGCCCGCGCTGGACGTGCTGCCGCCGCTGACGATGTTGTTGGAGAGCCGCGAGGGCGAGGGGAAGATCCCCGTGTACCTGGAGGCGGAGCTCACGGAGGTGGGCGCCCTGGACGTGCGGCTCGTGGCGCGCGAGACGGGGGAGCGGTGGCGGCTGGAGTTCGACCTGCGCGGGCAGGCCGCGGGGCACGTGCGCGGGCGCGGGCGGGCGGCGGCGGGCGGTGAGGGGACGAGCCCGGCGGCGGGGCGGCGGGGGTTGAGCCCCAAGCAGCGGGAGGCGGCGAGCCAACGGTTGAATCGGATCTTCGGCAAGACGCGGCGCAAGGTGAACCCGCGCGAGGTGCGGACGCTGCGGGAGGACCTGCAGGCGGCCATGGGGCTCAAGCGGGAGCTGTGGACCATCCCCATGCTGCGCGAGCTGTGGGAGTACCTGCTGCGGGGCGCCAAGCGGCGGCGGCGGAGCGAGAACCACGAGGCGGCGTGGCTGAACCTGGCGGGGTGGTTCCTGCGGCCGGGGTTCGGCGACGACCTGGACGAGTGGCGGCTGCGGGCGCTGTGGCGGTTCCACGAGCAGGGGGTGCAGTACGTCCACGAGCACAAGGTGTGGGTGGCGTGGTGGGTCATGTGGCGGCGGGTGGTGGGTGGTCTGAGCACGGGTCAGCAGCGGGCCTTGGAGGAGGAGCTCCTGCCGGCGCTGCGCCCGGAGCTGGTCCCCCAGCGCAAGCGCGGCAAGGTGAAGCCGGGGGGGCGCGACGAGATGATGCGCCTGGTGGCGTCGCTGGAGCGGCTGGACCCCAACCGCAAGGCGGCCTGGGGGGACTGGATGCTGGGCCACCTGGAGGCGGGGCGGCACGAGGGCGTGGCGGGCTGGAGCATGGCGCGCATCGGGGCGCGGGTGCCCTTCTCGGGGGCGGTGCACAACGTGGTGGAGCCGGAGGTGGCCGAGGGCTGGTTGGAGCGGCTGAACCGCCTGAACTGGAAGCGAGAGCCGGGCGCGGCCTATGCGGCGGCCCACATCGCCCGGCGCACGGACGACCGCCTGCGGGACGTGGGCCTGCATAGCCGCCAGCAGACGGCCCAGCGCCTCACGAAGTTCGGCTTCGACGATCTCGCGTCCATGGTGCGCGAGGTGGTCCACCTGGAGGCCGCGGCGGAGGCCCGCTTCGCGGGCGACTCCCTGCCGCCGGGCCTGGTCCTGACCAGTGAGGAGTAGGACGGCCCATGGCCTCGTTCGACACGCTCACGGCGTACGGCAAGCCCTTCTATCCCTCGTGGATTCAAGTGGCGGGCTTCAAGTCCTTGGGGAAGCCGGCGCGGGTGGAACTCCGCCCGTTGACCTTGCTGGCTGGCGCGAACAGCAGCGGCAAGTCCTCGATGATGCAGCCGCTGCTGCTTCTCAAGCAGACGCTGGAGGCGCCCTACGAGGCAGACCCGCTGGTCCTCAACGGGGACCACGTGGCCTTCACGTCCCTGGGCCAGCTCCTGTCGCGGGGGAAGCGCAGAGACAGCCTGGCGAGTGAGTTCCGCTTGGGTTTCGGACCGCCCATGCTGGTCGGAGACGAAGGGGAGGCCTCCCTTGCACCTCCCCGGCCTGCGAGGACACCGCGAGCGCCGCCATCCCGTCACCAAGGCCGCGCTCGACGGCTTTGGGCGCGTCTTGGCCGAGGCCGCCATGCGACGCACAGCCAGCTCATCCTCCGAGCCATGCAGACGGTCGTCGCCCGGGGCGAGCTCACGCCGGAGCAAGTGGAGCTCCACTGCCCAGATCCGCCACCTGCTCTGCGGACCGAGGCGCAGGAGGCCGCGTTTGGG
>CAYZID010000462.1:0-2187 GCA_964478315.1 uncultured Myxococcales bacterium | reverse complement strand
GGCGAACAGGAGTCACAAGAGGTGGAGGGTAGGGAGCGCGAGGGTGACAGCGGAGAGAGGGCGCGGGGGCGGGCGGGGGTCATGAGGCCATCGAGGGGCGGGAGCGACTCTCCCAGCACACCGGCGCGCCGGGTCAAGACAGGCAACAGCTCGCGAAACGTCCCCTCAGCCTCCCCCACGAGCACCCCTTCCCACGGCACGGCGGCCGCGCGCTCGGCCCGAGCGCCTTCCCGGGAGGCGGCGAGTAGGGCCTGGCCCACGGTGACGGCGCTGGGACCCAAGAGAAGCCGCGTGGCGCGGGGGACCGCCCGCAGCAACGCCTCGGTCGCCCCTTGGCACCCGACGAGCGGGCGCACGACCAGGAGCTCGGGGGCCTTGGCGCGGGCGAGGCGGGCGACGTGGGCGACCGAGGCGCCGGGGGTCACGGCGGTGTCCCACAGGTCCACGTCCCAGCCGGCGCCCTCCAGGAGCGCCGCCACCAGGGCGAGGTCCATGGGCGCCACGTTGTGTCGCGGGTGCGGGTCGGCGGCGGCGCTGGCGTGCCCGGCCTGGACGAGGAGCGCCCTCACGCACGCCCTCCCGTCGCGCCACCGGGCGCCTCACCGTCTCGGCCGCCCCGCCGCGCCGCGTGCCCGCTGACCACGGCGCCCACTGCGCGGGCCACCTTGGCCACGTCGCCGTCGGTGAGCTCGGGATAGGTGGGCAGGTAGACCGCCCGCCGGGCTGCGTCGCGCGCCACGGGGCACGGGCCCCCGGTCGCCCCCGCGAAGGCCGGGAGGGCGTCGCAGGCGTCCATCCACGTGCGCTGGGTGTCCACGCCGCGCCCGAGCAGGGCCCGCTGGAAGGCGTCCCGGCCCTCCACGAGCGCCGTGAGCTCCAACCAGGCGGGCTCGGCGTCTGGGCGGGGCTCCTGGAGGGACAGGGTGCCGGCCTCCACGTGGGGCTCCAGGGCGACGCGCAGGGCCTCCGCGTGGTGGCGGCGGCGGGCCATGTCGCGGTCGAACCGCGTGAGGCCGTCCAAGCCGAAGCGAGCCTGGAGGTTGGACAACCGCCGCTGGAGAGCCGCGGGCACGCCGGGGAGAGCCTCCTTGGGGTCCTCGAAGGCGGCGGCCATGGGGTCGCGGTCCAGCCGCCGCGCAACGGCGAGCAACGGGGCGACGAGGGCCGTGAAGACGGCGGGCGCCGTGCCCACGCGCACGGCGGCCTCCAGCAAGACCTGGCGCACGAGCTCGCTGGCGGGTGGGGCCGGCAGGACGCGGGCCAGGGCGGCGAGGCGCGCGGCGGCGTCCCCATCCCCCGGGACGACGGCCAACCCGCCACCCAGGGTGTTGAGGAGCTTGCCGCGCCCCAGGGAGAAGATGGCGCCGTCCGCGAGGGTCCCCACGGGCTGGCCGCCCGCGCGCCCACCCAAGGCGTGCGCGGCGTCCTCGATGACCCGGAGCCCCCGGGGCCGCGCCCAGCGGGCCACCTCCTCCACGGGCCCGGGGCTGCCCTCGACGTGGGTCACGACGACGGCCGCCGCGCCCTCGGGCGGCGAGCTGGGGAGGCACGCCGGATCTAGGTGCAGATGGGCCGGGTCGATGTCCACGAAGTGCAGCCCATAGCCCGCCGCCTGGAGGATGTTGGGCACGCACGAGGCGTTGTAGCTGGGGACGAGGATCGTGGCCGGGGGCTGGATGCCCAGGGCCCGCAGCACGAGCAGCAGCGCGAAGCGGCCGGACGAGACGGCCGCCACGGCGGGAAGGGGGGTGGTGCCGCCGGCGGCAACGCCCGTCGCCAGGCGTCGGGCCACCGCGCCCTCGAAGCCCGCCAGGTCGGGCCCGCGGGTCAGCTCGCCCGCCGCCGCCAGCCGAACGGTCGTCCGGAGCATGGACGGGATGGGCGCCGGACGCTTTCGGACCACGACGAGGGGGCGGGGGCGCGCGAGCACGGGAGGCACTCCTAGGCGGGGAAGGGACGCGGGGATGATAGGCACAATCCGCGCCCGACGTCGCGTCGTTGCCCAAGAGTGGGGGCTGGTGGTACCAACCAGAACCGTGGGGGCCCGGCGGGAGCCACCCGCGTCCGGCGGTCCCTGCGTCGTGGCCCAACCCGCCCCCATCGTGGGGCCGCGCGCCAACGGCCCGCGACGAAGCTCAGGAGTTGCCCATGCCCTTCCCCGCGCCAAGCCCCCCCCTCGGCCCGCCC
>CAYZID010000461.1:0-2199 GCA_964478315.1 uncultured Myxococcales bacterium | reverse complement strand
CCTTCGACCTCCCCCCCCGCCCCCCCCGGAACCCCGAGACGCGCCGCCGCCTCACGGCGCTCCGCGCGCGCCTCCCCCAGCTCGTCCCGGTGCGCGTGGGGAGAGTGTGGACCGAGCGCGCCCACGAGGACGCCAAGGAGACCATCACCCGCGCCCTGCTCGACGAGGGCTTCGCCTTCGCCCACGTGGGCGGCGACGTCCTCGTGGACCGCGCCGCCCACACCGCCACCGTGCGCTACCTCCTGGCGCCGGGCCCGCGCGTGCGCATCGCCTCGGTCCGCGTGCACGGCAACCGCCACGTCTCCACGGCCCTGCTCCTGGAGCGCGTGGAGCTCCGCGCCGGCGACATCCCCACGCCCCAGGCCCTCGCCGACGCCCGGGACCGCGTGCTCTCCCTCGGGGTCTTCGCCTCGGCCCGCGTGGAGCTCCGCCGCAAGCGGCTCGGCGAGGCGCTGGCCGGCGCCCCGCCCACCATCGAAAACGTGCGCGCCATCGCCTGGCCCAGCGAGGTCCCCCTGGACGTCTACGTCCAAGAGTCGGCCTTCCGCGAGCTCCAGGCCGGCGTGGGCGCCACGGCGGACACGAGCCGCGTGGACGTCCTCCTGGGGCGCCTGGGCTACGTGGACCGCGACCTCCTCCGAGCTGGCCTCCAGCGCCTGGACCTGGGGGTGGACCCCGCGCTGGTGGCCCTGCTCAACGACGGCGGCGCTACGCGCGTGGACTTCGGGATGCGCGCGACGGCGGGCTTTCAGTGGCCGCGCTTCCTGGAGGAGTACACGACCCTCAGCGTCCACGGCACCTATGACCGACTGGTGGACCTCGCCTATGACACCGACCGCGTGCGCGGCTCCTGGGGCCTGGGGCGCATCTTCGGCCCCCACCTCACCGTCCAGCTCCTGCACAGCCTGGAGTACTACGCGCTGGGCACCGGGGCGGGCACCGGCGCCCTGGGGGCCCCGTCGGTGGCGGACCCCGACTGCACCTCGTGCGAGCTCCACGGCGCCGCCGCCATCGACCTCCTGGGGCTGGGCGTCCGCAGCACCTACCTCCTCTCGTCGCTGGAATCCCGCCTCACGCTGGACCGCCGAGACAACCCCTTGGACGCCAGGCGGGGGCTCTACACCTCGGCCTCGGCCGCCCTCTCCCTCCCCGCCGTGGGCAGCGACTTCTCCTACCTCCGCCTCCTGGGCGACGTGCGCGCCTACGCCACACCCTGGCGCTTCGTCACCCTCGCCGCCCGCCTCAAGGTCGGCGCCCTCCTCTCCTTCGGCGGCGCCACCCCGCTCCCCGCCCGCTTCCGCGGCGGCGGCGCCGACGAGATGCGCGGGACCATCACCAACGGCCTGGGCCCCTACCTGTGCCGCCGCGCGGACGGCAGCGTCTTCGACGACGCCCGGGGGCTCGGGTGCGACGCCGCGGCCTACCAGCGCGACGGGGAGGCCACGCCCACGCCCCTCCCGGTGGGCGGCGCCCTGCTCGCCCTGGCGTCCGTCGAAGCGCGCTGGTACCTCACCCGCAGCTTCGCCTTCGTGACCTTCTTCGACGTGGGTCAGGTCTGGGCCGCCCTCGCGGACTTCTCCTTCCCCACCCTCCGCCTGGCGCCGGGCGTGGGCGTGCGCCTCTACACCCCCATCGGCCCCCTCCGCTTCGACCTGGGCCTGGCGCTCGGCGAGACCGACCTCCCCCTGGTCCCCCACCTCTCCCTGGGGCAGTCCTTCTGATGGCCGCCACACCGCCCACGCGCCCCGCCCACGCGGGCCCCCGCCCACGGCCCACCCGCCTACTGGCCGCCTCCCTGCGAGCCCTGCTCGTGGCCCTCACCGCCACGGCGGGCGTGCTGTCCGGGGCCGTGGGCCTCCTCGCGCCGGGCCCCCTGCGCGACCGCGTCGTCGCCCTGGCCCTGGACGGCCTGGACGGCGCCATCGCCGGGCGCCTGGACGTGGAGCGCCTCGACGGCCCCCTGGGTGGCCGGCTCCTCGTCCGGGGCGTGCGCGTGGTCACGCCCTCGGGCGCGCTCGCGCTCTCGGCCGACCGCGTCTCCACGCGCCTCGCCTACCTGGATCTCCTCCGCCACCGCGTCACCCTCCAGGCGGCCGACGTCGAGGGCCTCGACCTCCCCCTGCTGGACGCCGCGGGAGCCGTGCCCGTGGCCCTGGCCTTCGCCGCCGGCCTCCTCGCCGGCCTGGACCCGGAGGCGCG
>CAYZID010000460.1:0-2213 GCA_964478315.1 uncultured Myxococcales bacterium | reverse complement strand
GCCAGCTCCTCCCCGCCTTCCCGCCGGTCGTCCCCCCCCTCCCCTTCCCCAGCCAGCGCGGCAAGGTCCACACGCTCACCCACGCCGACCGCACCTGGCCCCTGCGCGACCCCCAAGGACGCCGCGTGGCCGGGCGCGGCGTGGTCATCTGCGACATCGACGACGGGGTGGACCTCTACCACCCGTTCTTCTTCCGGCCCGACGGGGGCCTCTATCCGTGGATCGACGTCAACGGCGACGGCGCCATGACCCCGGGCGTGGACGCCGTAGACCTGAACGGCGACGGTGAGGCGGGCCCCGACGAGACGCTGTCGCTGCTGGAGTCGGGCTTCACCGACTACTACGGCCAGGGCGTCACCGACATCGACGGCCAGTTCACGCCGCGGCGGGACTACCTGTACGTGGACCAGGACGGAAACGGACGCCGCAGCGCCGGCCCCAGCGACGGCTTCGGCGAGGACGACCCGGCCTACGGCGAGCCCATCTTCCTGGCGGACGACGTGGACGGCGACCGCGCGCTGGGCCTCCACGAGAAGCTCCTGCGCCTGGGGACCTCCAAGCTGCGCGGGGTCTACCGCGGCGCCTCGAACCAGTACTACCAGCGCGGCGTGAACCTCTACGAGCACGTCTTCACCGACGGCCCGCACGGGACGGGGGTGGCGGGCATCCTCGTGGGGGGCGCCCTGGGCCGCACGGACGTCCAGGGCGTGGCGCCCGAGGCCGAGCTGCTGACGGTGAGCCTCCCCCAGAGCGGCTTCGAGGGGGGCGCCGAGGGCGACCTCGCCACGGCCTTCGCCTGGGTGGAGAGCATGCAGGCCAACCACTGCATCCACGAGTACGGCAGCCACTTCGCCATGTACGCCGACGGCGGCAGCGAGTGGGAGGCCCTGCTGGACGAGGCCACGGGCCGCGGCTACCCCCAGGTGACCGCGACGCACAACTTCGCCGGCTACGGCGGGCACGCGGCGGGGACCCTGGCGCCGGGCGACAGCGCCGACCTCCCCCTGCAGATCCAGCCCTGGGGCGGCCAGACCGGTGCGGGCTCCCAGTACCTCATGGTCACGCTGCGCTGGCGCCGACCGAACCGGGGCCCGGCCGCGGCGGGCGACACGATGACCCTCGCCCTCATCCCTCCGGGCGGCGAGCCCCTGAGCGTGGGCAGCGAGGGCTTCCAGGGCGACTACTACCTCATGCCCTCCGGCGGCCTCTCCGACCGCGGGACGGGGATGGTGGCCGCCTACGTGGCCCGCATGGTGAACGACGCCCAGGTGGCCCTACCCTCGGGCCTGTGGACGGTCCGCGTGGCGAACCAGAGCGCCAGCACGGAGGCGGTGCCTTTGGACTGGCAGCTCAGCCTCTCGGACGAGACGGGCTACGCCTACGCCACGAACCTCCAGGCGGACGTCACCGACGACGGGACCATCGCTCACCCCTCCACGGCGGACACGGCCATCAGCGTGGGCGCCTCGGTGGGCAACACGGTGGGCCCGGGCGAGGTCGCCTCGGGCCTCAAGGTCTTCAGCGGGCGCGGCCCGCGCATCGACGGCGCGCGCGGCGTGGACGTCGTGGCCCCCGAGGACCACTTCTCCGCCGCCACGACGAACCCCGTGGGCGGCTCGGCCGACTACATCCAGTTCGGCGGCACGAGTGGCGCCTTGCCCCAAGTGGGAGGTGCCGTGGCGCTGCTCCTCCAGGTGGCCCCCGACCTCACGCCCCAGGAGGTCGCGGTGCGCGTGCGCGAGAGCGCGGGGGCCGACGCGCTCACGGGGGAGATCCCCAACACGCGCTGGGGCTTTGGCCGCCTGGACACCTACGCCCTGGTGGCGGGGGCCCTGGGGCGGCCCGCGAGTGTCCCGCCCAACAGCCCGCCATCGCTCGCCTTCGCGCACGCGAACACACTCTACACCAAGACACCAACGCCCTTGGATCTCGGCGGCTCGTCGGACGAGGAGACGCCCGCTGGCGCCCTCACCTACCGCTGGGACGTGGACTACGACGGCGTCTGGGACCACGAGGCCACGGGCGAGCCCGTCTTCGAGGCCACCTTCCCGGCGCCGGGGGACTACGACGTGAAGGTCGCCGTGGAGGACGAGCAGGGCTTCTCGACGGCCAAGGTCTTCCCGGTGACGGTGGTCGAGGGCCCGCCCCCCGCGCCCGATCCCGGCCCGGAGGCGGCGCCCGACGCGGCGCCGGATGCGGGGTCGGCCCCCGAC
>CAYZID010000459.1:0-2236 GCA_964478315.1 uncultured Myxococcales bacterium | reverse complement strand
CCGCCCACACGCGGGATCCAAAGCCGAATCCCAGAGTAGGTGGCGGATCTGGGTCAGCGCTTCATCACCGTGATGAGCAAGCTGCCGGGGTTCGTGGGGTCGCCCACGGCCGAGATGCTCTGCCAAGGCTTGGACGCGTCGCTCGTGTTGATGGTCATCACCGGCGGGTCGTTGTCGTCCTGGCGCACCATGTTCACGCCATCCGCCTTGCCATAGAGGTTCTCATAGAAGTCGAAGACCTCCGCCGCGGGCTTGTGCGTGCGAAGCGTGACCACCTGCGCCGTGCGCATGAAGACCTTGGCCCCGGGCATGATCGCCACCCCAAAGGCGTCCTGGAGCTCGGCCCCCGTGACCGCACGCTTGAACAACACGTTCCGCGTGAGCACCACCATGATCCCCTCCCCCGAGGGCGAGTTCATGAGCGTGATGTAGCTGAACGGCGCCTTGTCCGAAGGGACCTGGATGCCGTTGGGGATCGTGGACGGCGCCCCGTACAGCTCCGTCACGTGCGCCCGAAAGAAGGCCAGCAGGTCCGCAGCCGAATCCTGGCTCTCCACCATCACCGCCTGGGGCGTCGTCATGCTCACGCGAGCCCCCTTGGGCAAGGGGAACCCATCCACGCGCTCGCCGACCGGCAGCTTGGGCTCCGACTTGGCTTCCGGCTTGGACGCTGGCTTGGCTTCGGGCGCGGGCTTGGCCTCCGGCTCCCCCGACGCCTCCTTCCCCTGCGCGTTCGAGCCCTTCGGCTCCGCCCCCTTCGGCTCCGACCCCTTCGGCCCGCTCGGGTGCAGGCTGGCGGCCACCTCCTTGACCAGCGCCGCCGCCTGAGCGCTCACCTCCGCCTTGGACGGCTTGGCCTCCTCGTGACGGAGCGCGAGATAGGCGCCTCCGCCGACGAGGGCCAGCGCCACGACGGCGAGGACGGCGAGGAGCGCCCCGCGCCCCCCACCCTCCGCCTTGCCTCCCCGCTCGTGGGGAGCGTGGCCCGGCAGGCGCTCCGTCTCCACGGCGCGGCCACCCCGGGCCTGCCCGCCCTTGGCCGGCAACGGCGCCACGGGGTCCTGGTAGGGGGTGGGAAACTCCCGCACGGACTCCGGGAAGTCCCGTAGGGCCGTGCGGATGGCCCGCTGAAGCTCCACGGCCGACTGGAACCGCTCCGCCGGCTCCTTGCGCATGCACCGCTCGACGATGGCGTCCACGCGGGGGAGGATCTGGATGTCCAACCCGAGCTGCCCGGGCGGCACGGCCTCCTCCGTCGTGTGCTTCACCAGGTACTCCACGGCGCTGTCCGCCCGGAACGGGTGGGCACCCGTCAGCATCTCGTAGAGGATGACGCCCAGCGCGTAGATGTCCGTCCGCGCGTCCACGGGCTTGCCCGTCGCCTGCTCGGGCGCCATGTAGCGGGGCGTGCCGAACACCGCCCCCGCCTGCGTGAGCGTCGCCATGTTCTTGTCGCCCACCATCTTGGCGATCCCGAAGTCCAACACCTTGACGTAGTCCGGGTTCCCGTGGCGGTCGGTGAGCATGATGTTGTCGGGCTTGAGATCCCGGTGGACGATCCCGGCGTTGTGCGCCTCGGACAGCGCCGCCGCCACCTGATCCAGCACCCGCAGCGCCCGCGCCTGAGGCATGGGCCCCCGCTTGAGGTCGGCCGTCAGATCGCGCCCATCCACGAACTCCATGGCCAGGTAGAGCTGCCCCGTCTCCGTCTGCCCAAAGACGTAGACCTGGACGATGTTCGGGTGGTTGAGCTGGGCCACCGCCCGCGCCTCGCGCTTGAAGCGCTCCACCGCCTTGAAGCTCCCCGCCGTGAGCTCGGGGTGCATCACCTTCACCACGACCTTGCGCCCCATGTCGATCTGCTCGGCCAGGTAGACGGCCCCCATCCCGCCCTCACCAAGCTTCCTCAAGATGTGGAACTGGCTGGCGATGGTGATGCCCGTGAGATCGCCCGGCTGCTGGTCGGTCATGGGGCCATCCCCCCCTTCGTGGCTATTCGTTGGTCGCTGGTCCGTTCCCGGCCGCCTCCAGCGCGCTGGACGCTCGTCGTGCGGCGCGCCTGCGTGCCACGTCCACTCGCACTGGAAGGCTGTGTGCTGCCTTCGATGAGGATACACGCCTCGCGCACGTTCGCCACGCGACGGCGCCGCCCTGCTCCCCCCCGGCCGCCCCGCGACCCCGGACCGCGCGCCCCAGACCGAGGAGCCGCGCGGCGGATCTGCTACAGTCCGCCCCG
>CAYZID010000458.1:0-2274 GCA_964478315.1 uncultured Myxococcales bacterium | reverse complement strand
GCGTTGAGGCGCTGGTGGAAGCCGCCCTCTTGGAGGCCGGGGAGGCCGGCCATGTTGTGGATGCAGCGGGGGAGGAACAGCGTGGCTTGGCCCGCGTCGCCCAGAAGCCACTTGGGCCACACGTGGTGCCGCTCGGGCTTGTCGAAGTTCTCCTGCCACCAGGCATACACCTTGGCCCGCGAGGGGTCCGCCGCCGCGGCTTCGCTCAGGAGCTGCTCGATCGCCGCGCGCGACTCGTCCGACAACCTCACCCACACCGCCGGCACCTCGCCGTCGGAGATCTCCGTCTCCAACGACATGCGCCCGATCTCCACCAGGATCGCCCGGCGGATCTCGGGCGGCAACGTCCGATCGGGCAGCGACGCCTTGCGCAACCACCTCCGGATGGCGTCCTTTACGGAGCCCGGCAGGTTCGGCTTGGGCGTCCGCAGCACGACCTGGATGAGCGTGGGGTGGCGCACGTCCTCGTCCAGCTTCCCCGCCGCTACCTCCTCGCGCAGCAGCCGGTAGTAGCCCCCGGGCTTGTCCGGCCGGAACTGGCGCTTGACCGGCGTCTTGCCGTGGACCACGTGCTGGATCCCTCGAAGATCCCGCACGAGCCTCTTGCCCACCTCCGTCCCGCGATAGAACACCGGCTTCAGCGAAGGGCGCGCCACATAGACGTGGTCCAAGGTCTTCGGCAAGCGGGTCTTGGGATCCGAGGGCGCCGGCGCTCCGTCCAGCGCGCGCTCCAAGTTGGGGTCCACGTGGTGGGCCGTGTGTTCCTCCTCGCGCAGATGGTCCAGCAGGCTGGGGCCCTTCCCGCCGCCCCCCTGCGCACCCGACGGCCCGCGCTTGTCCTTGGGCTTCTTCAGGTCCTTGCGCTTCGCCTGGTGCGCCGCCGCCACGACCACGTCCCCGGCGTCCAGCTCGTAGCTGGCGTCCGTGAAGGCCACCGCTGCCTCCCCGTCGTCGCCCGTGGCCTCCCAGCTCAGGCTCACCTCCTTTTCGAGAGGCACCCAGGCCCGGCTCGCGCTCCACTCGGTCCCCCACACCTGGCGCGTCAGCACCTTCGCCACCGCGTGGGCGGCGACGTCGGCCTCCAGTACGAGTGCCCCGCGGGCCTTGCTGGACAGCGCCTCCAGGTGTGCGTGTCCGTCCTCATCCACGCGCACTCGGGCCTCCTGCTCCGACCCGAGCTCCACCCGCCCCTCGGCCCGGACCTCCACCTCGCCCGACACCGAAGCCCCGGGGATCTGCCAGATGTTTCCCCTGCCTTCGAGCGTCCCCTGCGCCCGCAGCGACAGCGCCACCTCGGCCGGGACGGACACCCGCGCGAGCACCGTCTCGGACGTATCTTGGGCCTCCTGCTGCACCGTCGCCGTCCCCGGGCCCACACTCCGCGTGAACGTGCCCAGCGCCGTCGCCACGGCGCGAAGCTCCAACGCGACGTGGACTCCGTTCACGACGATGTTCATGCGGAACAGCGTCCGCTCGAACCTGCGCCAGTACAGGGGCGTCGTCTTCCTCACCACGGGGAAGAGCTGGTACTTCCTCACCCGCCGGCCCTTCCGCCCATCCGCCTCCTCTCCGCCATCGTCCCCACGTCGTTCGCGTCCCTCGCCGTCCGTGCGCTCCCCTTCCGCGTCCGTGTCCGCTGCGTCGGGCCGCGGAATGCTCGCCGCGGCACCCGCGACCTTCGCGAAGCGCTTGGCCAGCGACCTGACCCGGCCCTTGGGGATGACGCGGCCCAGCGCGACCAGCGCTTTGCCCACGCCCACACCATCGAGCGCGGCCTTGGCGGCGGCCGCGACCTCACCGCCCATGAACAGCAGCACCAGTTGCACCAGCACCCGACCCAGGATCTTCCCCAAGTCGAAGAACAGCTCGAAGCCGTCCACCTCGAGCAGCGCGTTCACCTCCTCGCGGTACACCGACACGGTCGATCGCCCTAGCTGCTCGAACAGCCCCTCGTGGCCATCCGAGAACAGACTGCTGACCACATCCCACAGGGCCCCGACGAAGCCCGGAGGATCCTCGATGACCTCCCACAACGCCTCCGCCTGTTCCCCTACCCAGGCGAGCATCCCCACGGGCACGCCGAACAGCATCCCGGGCACCGAGACCGCCGAGGTCACCGCGTCTTTGAGCTCGTCTTGGAGGTGCTCGACCACGCCGCCCACCTTCATGTCGCCCAGCTCGGCCCCCACGCCCCGCACCATGGCCTTCACGTTCTTCACGAGGGGCAGGCTCGCCAGCGACTCCAGGAACTTGTCGGTGCCCTTGTCGTGCGGG
>CAYZID010000457.1:0-2293 GCA_964478315.1 uncultured Myxococcales bacterium | reverse complement strand
TGCCCACACGCGGCCTCCTGCGCCTCGGTCCGCAGAGCAGGTGGCGGATCTGGGCGTCACCCCAAGGGCGGCGATGGGGGAGACGGGGCCGCCCCGGAGTCGGAGGGGGCTCGGCCCGTGGAGATGGGAGGGCGGTGTGGGGCTCGTAGCGACGATCGACTGGACGCGGTGGGGCGGCTGGCGCTTCCCCGGGGGCGCCGCGCTGCCCTTGCGGACCCCGACCCTCCCGCCGGCGACCCACACCAACGCGGTGTTCGTGGGCCGGGAGCGCGTGTGGATCGTGGATCCGGGGAGCCCCTTCGAGGATGGAAGGCGGGCCCTCGCCGCGGCCCTGGACAACCTGGAGCGGCCCGTCGCCGGGATCGTGCTCACCCACCACCACCCCGACCACGTGGGCGCCGCGGCGTGGCTCCGGGAGCGGCTGGGGAGCCCCGTGCTGGCCCACCGCGAGACGGCGGCGCGTCTGGAGGGGCCCGAGGCCCGCGGTGGGCGAGGGCTGGTCACGGGCACGTTGGACGAGGGGGCGATCCTGGACGGCGGTGCCCCCGAGGATCGCTGGCGCGTGCTCCACACCCCCGGCCACGCGCCCGGCCACATCGTCTTGTGGCAGCCACAACGTCGCGGGCTGGTGGCGGGGGACATGGCGGCCGCCGTGGGGACCATCGTCGTGCAGCCTCCCCACGGCGACATGGCCCGCTACCTCGCGTCCCTACGGCGCCTCGTGGCCCTGGCTCCGGCGTGGCTCGTGCCCGCGCACGGGGGGCTCGTGGAGCCCGCCGTGCCGCACTTGCAACATTACATAGACCATCGCCTCGCGAGGGAGCGCGCCGTGCTCGCGGCCGTGGACGCGGGGGCGCGCACCCTCGCGGAGATCACGGCGGGCGCGTACCCGGACCTCCCCTCGTCCCTCTACGGGTTGGCTAGTTGCTCGGCGCACGCCCACCTCCTCAAGCTCGCCGCCGAGGGGCGGGTGCACGCCGTGGACGGTGCGGCCTCGTCGCCGGGCGCCCGGTGGTGCTCGTCACCGGAGGCGTGAGGGGATCTCAGACAGCTCCGCCGCGGACATGCGACTCTTGGTGGTCGCGCCGTTGCCCACGACCAGGACGCCGTCCTCGGCCACCAGCTCCAGGCACGCCCCTCGGAGCCCCTGGAGGCGCACCCTCCACCTGGGCTCGGCGGCGCGGACCGTCCGCTCCGCCCACCGGAGGCGCCCCAGGCGGTAGCGGTGGGTCCAGCGGTCCCCGGTGCGCTCCAGCTCTTCGACGCCGAACCACTTGAACACCGGGATGGCCGTGAAGATGGCCCCCAGGAGGAGCATGACGGGGGCGACGAAGAGGCCCACCACGGGTCCCTCGGGCGTCCCGGCGAAGAGGCCCCCGCCCAGGACGAGGAGGGCGAGCCCCAGGAGCCCGAAGATCCACGCCATGGCCGGTCGCCGCTGGACCCAGACGCGCGTCTGGGCGGAGGTCCCCGCCGCGGGCGGGGGGGGAGAGACCTCGGCGAGGTCCAAGTCCTCGACGACGGGCAGCCCGCACTGGCTCCCGATGGCGCGGGCCACGTAGCGGGCCGCCTCGGGATCGGTGTCTTCGGCGAGCACGATGGGGGGGCCCTCCAGCGGCACCACGGAGGCGGTCCAGAGGCGTGTGGGTTCGTCGTCCCGGGTCACCTCTCGCCAGGAGGTCGCCAGCGTGTCGATGGCGTCCAGGGGCAGCCACAGCGTGTCGCGCGTGCTCGTGAGGCCCAGCCCCAGCCGCTGTCCCGCCTCGTCGAAGGCGATCCCGCCCCGCGGCTGGCGCAGCCGCAGCCCGGCCACCCCCAGCGCCAGGCAGAGGAGCACGCCCGAGACGCCGGCGGTCACGCGCACGAGGGGGGGGAGGGACGCGTCGAAGGCCAACGCCAGCCCGGCTCCACCCAGAGCCAGGCCCGCCAGGAGCCCGGCGCCCCCAGCGCCGGGGCTGGAGGTCTGGGGGACGACGGTCTCGTAAGCGTGCAGTGGGGTGGCCATGAGGCGCGTGAGGCTAACGCCCTTCTCAGCCTGGCGCCAGCACGTCGTTTCGTCCCGCGATCCCGTTCAAAGCAGGACTCGGGCGTGGACCCCGCGGGCAAAGGAGCGGAGGCTGCGGCCACACGAGCCGTCGGCCGCTCGTCGCGGGGGGCTTCGCCCGGCTGCTTGCTTCCTTGCCCAGACGCGGCTTCCTGCGCCTCGGTCCACGGACCAGGTGGGGGATTCGGGGCCGAGCCCCAATCCGCCACCTACTCTGGGATTCGGCTTTGGATCCCGCGTGTGGGCGGC
>CAYZID010000456.1:0-2307 GCA_964478315.1 uncultured Myxococcales bacterium | reverse complement strand
CCCCCCGACCTCGCCGAGCCCGTGGAGGTGGCGGTCTACGACGGCTCTCCCGGGGGGGCTCGGGGGCGCTGGTACGGCCCCGGCGACCGGGCCGTGGTGCGGGTGCGGACCCGCCGCCCGGCCACCCGGGCGGAGATCGACCCACGCGGCCGACTGCTCCAGGCGGACGTGGACGCGGCAGGCCGCCCCGCCCACGGCGATCCACGCCTCGATGACCGGAACTTCGACCGGTGGAAGTTCCTCGTCCAAGGCGTCTACGCGGCCTTCACGTCGGCCGCGGGCCGCCTAGAGGCCAGCGCCACCTTCTACCTCCAACGCCGCCACGACCTCCGGCACCTGCTCGTGCTGGAGCCGCAGATCACGGCCACCAGCGAGGGGCTGGGCCTCGACTGGTACTACGGGTTCGGGCCCAAGCTGCGACCCAACATGCACCGCGCCTTCGCGTCGCTCCAGACGACGTGGAGCCACCTCCGCGCGGGCCACGGCCACGCGGGCGGCTTCGGGGCCCGGCTGGAGGCCGCCCTCGCCGAGGTGGGCACCCTGAGCCGCGTGGCCCCCGAGCGCGGCCGCCGCCTCTACCTCGGGGTAGGGCTCGCGCTGGGCGTCACCCCCAGCGAGACCCGAGCCGCGGGCTTCGTGCAGGCGAGCGCCACGGGGCTCCTGCCCCTCGTGCCCGGGCAGGTGTTGGCGGGCCGCCTCCACGGCGCGAGCCTCTTCGCGGGGGACAGCACCGCGGCACAGCGCTGGACGCTGGGCGGCCCCGACCAGGTGCGCGCTTTCGACGCCGTGGCCGCCCGGGGGCGCCACCGCGTCCTCGCCTCCTTGGAGTGGCGCCACCGCTTCTCCCGAAACCTGGACATCGACGTGGGCCACCTGGCCTTTGGCTACGCCCTGTGGGGCGCGCTGTTCGTGGACGCCGCCCTCCTGTCCGACTCCTTGGCCCAGATGGGCGCCCCTCGGTCCCTGTTCGTGGGGGCCGGCTACGGGCTCAGGGCGCAGTACCTCGCCCTGGGCCTCACGCCCATGCTCGTCCGCCTGGACCTGGCCTGGCGCCTCGTGGACCGCGGGCGGCTCGCCCCGCGCGCCGCCGTCCCTTCCCTCGTCCTGGCCGTGGACCAGCCGTTTTGAGGCCACGGGGCGCCCGGCCCCGGCGCCTGAACGTGAGACCCGCCGACCTACCAGCTCGTGTGCAGCGCGTACTCGTCCAGCCGGGTGTCGATGGTGAGGAACTCGAACTTGCCCTCGGCGCAGCTCCCGCTGTTCATGAACAGCCTCCCTCCCCGCTCCTCGCAGCGCGCCTCGTGCGTGTGACCCGTGACGACGACGTCGGCCTCGCGACGGACGCCCAGCGCCAGGGCCCAATCCTCGAAGCTCGCCTTGCTCGGGTCGATGCGCAGGCCCCGCAGGAACCGGTCCACGTGGTCGAGGAAGCGGTACACGCCAGCCAACCCCACGCGGCTCACCCAGGACGCCAGCCAGACGCTCCACTCGGCCAGCCACGGGGCGCGCCGGTTGATGAGGTCGTAGCCGTGCCCGTGCGTGAACAGCAGGCGCTTGCCGTCCACCTCCAGCCGGAGCTCCGTGGGGGCGCCGGCCACGTGCCGAGTGACGAGGTCGTGGTTCCCGTGGAGATAGGTGTACTGGGGCCTCTCGAAGCGCGCCGTCACCTCCGGGTGCGCGGCGCGGATGGCCCGCAGCTCCTCGACCTGGGCCATGGGCTTGGGCGAAGCCAGAGTCTCGTAGACGTCGCCCGCCAGCACGATGCGCTCGAAGTCTCCCTCCAGGAAATCCAGGAACCGCATGAACTCCGCGTCATCGTGACCGAACTGGTCGGCCCGGTCGCCCCGGCCGAGGTGGATATCGCTGATGACGGCAATCTTCATCGTGCGCTCTGCGTTCCGCCGAGGCGGCGGGTCAAGGGGGAGTGAGGGGAGAACTGGAGGTCGCCGAGCGGGGCCGGTGGGCGGGAACCGAGGGGACCCGCGCGCCGAGCGCCGCGAGGAGGTGCGCAACCACGTTCGCACCATCGACCTATTCACAGCATCGGGACTTGCGCAGTTGAATTCAAGGCTGGGGCAGGCAGTTTTTTTGCGGCCAAGACGGCCATGACGAGCTTCCCCAAGGGTTGCAGCCACTTCGCATGGCGCGTGGTGCGAATTTTTTTTCACACCGCCCGATCCGACGACTCTGCCCGCCCGTCGAGACGATCACGGGGCGTCTCGCGGAGGGGCGTGGGGTCGCTCGATGGGCGCCCCCCCGATCCGCCACCTACTCTGGGATTCGGCTTTGGATCCCGCGTGTGGGCGG
>CAYZID010000455.1:0-2313 GCA_964478315.1 uncultured Myxococcales bacterium | reverse complement strand
GGCGAACCCCCGGTCCGCGACAGCGCCCCGCCCCGCCCGCCCGGGCGGCCGGCCCCCCCGCCGGAGGAGGAGGCGGGGGCCTCGCCCGAGGACGCTATGGGGGCCCCCCAGCGCGCTCCCACCGCGACGCCCGCGGACGAACCTCCAGCCCACGCGCCGCCGCCCCCGTGCCCCCACTGCGAGGCCACGCGCCAGGAGGCCGACGCCCAGGTCGCCGTGTACGCCCAAGGCTTGAGCCAGGCGGTGGGGAACCTCGCGCGCGCCAGCGTGGAGCTGGGGATGCGCCTGAACCTGGACGCCATCACGCTGGCCCGGAAGCTGGCCGAGCGCATCGTGCAGCGAGCCGTGGAGCTGGACGAGCGCCTCGTGCTGGACAACCTCCGGCGCGCCATGGAGGCCGCCGGCCCGGTGGAGCGGCTCACGCTGCGCTGCGCCGAGCGGGACCTGGTGCTGCTGCGGGCCGAGGCGGCGAGCGCCGCCGCGCAGGCCGCCGGCCACCCCGTGGAGGTCGTCGTCCAGGCCTCCCCCGACCTGGAGCCCGGGAGCCTGTTCCTGCTGTTCGAGGAGGGGCTGGTGGACGCGCGGCTGGGCACGCAGCTCGACCGGCTCACGGCGGCCGTGGAGGACGCCGTGTCCCTTGGCGCGCCCGGCAAGCGCCCCCTGGACGGGGCGCCGACCGGCGAGGGGGACGGCCCATGAGCCTCCCCTGGCCGGCCATCGACGAGGCCCTGGAGGCCACGAACCCCGCGCGTCTCTCGGGGCGGGTCACGCGCGTGGGCGGGCTACTCGTGGAGGGCTACTTGCCGGGCGCGCGCCTGGGGATGATGTGCACCCTCCAGGTGAGCGGCCGCGCGGGGGGCGTCCCCGCCGAGGTCGTGGCGCTGCGCGAGGGGCGCGTGGTGCTCATGCCCCTGGAGCCCGTGCCGGGGATCACGGTGGGCTCACCCATCGACCCGGGCCGCGTGGACCCCACGGTGGGCGTGAGCCCCGCCGTCGTGGGCCGGGTCCTGGACGGCTGGGGACAGCCGGCGGACGGCGGCCCCCCCATCCAGTTCATCCAGCGCTACCCGGTGCAGCCGCCCCCGCTCAACCCCATGGACCGCGGGCTCGTAGACCGGCCGCTGTCGGTGGGCGTGCGGGCGGTGGACGCGCTGCTCACCGCGGGCAACGGCCAGCGCGTGGTCATCATGGCCGGCGCGGGCGTGGGCAAGAGCACCCTGCTGGGGATGATGGCCCGCAACACGGACGCCGACGTCACGGTCATCGCCCTCATCGGCGAGCGCTCCCGCGAGGTGAAGCACTTCGTCGAGGTGGAGATGGGCCCCCAGGGGCGGGCCCGCAGCGTGGTCGTCCAGGCCACGGCGGGGATGTCCGTCGCCATGCGCCTGCGCGCCGCCCGCGTGGCCTTCACCATCGCCGAGTCCTTCCGCGACGAGGGCAAGCGCGTGCTCTTACTCGTAGATTCGTTCACGCGCATCTGCATGGCCCAGCGCGAGCTGGGGCTGGCCATCGGCGAGCCGCCCACGACGCGCGGCTACCCGCCCTCCGCCTTCGCCATCATCCCCCAGCTCTTGGAGCGCGCCGGGCCGGGGGTGGGCGGGGGCTCCATCACGACGTTCTGCACGGCGCTGCTGGAGAGCGACGACCTGGGCGACCCCATCGGCGACGCCATCCGCGCCGTCACCGACGGCCACATCGTCCTGTCGCGGCGCCTGGCCGACCAGGGGCATTTCCCCGCCATCGACGTCCTCGCCTCCACGAGCCGCGTCATGTCCTCGGTGGTGGGGCCCGCCCACCGCCAGGCCGCCCTCACGGTCCGGCGGGTACTCGCCGACCTCCGGGAGGCCGAGGAGCTCCTGACGCTGGGCGCCTACACGCCGGGCGACACGCCGCGCTTCGACCGCGCCCTCGCCATGCGCGGGGCCTTCCGCGCCCTGCTCACCCAAGCCCCCGAGGACAACGCCGACTTCCGCACGGCCCGCAGCACGCTGCTCAAGCTCGCCAAGCGCATCACCGACGCCGAGGCCGCGCACGAGGGCGGGCCCGCGCTGGCTGCCACGCACGGCGGCGGCCGAAGCGCTCCCACCCCCGACGAAGGAGGGACCCCATGAGGCTCGCGCTCCCCCGCCCTCCCCTGCTGGCCGTAGCGCTGGCCTTGGGCCTCACGACGGGCCTGGGCGCCTCGGCCCTGGAGACCGACGCCCGCGGCCAGGCGGCGGCCCAGGGGGACACCGGCGGGTCCGCCGGACGGCGCTGCAGCTGAGACCGCCGCGCGTGCGTCCCGGCGTGACCGCAGCACGCAACAGCACCTCA
>CAYZID010000454.1:0-2346 GCA_964478315.1 uncultured Myxococcales bacterium | reverse complement strand
TCCTGGAGCAACGCGAACGTCGAGGCGATGTGCGGGCGGGCTTGGGAGTCCTGGAGCCCAACCCTCCGGAAATCGCGGGTCGTGTAGAGGCTCCGGCCGCGCGCAGAGGACTCCGTTTCCCACACGACGTCCGAGTCGGACAAGGTGGGCGCGACACGTCTCCAGTCGGCTAGTCGTTTCCCGCGCAGTTCCTTCCCGAAGTCATACGCGACGTAGTCAGGGGGGCTCCGCGGGAGCTCCGACCACTCGTACACGGCGTTGAACACGCCCGGAAGATCCTGGGTTCGGAACTCGATGTGGAGGAACGAGTGAGGGCGGTAGATCCACTCCATGGCTCACGCCTCCTGGGTGTGATGCGCGGAAGCGTTCGGGCCCGCCGCGCCGCCCGGTTCGGCGTGCTGGACCGCGAGCTGCGTCCGAGCCGGCTGGCGCGGACGGTTCTGCGCCATATGGAACCACCTGCCGGCTGGCAACGTTGCGCCCTCCTCAGCGTCCAACCACCGCAGCACCTTCTGGAGATCGGCCTTGCTGTGTAGCCCAAGCTCGCCCAACCACTCGGCGTCCAGCGTCAAGGGCTCACCCCGGCGGATCAGAGTGAATCGGACCTCGCCGCGCTTGATGTGCTTCCACATATCCACCAGGTTCTTCTTGGCGCCCTGGGGGTTCGTGAAGACGTAGTGGATGCGCTTGACCTCGATGGCCTTGTCGGAGCCCTCGGGCTTCACCTTCGCGCCGTACTCCACCATCTTCTGGTAGTCGGCGAACTGGCGCTTCTCCCTGGCGTCGAGGCGGCCCTGGCCGCTCTTGACCTCCCAGACCATCCCGTCCTCGGCGATCTCGTCGATGAAGCGCGAGGCGGGCCGGCCCGTGCCCTTGCGTCGAGCGCCGAGCAGGCGCTCCATGTCGACCTTCACGTGCCGGAAGGTCTTCAGCTCCCGCCGCAGGATGTGATAGCGCGCCTTGAACCACCGCTCGCTGAGGGCGCCCTGGGCCTGGTTGTCCAGGTGCTTGCCAACCTCCAGCAGCCGGTCGTGGGCCACGGCGTCGCTCACCTCCGCGAGCCCCTTGCCATCCGGCCCCACGCCGCAGAGCCGCTCCAGGCGCTCCATGAGAACCCGCTTGGTGGTCTGCTTGATGAGCTGGTGCTCCTTGGCGGCGCTGAGCTTCTTCTTCGCCTGACCCAGGGCTTGGGCCACCGCCTCCTCCACCTTCGCGCGCAGCTTCCCCAGCCCCTTGGCGCCCTCCAGCGCCCCGGCGGCGTTCACCATTTTCTTCGTGCTGGGCGGATCGTCGCCCTTGCGGGCCTTGCCCTTGCGCTTGCGTCTGGGCCGATCCTTCCCGTTCCAGAGACGGTCCAACGTCTCCCGCTGCCGGGCGCTCAGTTTCGCCGACGGGACCGGCGCGTCTGGGGCCGAGCCCGGCTCCACCGACTGACCGATGCTCCGCTCCAGGTCGGGATCTACCCCGGGCCTTGGCGCGGGGGGCTCGGCGGTGCTCATGACCTCCTCGGCCTTCGCGACCTTCTGGCCCACCCCGGCAGCCCCTCCTTCCCCAGCCTCCGGGGCAGCGCCCTTGGTCCGCTCCACGGTGTGCGCGGCTCCCTGGGCCTCGTCGCCGACCGTTTCGGCCTTCTTCGCAGCTACCTCGGCCCGCTTCGCACTGCCCGCGGCTTGCTCGACCTCGTCGCCGAGCTTTCCGACGTTCTCGATCTTCTCGATCTTCTCGGCCTTCTCGGCCTTCTCGGCCGCTCGTCCGGCTCGCTTCCCGTACCGTCTGATCAGAGGCGCGAGCCGGCCCTTGGGGATGGCGCGGCGCAGCGCGGGCAGCACCTTGCCCACGACCGCCCCCTTGAGCGCGAGCTTCGCCGCCGCCGCGGCCTCGCCGCCCACGAGCATCAACAGCAGTTGCCCCAGGAGCCGCCCCACGATCTTCCCCAGGTCGAAGAACAGCTCGAAGCCGTCGACCTGGAGCAGTGCGTTCAGGTCTTCGCGGTAGACCGACACCGTGGAGCGGCCCAGCTCTCGGAACAGCGCCTCCTGCTCGCTCGCGAACAGGCTGTTGACCAACTCCCACAGGCCCTCGACAAGGCCCTTGATGTCCGCCAGCGCACGGAGTTGCTCCCCCAGCCAGACGATCGCCCCCACGGGCGCACCGAGCGCCAACGCCGGCCCCGACAGCTCCGAGGTCACCGGGTCCCGCCGCGCGTCCATGAGGTGCTTGGCCACCGCGCTCGCCTCGATGCCCCCCAGCTCGTCCAGGATCCCCTCGATCATGGCGGCCAGGTTCGCCAGGAGGGGCAGGCTCGCCAGCGACTCCAGGAACTTGTCGGTGCCCTTGTCGTGCGGG
>CAYZID010000453.1:0-2371 GCA_964478315.1 uncultured Myxococcales bacterium | reverse complement strand
GCCGCTTGTGGGGCCGCGCAGCCCGACGCCGCCCACACGCGGGATCCAAAGCCGACTCCCAAAGTAGGTGGCGGATCGGGGTCTGTCGCCGCCCCTTGCCCAGCGGGCTCATCGGTGCCATGACGGGGGCCCCACAGTCGAGTCGACCCCTCGGGTCCAGGAGGGCACCCCATGACGACCACGCACCGACCCACGGCCTCCACGCCCGGCCCCACGGATGCCGAGCTCGCTCGTCTGCTCCGCGATCACGGCGGCGAGTGGACCCCCGAGGCCGTGCGCGAGCTGGCCGCCGGGGTGGCCGTGACCCCGCGACCCGGCCCCTGGATGGACGCCGTGGATCCCGCGGGGACGCCAGCGCTGCGCGAGGCGCTGGAGGCCCTGGTGGCGGCCACCGCCGCGGCCTTGGACGACGGGCTCGACGCCTCTCCGGCGCCGGCCGAGCGGCTGGAGGCCGTGCGCGCCGAGATGCGCCGCTTGAAGCTGGACGCCCTGCTCGTGCCCCGTGTGGACGAGCACCAGGGCGAGTACGTGCCCCGGCAGGCCCAGCGTCTGCGCTGGCTCACGGGCTTCTCGGGGTCCGCGGGCGTGGCCGCCGTCTTGGCCGACGAGGCGGCGATCTTCGTGGACGGTCGCTACACCCTCCAGGTCCGCGAACAGGTGGACGTCCAGCGCTTCGCGCCCCTGCCCATCCCGGACGAGGTCCCCGCCAGGTGGGTCGCCAAGCGGGTGGGGGAGGGCGGGCGCGTGGGGTTCGACCCGTGGCTCTACACCGTCCAGGCGGCGCGGGAGCTGCGGCAGGCCTGCGCGGACGCGGGCGCCGAGGCGGTGGCCGTGAGCCCCAACCCCGTGGACACCGTGTGGGGGGCGTCCCAGCCCTCCCCGCCCCTGGGGGCCGCGCGGATCCACCCCGTGTCGCGCGCCGGCGTCTCCAGCGCGGACAAGCGGCGAGCGCTCGCGGAGACCTTGCGGGAGGGCGGCCAGGACGCCGCGGTGTTGAGCTTGCCGGACGCCATCTGCTGGCTCCTCAACGTCCGCGGGGGCGACGTGGAGCACAACCCGGTCGTGCTGTCCTTCGCCATCGCGCACGCGGACGAGACCGTGGACTGGTTCGTGGACCCCCGCAAGGTGAGCGCCGCGGTGCGCGAACACCTGGGGGACGGCGTGCGCGTGCGGCCTCGGAGCGAGCTGGCCGTGGCCCTGCTGGAGCTGGGCGCCGCCGGGGCGCGCGTGCGCCTCGCGCCGGGGAGCACCCCCCAGGCGGTGGCGGCGGCGCTGGAGGGGGCGCGCGTCATCGAGGCCGAAGACCCCACGGCGCTGCCCAAGGCCAAGAAGAACCCGGTGGAGCTGGATGGGATGCGCGCCTGCCACCGTCGGGACGGCGTCGCCATGGTGCGCTTCCTGGCCTGGCTGGAGGAGCGGGCCCCCCAAGGGGGGCTCACCGAGCTGGGGGCCGCGGCGAAGCTCTACGAGTGCAGGGCCCTGGACCCGTCCCTAGAGGACCTGAGCTTCGAGACCATCTCCGGGGCGGGGCCCAACGGCGCCATCGTCCACTACAGCGTCACGCCCGAGACCGATCGCGAGCTGGAGGCGGGCACCCTGTATCTGGTGGACTCGGGCGGGCAGTACCCCGATGGCACGACGGACATCACGCGTACGGTCTTTGTGGGCGGGCCCTCCGAGGACCCGCCCCAGGAGATGCGCGACCGCTTCACGCGCGTCCTCCGGGGGCACATCGACCTCGGGCGGGCCGTCTTCCCCGCGGGCACGGCGGGGCCCCAGCTCGACATGCTGGCGCGGGCGCCGCTGTGGGAGGCGGGGCTGGACTACGACCACGGGACGGGGCACGGGGTGGGCAGCTACCTGTGCGTGCACGAGGGGCCCCAGGGGATCTCCAAGCGGCCCAACCGCGTGGCCCTGGAGCTGGGCATGGTGCTGTCCAACGAGCCCGGCTACTACAAGGCCGGCGGCTATGGGATCCGCATCGAGAACCTCGTGGCGGTCGTACCGGGGCCCGAGGTCGATGGGGGAGAGCGCGAGCTGCGCGCCTTCGAGACCATCACCGTGGTCCCCATCGACCGGCGCCTCATCGACGTGGCCCAGCTCAGCCCCGCCCAGCGCGCGTGGGTCGACGACTACCACGCCAAGGTCCTGCGTGAGGTGGGGCCGCTCCTCGACCGCGACGAGGACGCGCCCGTCCGGGCGTGGCTGGAGGCGGCCTGCGCGCCCCTCGGGGACGCATGAGGTCAGCACAGGAGGAGAGATGACCACTGACGAGCGATTCGAGGCCGCGCTCACGCGCGTCAAGACCTTGCCCAAGCCCCAGATCCGCCACCTGCTCTGCGGACCGAGGCGCAGGAGGCCGCGTTTGGGC
>CAYZID010000452.1:0-2405 GCA_964478315.1 uncultured Myxococcales bacterium | reverse complement strand
GCGGGTGCGGAGGCGGGTGCGGAGGCGGGTGCGGGTGCGGGTGCGGCGGCGGGTGCGGAGGCGGGTGCGGAGGCGGGTGCGGATGCGGGGGCGGGTGCTGGAGCGAGCGCGGATGCGGGAGACGCCCCCGCCACGCGGGGCGGCGGGGGCGCGGCCTCCCTCAGCCGTGGAGCTCGGGCCCCTTTCGGGCGCGCTGGGACCGCGGCTTGCGCGTCAGGGGCATGGTCAGCTTGTAGATCTTCCCATCGAGCTGGCTCAGGACCTCCAACCCGGACTTGTGGAAGACGTGAATCATGGGCGCGTTGCCCACCAAGACCTCGGCCGTGAAGGCCACGACGCCGTTGTGGCGCGCCACGTCCACCAGGTGCTCGAAGAGCAGCGTCCCGATGCCCTGGCCGTGCCACTCGTCGCGGACGATGAAGGCCACCTGGGCGTTGCCCGTACCCTTGTCCTTGAAGTACTGGGCCACGGCCACGATCTGGGGCTCGCGGTCGTCCTCCTCGATGGTCTCCGCCACGAGCGCCATGTTCCCCTTGTAGTCCACGTCCAGGAAGTACTGCCGCTCCTCGTGCGGGATGGCGTGGATCGTCTTCATGTAGCGCTGGTAGATGGCGTCTTCGGACAAGCTGTAAAAGAGGTCCTTGAGCTTGGGCTCGTCCGTGACGCGGATGGGCCGCAGCAGCAGCGGACGCCCGTCCCGCGTCTCCACGTGGCGCTCGAACTTCCGCGGGTACAGGGCCTTGGGAGCCACCTGGTCCACGAAGACGTAGTGCCGCGCCTTGGCGTCGTTCAAGAGCTCGCGCCGGAAGTCCGGGTGGGCGATGGAGATGAGCGCCATGGCCCGATCCCGGACCGACTTCCCCTGAAGGTCCGCGATGCCGTACTCCGTCACGATGTAGCGCACGTCTCCGCGAGAGGTCACCACGCCCGCGCCTTCGCTCAGGTTCGCCACCAGCCGGCTCACGGTCCCGCCGCGCGCGGTGGACCGAATGGCCAAGATGGGCTTGCCGTTTGGGCACATGGAGGCCCCGCGGATGAAATCCACCTGCCCGCCAATCCCTGAATAGAACTTCGTCCCGATGGAGTCCGCGCACACCTGGCCGGTGAGGTCGATCTGGATGGCGCTGTTGATGGACACCATCTTGTGCTGGCGAGCGATCCGGATGGGGTCGTTGATGTAGTCCGAGGGGTGGAAGGTGAACAGGGGGTTGCGGTCGATGAAGTCGTACAGCCGCTGGGAACCGAAGGTGAACGAGGAGGAGATCTTGCCGGGGTGGATCGTCTTGAAGCGGTTCGTGATGTTGCCCGCCTCCACGAGATCCAAGACCCCGTCCGAGAACATCTCCGTCCACACCCCGAGATCCTTCTTGTCCGTGAGCGCCTTGAGCGTCGCGTCCGGGATCTGGCCGATGCCCATCTGCAAGGTCGAGCCGTCCTCGATGAGCGACGCGCAGTTGCGGCCGATCTCCAAGGCGACGTCGTCCAAGGGGGCGGGATCGTGGGCGTGGATGGGGCGCTCCCCCTCCACCCAGCAGTCGATGAGGTCTGCCTTGATGAAGCCCGCCCCGAAGACCACGGGCATCCGAGGGTTCACCTGCGCGATGACCAGGTCCGCCGCCTCGATGGCCGCGAGCACGATGTCCACGGAGACGCCGATGTTCACGTACCCGAATGGGTCGGGCGGGCTCACCTGGATGAGCGCCACGTCCACGGGCATCCGCCCCTGCCGGATGAGGCTCGGGATCTTGTGGAGGAACACGGGCGTGTAATCCGCCCGCCCCTTGTGGACGGCCTCCCGCACGTTGGCGCCGATGAAGAAGGCGTTGTGCCGGAAGTTCTGGGCGAACTTGGGGGCCACGTAGGGGGCCTCGCCCAGCGTCAACAAGTGCACGACCGTGTTGTCCTGGAAGTGGTCGGCCTCGGCCACCAGGGCCTCCACGAGCACATCCGGCTCGGCCGCCCCCGAGGCGATAAAGATGCTCTTGCCCTTGGGGATGTTGCGCACCGCCGGCCCGGGCATGCAGCGCTTGCTCGCCGGGAGGGTGGCGGAGGGGGCCGCCGGGGACTTGCCGTTCGTTGCCATGGGAACCTTCTCCTTGTTCCTCCCGCCGCGCTGCGGCGGCGGGAGGCCATGTCGCGACGGCGACCATAGGGCAGCCCCGAGGGTGGCGCCACCGAAAAGGATGCCACCGGGACCCCGTTTACCCGCGTAAACGAAAGGCAATCGGCTCGTTCCGTGCCCCGCGCCGCGCGTTGGAGTAGGGTCCAGCGGCCAACCCGACCCGTCCGGACCGTGGAGGTGTCCCATGCCACAGCCAACCCCCTCGCCCTCATCCACCCCTCCCGCTCGCGACGGAGTGGCTATCGTCGAGCGCGGTTGTCTGTGTCGCGCTCGTCACACTACA
>CAYZID010000451.1:0-2412 GCA_964478315.1 uncultured Myxococcales bacterium | reverse complement strand
GCCCAAACGCGGCCTCCTGCGCCTCGGTCCGCAGAGCAGGTGGCGGATCTGGGGAGCCCGGGCCCGGGAGACGGCGCCGACGGGGTGGGCTATCCTCCTCGCGGGGAGGCGGGCTGACCACGGCTCCGCCCCCGGGAACCCACGGCGAGGAGAGGCTCATGGAGGGCGGCGAGCGGTTTCACGACCTCGTGGACATGTTCCAGCGGAGCACGGCGCGGTTCGCGGACCGCCCGCTGTTCGGCGTGAAACGCCAGGGTCGCTACCGCTGGATCACCTACGGGGAGGTGGCCCGACGGGTGGACGAGGCCCGCGCGGGGTTGGCCCTGCGAGGTGTGGGCCCAGGCGACCGCGTGGCCATCATCGCGAACAACCGCCCCGAGTGGGCCATCGCCGCGTACGCTACCTACGGCCGCCGGGCGCAGTTCGTCCCCATGTACGAGGCCCAGCTCGCCAAGGAGTGGGCCTACATCTTGCGGGACTCGGGGGCCAAGCTGGTCTTCGCCGCCACCCGGGAGATCTACGCCCAAGTGGCGCCGCTGGTGGGCGCGATCCCGTCGCTCGAGTCCGCCGTACTCCTGGACGCCGACGACGGCGACGAGGTGGGCTTCGAGGCCCTGCTGCGGGCGGGCGCCGCCCACCCCGTGCCCGCCGACGAGCCCGACCCCGACGACATCGCCGGCTTCATCTACACGAGCGGCACGACGGGTGACCCCAAGGGCGTGCTGCTCTCCCACCGCAACATCACGTCCAACCTAAACGCCATTCACGAGATCTACCCCATGGGCGAGGAAGACGTGTCCCTCTCCTTCCTGCCCTGGGCCCACTCCTTCGGCCAGACTTGCGAGCTCCACGGGTTGCTGTCCTACGGCGGCGCCCTGGGGCTGGCCGAGTCCGTGCGCACCATCGTGGACAACCTCGGCGAGGTGCGCCCCACGGTGCTCATCTCCGTCCCCCGGATCTTCAACCGCCTCTACGACGGGCTGCACAAGCGCATGGCCGCCGAGGGGGGGCTCAAGCGCGCGCTCTTCCAGCGCACCCTCGACGTCGCGGCCCAGCGCCGAGCCCTCGCGGCGGCCGGGGAGTCCTCCCTGTGGCTGGAGGCCCAGTGGCGCCTCTTGGACGCCCTCGTGGGCCGCAAGGTCCGCGCGCGCTTCGGCGGTCGCCTGCGCTACGCCGCCTCGGGCGGCGCGGCCCTCGCCAAGGAGGTCGCCGAGGTCATCGACGCCCTGGGCGTGGAGGTCTACGAGGGCTACGGGCTCACGGAGACGGCGCCCGTCCTCACGGCCAACCGCCCGGGCGCCCGCAAGATCGGCTCCGTGGGCCGCCCCCTCTCCAACGTCCAGATCCGCATCGAGCCCTTCGACGGTGCGCCGCCCGGCGAGGGTGAGATCGTGGCACGCGGCCCCAACATCATGGTGGGCTACCACAACCGCCCCGAGGAGACGGCCGCCGTGCTCGACGCCGACGGCTGGTTCCGAACGGGCGACATGGGCCGCCTGGACGATGACGGCTTCCTGTGGATCACCGGACGCGTCAAGGAGCAGTACAAGCTGGAGAACGGCAAGTACGTGGTCCCAGCGCCCCTGGAGGAGAAGCTCAAGCTCATCCCCGCCGTGACCAGCGCGTGCGTGGACGGGACCAACCGCCCCTTCAACGTGGCCATCATCTACCCCGACTTCGAGGTGCTCCGGCGCTGGGCCCGGGAGCAAGGGCTACGAGCCCAGGACGATGAGGCGCTCGCCCGCGACCCCGCCGTGGAGGCCTATCTCCTCGCGGAGATCGACCGCGTGGGGGCCGACTTCAAGTCCTACGAACGTCCCAAGCGGGTGCTCGTCATCACGCGGGACTTCGCGCCCGAGGACGACACCCTCACGCCCACGCTCAAGCTCAAGCGGCGGAACATCCTCGCCCGGTATGAGGCGGAGCTCAACGCCATCTACGAGTCCTGAGCCGCTCGCGCTCCAGACGACGCCGCTCCGTCTCCCGACGACGACGCTCGGCCTCGGCGCGACGCTGCTCCGTCTCCCGACGACGACGCTCGGCCTCGACGCGACGCCGCTCCGTCTCCCGACGACGACGCTCGGCCTCGGCGCGACGCTGGGCCTCCTGCGCGCGCCGTTGCTCCTCCAGGCGGCGCTGAGCCTCCAGACGGCGACGCTGCTCTAAGCGACGCTGCTCCTCCGCGCGGCGCTGGGCCTCCTGCGCCCGACGCTGTGCCTCCAAGCGGCGCTGGGCCTCCTGCGCACGGCGCTGCTGTTCCAACCGCTGCGCCTCCCGGGCCCGACGCTGCTGTTCCAACCGCTGCGCCTCCTGCGCACGGCGCTGCGCCTCCTGGGCCCGGCGCTGCGCCTCCAAATGGCGCTGGGCCTCCTGCGCACGGCGCTGCTGTTCCAACCGCTGCGCCTCCTGGGC
>CAYZID010000450.1:0-2413 GCA_964478315.1 uncultured Myxococcales bacterium | reverse complement strand
GATGTGGTGCATTGGTTTTGTATGTGTGCGGGGGGTAGGGGGGTGTGAGGGGCGGGGAGGGGGGGAAGGGTGGGAGGGGGAGAGGAGGCGGGGGGGGGGGGGGGGCGGGGGGGGGGGGGGGGGGGGGAGCGGGAGGGGGGGGGGGGGGGGAGGCGGGGGGGGTGGGGGGGGGGGGGGCGGGGGGGGGGGCGGGTGCGGGAGCGGAAGCGGAAGCGGCTGCGGAAGCGGCTGCGGCGGCGCCGCGGGTGCCGCCATGGCCGGGCGAGGGGCCGGCCGGCGGCGCCCGCGGCGCGCGTGGACGCTACTTCACGGAGAAGGACTTCTTGCGGGCCTGGCGCTTCATCTCCTTGACCATCACCTCGTCCAGCGTCGCCGGCCCGGACCGGGGCCGGGCCTTCTTGCGGGCCTTGGCCAGGAACTTCCTGCGCGCGGCGCTGAGCTTGCGGATCTTCGCCTGCAAGGCCGCGCGCTTGGCGGCCAGCTTGGCGACGTAGGCCTGGCGCTGGGCCGGGGTCATCCCGCGCATGGCCGCCGGTAGCTCCTCGGCGGGCGCCTCTTCGAGGTCCACCTTGCCCTCCTTCACCGCGTCCACCAGGTCCCAGCCAGCGTTCTTGTAGAAATGCGACGACTTGGTCACCGCCCGCGCGGCCGCGGCGGAGACCCCGCCCGAGCCCATGGCGTTCCGGTCCTGGAGCGCCTGGCGCATCTTCGCCCCCCGACCCGCCTTCCCGTAGCCCACGTAGGTCGCGTTGAGCTCACGGCCGAGCCGGGCCAGCTCCTCGTCCTGGGGCGCGCGGATGTGGGCCACTTTGCGGTTGTGGTCGATGTGCATGTAGGCCCCGTCCGCGAGCATCGCGCCGTCCTTCCAGCCCGTGCGCACGCCGGTCTCATAGTCCCCACAGTGGATCGTGCTCACCGTGATCCCACGGCCGATGGCCTCCCGCGCCGCGCGTCGGTAGTCCACGGGGCCCTGGGTGAAGGGCTCGTTCCCGGCGATGAAGATCATCTTCAGGTCCCGGCTGTCCGGGCTCCAGGCGAGCCCCCGAACGGCCGACTGGATCACCTGGCCGCAGTACTCGTCCCCACCGTTCGTGGTCAGGGCGAACAGCTCGTCCGACACGCGGTCCAGGTCCGTCGTCAGGGGCGTGATCATCCGAATGTACCCCTCGGACGCGGGGATGGAGCTCTTGCCGTACTCGTACAGCGCCACCTCCAGCGTGGGGGCCTGGCCGTCCCTGCGGGCCGTGGCGAGCTCGTTGACCATGTTCCACAGCTCCGTGCGCGCCTGGTCGATGAGGCCGCTCATGGAGCCGGACGTGTCCAGCAGGATGGCGACCTGGATGCGCGGGCCGTCCACGGGCGGCCGCGGGCCGCGCGCGGCCGCGGGCGCCACGGCGCCCAGGAGCCCGGCGAGCGCCGTGAGGCCCACGAGGGCGCTCGCGCCGCCGCGAGTGCGCCGGCTGAGGGGTCGAAGGGTGGGTGAGAGCGTGCGGGAAAGGGAGCGATCGATCATGAGGGTCCTCCTGGGAGCGGCCGCCGGGCCAATGCGTTGGGAGAGTGAGCGCGCCGCGCCGAGCGCTCGCGACAGAACGGGGAGACGCACCAGCCGGCAGATGGATCTCCCCCGCCCCAGCCCCTTGCCTCGCGCCGCCCTCCCTTCTACGGTGCGCGCGTGGACGCGCCCCTCCAGCAGACCGCTCACCCGGTGACCGCCTTCTTCGACATGGACCGCACCCTGGTCCCCTTCAACAGCGGTCTCTCCTACGTGCGCTACGAGCAGCGGCACGGCCGCGTGAGCCGCCTGGGTGTGGCCCGCGCGAGCCTGTGGATGGTGGGCTACCACCTGGGCGTCATCGACATGGAGGCGGCCTTCCGACACGCCCTGGACCTCTACCGCGGCGTCCCCGCCCAGGAGCTGGACAGGCGCACGCGGGAGTGGTTCGCGGAGGCCGTCGCGCCGCGGCTGTCCGACGGCGCCCGCGACGCCCTGGCGTGGCACCGCGCCCAAGGACATCGGGTCGTCCTCCTCACGAGCTCCTCGGCGTACGCGGCGCGCGCCGCGGCGGAGGCTTGGGGCCTGGACGGGTGGATCGCCAACCGCTTCCAGCTCGATGGGCAAGGCAGGCTCAACGGGTCCTGGGAGGGCCCCCTGTGCTACGGTCAGGGCAAGATCGTTCACGCCGAGCGTTGGGCCGCCCCGCGCGGCGCGCGTCTAGACGACGCCTGGTTCTACAGCGACTCCGTGAGCGATCTGCCCATGCTCGAGCGCGTCGCCCACCCCCGGGTCGTGAACCCCGACCCACGCCTGCGCCGGGTGGCGCGCCGCAAGGGCTGGGAGGTCCTCCGCTGGACCTGAACGTGCCCCCCGATCCGCCACCTACTCTGGGATTCGGCTTTGGATCCCGCGTGTGGG
>CAYZID010000449.1:0-2476 GCA_964478315.1 uncultured Myxococcales bacterium | reverse complement strand
GCGGGGGATGGGGTGGGAGGGGAGCTCATGGGCGCGGGAGTGTAGCGCCAGGGCGGCGTGGGCCCAAGCGCCGTCCGCTCGGGGGCGATCACGGAGATCGCGTCGCGGTCGAGACGCCCCGCGGCCGTTCTGGGAGGTCAGAGCGACAGCACCTCTGCTTCCGGGGTGCCGGCGGCGGCGCGGCGGCTGAGCTTGAGGCGCCCGCGGTCGTCGGTGCCCAGGACCTTGACGCGCACGGCGTCTCCTACGGAGAGCTCGTCGCTGGGGTGGCTCACGCGGTGGTCGGCGAGCTCGGAGACGTGGACGAGCCCCTCGTGGTCTCCGAAGCGGACGAAGACGCCGAAGTCCTTGATGGAGACCACGCTCGCCTCGTAAACGGCGCCTCGCTCCAGGTCCTTGGTGAGGGCCTCCACGCGCCGAATGGCGGCGTTCACGGCCTCAGCGCTGGGGCCCGTGATGATGACGCGGCCGTCGTTCTTCACCTCCACGCGCGCGCCCGTGTCGGCCTCCAGCTTCTGGATCGTCGCGCCGCCCTTGCCGATGACGACGCCGATCTTCGACGGGTCGATGCGCAGGATCTGCGGGGCCCGGGCGGAGATGGACTTCCGGGGGGAGGCCAGGGCCTCGGCCATGGCCGCCAAGATGAACCGACGCGCCGCTTTGGCCTGGCGGATGGCGCGCACGAGCACGTCGCGCGGGAGGCTGCCGATCTTGTTGTCGAGCTGGACGGCGGTGACGCGGTCGGCGGTGCCCGCGACCTTGAAGTCCATGTCCCCGAGGTGGTCCTCGTCGCCCAGGATGTCCGTGAGGATGGCGATCTCGTCACCCTCGCGGATGAGCCCCATGGCCACGCCCGCCACGGGCGCCTCCAGGGGCACGCCGGCGTCCATGAGGGCCAGGGTGCCGCCGCAGACGGTGGCCATGGAGGACGACCCGTTGGACTCGGTGACGTCCGAGACCACGCGGATGGTGTAGGGGAACTGGTCCTGGGCGGGGAGGACGGCGTCCAGGGCCCGGCGCGCCAGGTTGCCGTGGCCGATCTCGCGGCGGCCCGGACCGCGCATGGGGCGCGTCTCACCCACGGAGTAGGACGGGAAGTTGTAGTGCAGTAGGAAGGTATCGCGCTCCTTGCCGCGCAAGGTCTCGCGGTCCTGGGCGTCGCGGTCGCCCCCCAGCGTGGCGGTGACCAGGGCCTGGGTCTCCCCGCGGGTGAACAGCGCCGAGCCGTGGGCGGCGGCGATGGGCCCCACGCGGATGGTGAGGGGGCGCACCTCGTCCAAGGCCCGCCCCCCGATGCGGTGGCCGTCCAGGAGGCGGCGACGCATGCGGTGGTGGACCATGCGATCGAAAGCAGCCTGGGCGTCCTCGGCGGTGGCGTCGTCGGCGAGCTCGCCGCGCTCCGCGGCCTCCACGACGAGCGCTCGCGCCTCGCCCAAGGCGCGCCGCCTGGCGTGCTTGTCGTCGATGGACAGCGCGGCGTCCACGGCCTTGGCCGAGAAGGCCTCCACGGCGGCGTCCACGAGCGGGGCGGGCTCGGGCGGAGTCCAGGGGCGCTTGGGCTTTCCGGCGCGATCGCGCAGCCTGTCGAGGGCGTCCAGGAGGGGGGTGGCGGCGGCCTCGGCGTAGTCCAGGGCCTCCAGGAGCTCCTCGTCGGGGAGCCCCAGAGACTCGCCCTCGACCATGGCGAGGCCGTCGCGCGTGTAGGAGGTGATGAGATCGGTGTGGCTCAGGGCCCGCACGGAGGGGCTCGCCAGGGCGCGCCACCGGCCTTGATAGCGGACCACACGCAGACCGGTGACGGGGCCCTGGAAGGGGACGTCGGAGACCTGGAGGGCCGCCGCCGCGCCCAGGAGCGCCAGGGCCTCGAGGTCGCTCTCGGGGTCGGCCCCGAAGACCATGACCTGGACCTGGGTCTCGTTGCGGAAGCCCTTGGGGAACAGCGGCCGCAGGGTGCGGTCGATGAGGCGGCTCGTGAGGATCTCGGCCTCGGTGATGCGCCCCTCGCGGCGGAAGTAATTGCCGGGGATGCGACCGGCGGCGGACATGCGCTCGCGGTACTCCACGGTGAGGGGGAAGAAGTCGGCGCCGGGGCGTGGGCCCTCGTCGGCGACGACGGTCGCGAGGAGAAAGGAGTCGCGGTGGCGGACGACGACGCTGCCCGAGGCCTGCCGCGCGATCTCGCCGGTCTCCAGGGTGATCTCCTCGCCGTCCAGGGTGACGGTCTCGACGGTGGCGGTGGGCGTAGACATGCGGGGGTGCTCCATGGGCTCGTGTGTGACGACGGCGGAGCCTAGGCCAGCGGCCTCGAAATCGCTACGCCGAGGTTTGCGGGAGCGGCCGACCGGCGGCGCTCGCAAGGCCGAGGGGCGGAGCTTCGACGCGCCAAGTCGCCCCCTCGTGGGGGCATCGCCGGGCGGGCCGAGATCCGCCACCTGCTCTGCGGACCGAGGCGCCGGAGGCCGCGTTTGGGCAAGGA
>CAYZID010000448.1:0-2478 GCA_964478315.1 uncultured Myxococcales bacterium | reverse complement strand
GGCCGGCGCGGGCTGTGTGCGGCGCCCCAGCCCCCCGCCGGCGGCGCGGCCCCGCGCTCGGTGGGGGGCGTGGGCGGCGGCCCGGCGGGCCTCGCCTGCGCCCATGCCCTGCGCCTCCGGGGGCGCGCCGTGACGATCTACGAGGCCCGCGACGAGCTGGGCGGGCTGCACCTGCGGGGCGTGGCCCCCTACAAGGTGGGCGTGGAGCTGGCGCGGGCGGAGGTGGAGGGGGTGCTGTCCGTGGGCGGCGTGGACGTGCGCACGGGCGTGGCCCTGGGGCGGGATGTGTCCCTCACCGAGCTGGAGCGCCGCCACGACGCCGTGTTCCTGGCCTGCGGCCTGGGTGAAGACCGCCGCGCGGGCGTGCCCGGCGAGGACCTGCCCGGGGTCGTGGGGGCCGTGGAGCTCCTCGAAGGGCTCAAGCTGGGCGCGGGGGCCGCGGCGGGGCCGGACGACCCGCTGGCCGGGGTGTCCGCGGCCCTCGTCGTGGGGGGTGGCAACACGGCGCTGGACGCGGCGCGGGCTCTCGTGCGGGCCGGCGTGCCCCGCGTGGAGCTGGTCTATCGCGGGGGCGAGGAGCAGATGCGCGGCTACGCCCACGAGTGGGACGAGGCCAAGCGCGCGGGGGTCGTGGGGCGGTTCCACGCCGTGCCCGTGGCCTACGAGGGCGCCGGGCGCCTGGAGCGCGTGGTCCTCGGGCGCACGGGCGCGGACAAGCGGCTCCGGCCGGAGCAGACCTGGACCGCGGAGGCCCAGCTCGCCGTGCTGGCCTTGGGCCAGGCGCCTCGGGACGCGCGGGCGCTGTTGGGCGAGGCGGGGGCGGGGTTGGCGCTGGAGCGCGGGCGCCTGGTCGTGGACGCGGACGGGTTCACGGGGCGCCCGGGGCTCTACGCGGGGGGAGACTGCGTGAACGGTGGGCGCGAGGTCGTGGACGCCGTGGCCGCCGGGCGGCGGGCGGCGGAGGCCATCGACGCCTGGCTCGCCGGCGGTGGGCGTGCGGGCGTGGGCGCGGACGAGGGAGCGGGCTGATGGTGGACCTCACGGCGGACACGGCGGGGATTCGCTCGCCCAACCCCTTCTGGCTGGCCTCGGGGCCGCCCACGAACACCGGCGAGCAGATCATGCGCGCCTTCGACGCCGGCTGGGGCGGCGCGGTGTGGAAGACCATCACCGACCCGCCCACGCAGAACGTGTCGAGCCGCCTGGGCGTGCGGCGCGTGCGCGGGGCGACGGTGGCGGGGATCAACAACATCGAGCTGGTGAGCGACCGCACGGTGGAGGCGAACCTGCGCGAGCTGCGCGAGGTCAAGCGGCGCTACCCGGCGCACGCGGTCATCGCGTCGCTCATGCTGGACACCCAGGCGCAGTGGGAGGACGTGGTCGCCCGAGCCATCGACGCGGGGGCGGACGGGCTGGAGCTGAACTTCGGCTGCCCCCACGGCATGTGCGAGCGGGGCATGGGCAGCGCCGTGGGCCAGGAGCCCAAGGTGAACGAGCGCATCACCCGCTGGGTGGCTGAGCGGGCGAGCGTGCCCGTGCTGGTGAAGCTCACGCCCAACGTGGCGGACATCGTGCCCCACGGGCTGGCGGCCCAGCGGGGCGGGGCCACGGGCGTGTCGCTCATCAACACCATCAAGAGCATCACGGGCGTGGATCTGGACACGCTGAGCCCCTACCCGGTGGTGAACGGGCGGTCGACGAACGGCGGCTACTGCGGGCCCGCCGTGAAGCCCATCGCCCTCCACATGGTGGCCGCGCTGGGGCGGGACCGGCGGTTCCAGCTCCCCGTGAGCGGCATCGGCGGCGTCTCCACCTGGCGCGACGCCGTGGAGTTCCTCCTGCTGGGGGCGTCCAGCGTCCAGGTGTGCACCGAGGTCATGCTCCGGGGCTACGGCGTCGTCGAGGACATGATCGACGGGCTGCGCCGCTGGATGGAGGCCAAGGGCTACGAGCGCCTCACCGACTTCATCGGCGCCTCCCTGCCCCGGTTCGGCGACTGGGGCGAGCTGGACATGAACTACGAGACCGTGGCCCGCGTGGACCCGGCGCGGTGCATCGGCTGCTACGCCTGCGTGACGGCCTGCCAGGACGGCGGCCACCAGTGCATCACGCCCGCGGACCCGGGCGCGGGCGCCCGCGTCCCCGCCATCGACGAGGACGAGTGCGTGGGGTGCAACCTCTGTGAGATCGTCTGCCCCGTGCCCGGCTGCATCACCATGACACCCGTGGACAACGGCTGGCCCGTGGTGAGCTACAACGACCACTTCATGCGCGAGCTCCCCGTGCGCCCGCCCAAGGGGCGGCACGACTGAGCGCACCACGGCCAGCCGACGCCCCCACCCCCCGCCTCTTATACACATCTCCGAGCCCACGAGCCTCCTGAGCACCCCGTATGCCGTCCTCTGCTGGAACACAAAAAAGCGAGCGCTATCAGATCCAGATAGCGCGATGCGCGAGACGCCAGCGATACCGAGAGCA
>CAYZID010000447.1:0-2508 GCA_964478315.1 uncultured Myxococcales bacterium | reverse complement strand
TGCCCAAACGCGGCCTCCTGCGCCTCGGTCCGCAGAGCAGGTGGCGGATCTGGGCACCCCAGCTCGGGTTGACACAGGAGACGCCACCACGGGCTCGGCGGGCTCGTCCAGCCGCTCGATCACCCGCCGGACCATGGAGTCCCGCGCCGGTCTTGGTACCATGCTCCTTCCCCCCGGAACCCATGCCTTCGGCCCCCCGGAGCGCTCATGCCCCGCCCGCCCGCCTTCTCCGAGCGCGCCCTCGCCGCGGCGCTGGTCGTCGCCCTCGTCTCGTCGCTCGCGGCGTCCCTCGCGGAGCCCGGCCACGCCGCCGCGCCGCCACCCGCCGCCACCCAACGCATCCAGGCCTTCGCGCGCATCACCGGGGTCCAGCGAACCCCCGCCGGGTCCACCGCCATCACCCTCTCGCGCGGCGCCGCCGAAGGGCTCGACGCCCAGGACACACCGCGCCGTGTCTATCGCCGCACCCAACCCCGCCCCACGCCCTCCCGCGAGGACGACCGGCGCCGCCCCACGCGCCTGCCCAGCGTCGACTTCTCCCTCCACGCCGCCTCCGCCCGCGTCACCGCCGCCACCGCCCACACCGCCACCGCCACCGTGATGCCGCGCGCCGCGCGGCCACCCAGGGCCCCCGCGGTCTCCGACGACCGCCCCCAGCCCGCGCCCCCCTCCCTCGGGCCCGACGACGTCCTGGCCTACGACCTCCGCGTCCCCGCTGCCCTGGCCGCCCACTCCCTCCTGCTCCTCCTCGCCGAAGACGTGGGCCTCTACCCGCTGGACCGGGGCCCTCGCGGGCTCGCCGCCGCGGGACACGGCGCCCCACCCCTCGTCACCCTCGCCCAAATCCTCGCCGCCGCCGGTCCCGCCCACTCGAACGCCGCCGCCATGCGCAGCGCCCTCGACCGCGCCCTAGACGCCCTCGTCGCCGAGGTCCACGCCCGCGTCCCCGACGCGCGCGGGCTCCACAGGACCCTCCACGGCGCCTGCCACACCAACGAGCCCCTGGACCGCGTCTTCGCCGCCACCGACCGCGCGGGGATGAGCCGCTTCCTGGACTTCGTCGCCGCCTATCCGGGCCGCTATCTCGCTCAGGACTGGCGCCTCGTGGAGATCTACGCCACCTGGCTCGACAACGGCTGCCCCTCCGGCCGCCGCGAGCGCCTCATCCGCGAGCTCGCCCCCGCCATCCAGGGCGCCGAGGACGCCCTGCGCGCCGGAGATCTCGCCCGCGCCGAGGAGCGCCTCCGCGCCGCCCTCCACACGCTGCCCGACCACCCGGTCGCCAAACCCCGCGCCGCCGCCCTCGCCGCCCTCCGCGTCCTGCGCGCCCGTGTGGCCCACGACCCCGACGACTCCGCAGCCCGCTGGGAGATCCTCACACGGGCCTTCAACCTGGGCGCCTACGACCTCGCCAACGCCCAGGTCGCCGCCCTCGTCGCCGCCGGCTACCACCCCCGCGCCGTGGAGCGCTACCGCGCCTACCTCCTCGTGCGCCGGGGCCGCTACGCCGAGGCCATCACCGCCCTCTCGCGCCTCACCCGCGCCGGCGACACCCAGGCCGCCTCCTGGCTCCGTTACGCCCGCGCCCTCCAGCGCCTCCAAGCCAACCCCGACTCCCCCGCAGCCTGGCTGGAGCGCGCGGAGCTCGCCCAGGACGAGCACCGCTACGCCGACGCCGCCCGCCACGCCCGCCGGGCCCTGGACGCCCTGGACGCCGCGCCGCCACGGCGCGCCACGGCGGGCCCCCTCCGCGCCCGCGCCGAGCGCCTGCTAGAGCACGCCCTCGCCCGCGCCCGCCTCGCAGATCTCCAAGACTCCGCCGTCTCGTCCGCCCGCGACCACGCCCCCACGCGCGCCGCCCAACGCGCCCGCGAGGCCCTGGACGTGTGCGCCACCCTCGGCACCCCGGAGCCCTGCCTCGCCCTCCTCGACGCCGCGGCCGACGCCGCCCGCGAGGTCGAGGAGGCCGCCCTGTGCCTCGCCCTACGCCGGGTCGCCACGCGCGCCGTCGCCAGCCTCTCCGCCAGCCCAGGCGCCTCCCAGGGCCACGCCGACCTCTGGGCCAACCTCGCTTGGGCGCGCTACTTCTTCCTCCGTCCCCGCGGCGCCGCGGAGGCCATCGAGGAGGCCCTCCGCCGGGACCCAGGCGCGGCCTGGCCCCGCCTCACGCGCGCCCGCCTCGCCCTGGACGGCGCCGCGCCCCTCGATCCCCAGGGACAGGGGAACGCCCGGGCGGCGTCCGTGAACCTCGCCCTGGCCCGCGCCGAGGCGGAGGCCGCCGCCAAGGATCCCACCTACGCCTGGCCGCGCGTCCTGCTGGCCCGCGTGGCCGCCGCCCAGGGCCGCTGGGACGAGGCCCTGCGCTGGGCGCGCGAGGCCCACCACCTCCAGCCGAACACCGTCGCCGTGCAGACCACCCTCGCCGCCGTCCAGCTCGGCCGCGAAGCCACCCTCGCCCTGGCCCTGCACCCCAAGCGCCCGACCGCCCCCACGTCCACCCCCACGTCC
>CAYZID010000446.1:0-2517 GCA_964478315.1 uncultured Myxococcales bacterium | reverse complement strand
CTGCTGGCTCGCGCCGAGGCCGCGCGCGCAGCCGTCGGCCCTCCCCCGGTCCCCTCCCCGCCGACCATCCCGCCGCCTCCCCCGGCCGCTGCTCCGGCGCAGTCGTCCGGGCCAAGCGCGGCGCCCTCCGCCGAGCCCCCGATCCTCGCCCCGGTGGGCTTCGGGGGCCGCTCCGCGGACGCGCCTCCGTCCAGGGAGAGCGCCGGGCCGCTGCTGCCCGAGCTGCCGGACCTCCCTCCGCGTGAACGCCCGCCCACCGGCCTTCACAGCCGCACCAGCGCCAGGGGGCCCGGGCCCCAAGGCGACGGGACGCTGGCCCACGAGCCCTCGGGGACGGCGGCCCCCACCGCGCTGGACGCTCCGGTGGCGTCCCAGGGCGCAGGGGGCGAGCTCCCGCGTCCCGAGCCCGAGCCGTCCGCTGCGAAGACCCAGGCCGAGGCGGACACGGGCGGACACGGGCTCGAAGAGCTCGACGAGTTCTTCAGCGAGGACGTTCCGCCCGAGGTCCACGAGGAGAGCGACCTCTTCGGGGCCGTGGACGCGGCGCCGTCCCGCGAAGACAAGGCCTTCTTCAAGGAGCAGATGCGCGAGGCCCAGCAGGCCCTGGACGGCCTCGACCTCCTGGGCAACGACCCGGGGCCCATGGATCGACAGGCCCTGCGAGAGGAGTTCAGCCTGCTCATCCGCCTGGACAACCAGCGCCGCAAGCACACCGTCCTGTTCATCATCGCGGGCGTCGTGCTCGTGGGCGTCGTGGTCCTGGGGATCATCCTGGCGAGCCGGGAGTCCGAGGAGCGCCACCGCATGAACGCCGATCTCCGCAAGGGGGACGGGCCGTCCATCGTGTCCGCTCAGTACAACTCCATGTACGAGGCGCTCAAGCAGAAGACCGAGGAGGAGGAGACAGCCGAAGCCGCGTCCAACGACGAGGCGGCCCCGCCCACGAAGGAGGCCAACGCCGCGGCAAGCGGAGCGACCAAGCGAAAGCCCCGCAAGCGGGCGGCGCGCAAGAAGAACGCCAAGAGCACCACGGGGGCCGGGAGCGGCGCGGCCGCGCGCAGCACGACGCTGGTGCGGTCCGGAGGGCGCAACGGCAAGCCGGACGGGAGCCCCGACAAGTACCGCAAGCTCACGAAGGAGGAGTTCGCGGCCCTCACCGACGATGGGTCCGGCAAGGGCGGGGAGGTCAAGGTGGCCGGCAAGAGCACCTTCGAGGACGCCGCGCGACGCGCCGAGGAGGAGGCCAAGCGAAAGCGCGCCGCCATGGCCAACGACCGCGCCAAGGCGGTGGCGGGCGTGTTCCGGAAAAAGGTCCGGCAGTTCGCGCGGTGTAAGGTGGGGCCCGAGGAGAAGGTGCGCCTGACGTTCGAGGTGAGCGCCGCGGGGCGCGTCGTGAGCGCCAAGGCGACCGGCACGAAGAATGTTCGGAAGCTCACCTGCGTCAAGGAGATCTTGAAGCGCGCCCAGTTCCCCTCCGGGGACGACAGCGCCCGCTACAGCTTCAACATGACCCTCTGAGACAACCCGAGCCCGCCGCGCGGGGTGCTCCCTCCGCGGCGACGCGCCGCCCAAGGAGACACCATGCGCCCTCTGCACCTGGCCTCTCACGCTTGCCCCACGGCCCTCGCGGCCCTCGCGGGCGCCGCCGCACTCCTCACCCTCGCGCCTGGCCTTCAGGGGACAGCCCACGCAGCCCCCAAGGGGGACGATGCGTGGCCGCCCGTGAGCGCCCAGATGGAGGTGGTCGCCTTCAGCCAGGACGGCAAGAGCTTCGCGGTGAAGATCGCCGATGAGGAGGGGCGGTCCATGATCGAGGTCCGCTCCACGAAGAAGAACAAGCTCCTCAAGAGCTTCATCATGGACGGCCCCGACGACAAGCGAGCGTTCCGCAAGGCCAAGCGCGAATTCCAGCTCAAGGGCGAGCCCACGAAGACCCCCGAGAACCCGGTCACGGGCGTCACGCTCCTGAGCGCCCAGAAGGGCGACAAGCTCAACATCTACGCCATGGTGAGCGAGACCTGCACGAAGCTCTACGAGGCCATCCCGCTCCGTACCGTCCAACGGGGCAAGCGCAAGGGCGAGCCCGCCACCGCCACCGCCAAGCAGATCGTCTGGGACCCCAGCGGCAAGTACGTGGTGATCATCTACCACCAGAAGATCCGAGAGACCCACGAGTGGGAGGGCGACTTCATTCGTTCCTTCAAGTTCAAGAAGTATCGGGCTAGCTGCGGCTCGTGACCCCTCGCCCCCCGCGTTCACGCCTGCGCATGCCCCGGCGACGCCCCCGTCGGAGCACCACGCCCCAACTCGTCCTCAGCATCATGGCCCTCGTGGGCCTCCTCGCCTTCTGGCACCAGCTCGCGGCGGGCGCCGCCGGCTGCTTCACGACCTTGGCGGGCCCCGCGCCCCCCCACGCCCCCCCCCCCTCCGCCCCGCCCCGGCGGCCCGCTGCTCTTCTCCCCTCCTCCCGCCGCCCCGCCAGCGGCGCGTGGAGCTGTCGCGGGGGGCGCCGGCCCC
>CAYZID010000445.1:0-2548 GCA_964478315.1 uncultured Myxococcales bacterium | reverse complement strand
CCCACACGCGGGATCCAAAGCCGAATCCCAGAGTAGGTGGCGGATCGGGGGCGGTTCTTCCGCCCTTGGGACCGCGGCCTCCGAGGTGTCGCGGACGGGGGCAGAGGGACCACGCGCGGGCGACGTCGGGAATTGACAAGGGCTTCGGGCGCACAGTAGAAGCGGCCCATGGTTGACGGTCTGCCCCGCGCCCAAGCGCCCCACCCCAGCGCCACACGAGCGACACCGGCCACGGCCAAGGTGCTCAGCTACGAGCTGGGGCGGCTCCGCCAGAGCCTCCCCCGTGTCGTGGGGCGGTGCATGGCCTTCTCGGCCATGGCGCGCTTCGACGAGGACCTGGTCGCCGCCGTCCGCGAGTTCTACGGCCTCGAGGCCCAGGTGGCGCAGATCGAGACCGAGATCCTGGAGAACGACGAGGAGCGAGTCCGCTTCTTCCCCTGGTTCCTCTGGGACTTCCGGCTCTCGGAGCAGCTCCCCACGGTGGGGGAGCGTTTCCTCGCCGAAGGCGAGCACTCCGAGCACGAGGAGCGCCTCCTCGACGCCCTGTGCCGCTCCTACGTGGGCCTCTACGAGGCCCAGGAAGACCCCTCGCGCGCTGGTGTGCGAGTGCGCGACGTGGTGAGCGACGCCACGCTCCACATCCACGACGAGGGCCTCATGGGGGAGCTCCGCGCCGGAGACATCCTCCAAGCCCGCCTGGTCCACGTCCAGACGGCCCAAGGCCCCATCACGCTCGTGGACTCCATCTATGCCAGCCTCCCCCCGGCGGCCATGGGCCCCCTTCAGGTAGAGCTGGACGGCCTGCTGGGCCCGCGCCCCCGCGACCCCATCCAGACACACCGCGCCCTGAAGCTCTACGTGGCGGAGACGCTCCACGCGGCCGAGCACCTGCTGCTGTCGCTCGCCAGGCCTCCCCAGGCCCTGGACCACGCGGGCGCGCCCATCGTCTTGGCCGTGAGCCGCATGACCACGGGGAGCGAGGCCTTCGCCCGAGCCGCCGCCGCGGCACCGGACATGGCCCCCGGCGGCGCCCCGGCGAGCTGGCGCTGGCTGCCCCCCGGCGAGCCCCGAGATCGCTCCGCGTCCTCGGTCTGGGGCCTCGTCGCGGTACAGGGCGAGGGGCTCGTCCTCCGCGCGCGGAACGTCGAGCTCCTCGTGGGCTTGGAGCGCCGCGTCGCAGAGCTCACGGGCGCCCAGCGGCCCACGCTGCGCTCCATCGAGGACTTCGACGCGGCGGTCCCGCGCTGGATCGAGCGCGGTGAGGGCGGCGCGTGGCTGCGGGACGAGCCCGACGTCCGGGCGGCGGCCCAGGCCTGGTTCTTGGCGTGGATCCGGCGCTGGATGGACATGCCGTCCACGCGGCTCGGCAACCGGACCCCGCGCCAGGCCGTGCAGGCGCCGGACGGACGCCTCCAGGTGGAGCGGCTGCTCCAGCGCATGGACGCCCTCCAGCGGGGCGTGGGCGGCGACGCCGAGGAGATGGGCAAGGTGCGCCGCGAGCTTGGCCTCCCAGCGCCGAGCCCCCCCGCCGACGCGCCTCACGCATCGGAGGAGGAGGGGACGCGATGACGCTGGACGAGGCCCCCTCGCCCCCCCAGGTGGGGGACTCCGCCACGCTGAGCAAGACCGTCACGGACGCCGACCTCGTGCTCTTCGCCGGGGTGTCCATGGACACCAACCCCCTGCACCTCGACGAGCAATACGCCCAGCGGACCCGCTTCCAGGGCCGCATCGCCCACGGGATGCTCTCCGCGGGGTTCATCTCCGCCGTCATCGGCACCAAGCTCCCGGGGCGCGGGGCCATCTACCTGTCCCAATCCCTGTCGTTCCGGGCGCCCGTGCGCGTGGGGCAGACGGTGAGCGCCACGGTCACCGTGCGCGCCAAGCGCCCGGGCAAGCCCATCTACGAGTTGGACACCGTGTGCACGACCGACGACGGCCGGGTGGTCATCACCGGTGAGGCGCTGGTGCTGTTCGAGGCGCCCTCCTGAGAGGCTCGTCGAGCCGGATCAGTTCAGCTCGAAGCTCTTGCAGAAGGTGAGCTCACCGCCGGGCCCGATGACCCGCGGCGGCCCCTGGAGCAGCGCGTTGGGGAAGCCCAGCGAGCAGGCGCCCGTGGTGGGATCCACGTGCACGCAGTCCGCGCACTGGAACTTCAGGCGGAGCGCGTGCACCTCGGCGGCGAAGGCGGCGTTCGTGGCGTCCACGTCTTCGAGATCTTCGGCCGATGGCTTCATGGCCCCTCCCCTGGCCCAGAGAGGCCGTCCGACAAGCCGTACCGCCGCGCCTGCGCCCGCACGGCGGCGCCCTGGGCGGGGGTGGTCGCGCGGCGCCGCGCCTCCCCGTGGGCGGCGCGGCGCGCCTCCGGCGAGGTCGCCAGCTCGCCCCTCAACCACGCGCCCAGGAACCCCCCGCGCCCCATGCGGGGGACCAGCGCGGCGGCCTCGTCGCGGTCGCCGCGCTCCAAGAGCAGCAGGGCGGCGAAGCGGGCGAGGGCCGGGGTGTCTCGGGAGCGGCTCAGGGCCAAGGCCAGCGCTTCGTCGAGGCG
>CAYZID010000444.1:0-2593 GCA_964478315.1 uncultured Myxococcales bacterium | reverse complement strand
GTGCGCTGCTGCATGGACGCGCCGGCGGGGGGCGAGTAGAAGGGGCTCGTCATGCCCCACCGAGAGACCGACGCCCGCCACGCTGCCCCTCCCCCCCCGTCTCGCCTGTCCGAGCCGGTGTCCGACGTGCTGCTCCAGGGGTTGAACGAGCCCCAGCGGCAGGCCGTGCTCGCCAACGACGGGCCGGTGCTGGTGCTCGCCGGGGCGGGTTCGGGCAAGACGCGGGCGCTCACGCGGAAGATCGCCTGGCTCGTGGCCCAGGAGGGGCTGGCGCCCTGGCAGATCCTCGCCGTGACCTTCACGAACCGCGCGGCCCGGGAGATGCGCGAGCGCGTGGCGTCGCTGCTGGGCGAGCAGGCCGACGACGTGTGGCTGAGCACCTTCCACGGCCTGGGCGCCCGCCTCCTGCGGCGCCACGGGGACCTCATCGGGGTGGACCGCCGCTTCACCATCTACGACGCCGACGACCAGAAGGCCATGGTCAAGCGCTGCATGCGGGAGCTGGACCTCTCCACCGACCGCGTGAAGCCCCCCGTCGTGGCGCACTACATCCAACAGGCCAAGCTCGCGGCCCAGCTCCCCGACCACCCCGAGCTGCCCCGCGGGTCGGGCATCGACAAGCTGGCCGCGCGGGTCTACGCCCTCTACGAGCAGCGTATGCGCGAGGCGGGGGCGGTGGACTTCAGCGACCTCATCCTCCTGCCGCTGCGCCTGTTCCAGCAGTTCCCCGTGGTCGCCAGCGAGTACAAGCACCGTTGGCGCTTCGTGCTGGTGGACGAGTTCCAGGACACGAACCGCGTCCAGTACGATCTCCTGCGCGCGCTGCTCAACGACGACCGCTGCCTGTGCGTGGTGGGCGACGACGACCAGAGCATCTACGGCTGGCGTGGCGCGGACGTGCGCAACATCCTGGAGTTCGAGCGGGACTTCCCCGGGGCCAGGGTCGTGCGTCTGGAGCAGAACTACCGTTCCAGCGACGCCATCCTGCGCGTCTCCGGGGCGCTCATCGAGCAGAACCGCGGGCGGCACGGCAAGCGCCTGTGGACGGAGCGCCGGGGGGGCGAGCCCGTGCGCGTGCACGCCGCCGCCGACGACCGCGCCGAGGCCGAGTGGGTGGCGCGCCGCGTCCAGGCGCTGCGGGCGTCCTACCGCCTGGGCGAGATGGCGGTCTTCTACCGCACGAACGCCCAGAGCCGCGGCTTCGAGGACGCCCTGCGCCGCCAGCGCATCCCCTACGAGCTGGTGGGCGGCACGCGCTTCTACGAGCGCGCCGAGGTCAAGGACGTGCTCGCCTACCTGCGCGTGCTCGTGAACCCGGCGGACGCCGTGAGCTTGGAGCGCATCATCAACGTGCCGAGCCGCAAGATCGGCGCCACGACCCTCCAGCGGCTCCGCGATCGCGCCTGGGACCAGGGCGTCTCGCTGTGGGAGGCGGCGCGGCAGCTCGCCACGCAGGGGACGCCGGCCATGCGCAAGAAGCTGGGGCCCTTCGTGGCGCTCATCGAGAGCCTCCAGGCGCTCGCCTTGGACGAAGACCACCCGGCGCCGGCCTTCACGGTGGCGGCGAGCGTGCTGGAGCGCACGGGGTATCTCAAGACCGTCGAGGCCAACGACAAGGCCAAGAACGAGGCGCGGGCGGAGAACATCGCCGAGCTCATGAACGCCATCGAGGAGCACGGCGAGCGCACGGGGGACACGAGCCTCCAGGGCTTCTTGGAGCAGGTGACGCTGGACGGCGACATCGACCGCGCCGACCTGGGCTCCACGGCCGCTGGCCGGGCTGCCGATGGCCGCGTGGCCCTCATGACGGCCCACACGGCCAAGGGGTTGGAGTTCGACGTGGTCTTCGTGACGGGCTTCGAGGAGGGGCTGTTCCCCCACGCGAACAGCGCGGACTCGACGGACCGGGTGGAGGAGGAGCGGCGCCTCGCCTACGTCGCCATGACCCGGGCGCGGCACGTCCTGCACGTGAGCTACGCCCGGGAGAGGCGCCGCTTCGGGCAGCTCGACTTCGCCTTCCCCAGCCCCTTCCTCGACGCCCTGACGGGGGACGTAGCCAAGCTGATCGTGCGCACCGGCGTGCCCGACCGACCGGGGCGCTGGGGTGGACCTCGTCTGTCCTGGTCCGACGAGGAGTTCGTGTCCGGCCAGGCGTCCGGGTTTGGGGGCGGCGCCGCCGCGTCGCCGCCGAGCCGCGCCTGGGCTGGGCGCGCCTCTCCGCCCCAGGTGGCCCCGGACCCCTTCCCCGCCTACGAGGACGAGAGCCAGGAGGCGCCCTTGGGCATCGGCAGCGCGGTCTTCCATCCGCAGTTCGGTGAGGGGCGCATCGTGTCCTTCACGGGCCGCGGTGCCAAGGCCATCTGCCAGGTCGTCTTCCCCGACGGCGCCAAGCGCCGCATCGTCGCCCGCTTCCTCACACCGGCCTGACCGCCCGCCCCCTGCCAGGCCAGCACGTTGGAGACAGCCCCCTCCCGTCGCCAGGCCTGCGCTCGTGATGCAGGGCGGCTTCCCTCGCCGGCCACGTGCCCTCGGCACCTTCCTAGTTCCCATCCTGAAAAGCCTCCCGTCGCCGCGACGGCCGCTGCACGCACCA
>CAYZID010000443.1:0-2643 GCA_964478315.1 uncultured Myxococcales bacterium | reverse complement strand
CGACGACGTCGAAGGCGGCGACGCCCGCGTCCACGGCGCCGGGCGTGGCGTCGCCGCAGGCGGGCAGGGCCCCCGCCCAGAAGCCCGTGGAGGCCATCACGACGAGGGGGAGCGCGAGGGGGAGGTCGGAGCGACGGGGCAGCGGCATGGGGCCTCCTGGAGTCGAACGTGTGGGCTGACCGGCCGGTTCATCCTGCCACCGACGCGGTGCGAGACCAACCCCTCGCTGGGCGCCCGAATCCCCCCCCCACGCTGGGACTCGGTCTTGGTCCTCCCCCCGTGTGGGCGGCGTTGGGCTGCGTGGCCCCTCCTGTGGCTGGCCGCTCCACGATAGGCTCCCGTCGTCGGGCCTGTAGGCGCTGTGGGCAGCGTCGCAGGCGTTGTCCAGGCAGCCATGGGAAATCGCGTAGCGGCCTTCCAAGCGCAGTGTGGGCGCGCGGTGGGCGGGCTCAAGGAGGTCCCAGGGGGCGATCGCATCGCGTAGACCTCGATCCCCAGGGCGCCCTGTTCGCCTTGCACCAGGCCGCCGAGAGGGGGAGCGGCTCCGGTGAGGGCCCCTGAGCCTCGCTCGGGGGGCCGTTCACCGTTCGGTCGGGTCTTCGATGGGGCGCGGGGCGTCGCGCGTCACGAGGTAGGGGCCCAGGACGAGGGCGTCCAGGCCCGTGCGCACGAAGGCGTCGTAGGCGTCCGCGGGCGTGCAGACGATGGGCTCGCCGCGCTGGTTGAAGCTCGTGTTCACCAGCAGGGGCACGCCCGTGCGCTCCTCGAAGGCTCGGAGTACCGCGTGGAAGGGCGGGTTGGAGCCCTCGGTGACGGTCTGGACGCGGGCCGAGCCGTCCACGTGGGTCACGGCGGGGACGGTCGAGCGCACTTGGCGCACGCGGGTCAGGACGTCGGCGTCGTCTGGCAGGGGCGGCGGCTCCCGGCGGTGCTCCGGGCGCACCGGGCAGACCTGGAGCATGTAGCGGGCCGCGTGGGCCGCCGCCGGCGGCACGTCGAAGTAGTCCCGGGCGCGGTGGGCGAGGACGGCCGGGGCGAAGGGCCGGAAGCTCTCGCGCTTCTTGACCCGGAGGTTGAGCGCCGTCTGGACCTCGGGGGACCGAGCGTCGGCCAGGATGGAGCGGCTGCCCAGGGCGCGTGGGCCGAACTCCATGGGCCCCTGCACCAGCCCCAGGACCTCCCCCGCCTCCAGGCGTGCGGCGATGGCTCGGGCCCAGCGGTCGCCACCCACATCTCCCAGGTCCTGGGCCGCCACGCCGCGCAGCTCCAGGAAGGCGCCCAGCGCCTCGCGGTCGAAGGATGGCCCCAGGAGGGCGCCGCGCATGGCGTCCGGCGGGGCGGCGGGCGGGGCGTGGGGCGCTGGCTGGGGCGTGGCCTCCAGCCAGCGCGGGGCGCCCAGGTCCTGGTGGCTCACGGCGAGGGCGGCGCCCAGCGCGCCGCCGGCGTCGCCCGCGGCGGGTTGTACCCAGAGGTCGTCCACGACCCCCTCGCGGGCGAGGCGCCCGTTGGCGACGCTGTTGAGGGCCACGCCGCCGGCCAGGCACAGGCGGCGCTCGCCCGTGCGGGCTACGGCGTGGCGGGCCATGCGCAGGACGATCTCCTCGGCGACGGCTTGGAAGGAGCGAGCTACGTCCAGGAAGCGCGCTTCTAGGGGGCCCTCGGGGGCGCGTGGGGGGCCCTCGAACAGGGCGTGAAAGCGCGGTGTGGTCATGGACAGCCCGCCCGCGAAGCCGAAGGCGCGCATGTCCAGGTGCAGGGAGCCGTCGTCGCGGAGGTCCACGAGGTCGGACAGGATGCGGTCCACGAAGCGGGGGCGCCCGTAAGGGGCCAACCCCATGAGCTTGTACTCGCCCCGGTTGGCGCGGAAGCCGCAGTAGGTCGTGGCGGCGGTGTAGAGGAGGCCCAGCGAGTGGGGGAAGCGCAGCTCTTGGTTCAGGGTCAGGGTCGCGCCGTCGCCGCGCCCCACGGTGGCCGTGGCCCACTCGCCCACGCCGTCGATGGTGAGGACGGCGGCGCGAGGGAAGGGAGAGGGGTAGAAGGCGGAGGCGGCGTGGGCGACGTGGTGTTCGGTGAAGCGCAGGCGTTTGGGGAGCTCCAGGAGGGCGCGGCGCGGGCTCTGGAGGTGGGGCAGGGAGCGGCCCAGGGCCTCCAGGGCGTCGAGGACCCGGGCCTCGATCCACAGCTTGTGGCGGAGCCAGCGGGGGAGGGCGCGCACGAAGGCGCTGAGGCCGCGGGGGGCCACGGCGAGGTGCGTCTCCAGCAGGCGGTGGAGCTTGACGAGGGGCTTCTCGTAGAAGACGACGGCGTCCAGGCGGCGGACCTGGCCGCGCGTCAGGCACCAGCGCATGGCGTGCACGGGGAGCGAGGGGTCCCCTTTGACGCGCGTGAAGCGCTCCTCCTGGGCGGCGGCCAGGACCTGGCCGTCCCGCACCAGGGCGGCGGCGGCGTCGTGGTAGTCGGCGCTGATGCCAAGGACGTCCAAGGGAGCTCCGCGGGGCGGGGGGCGGGCAGCGTGTGCGCCAAGCGCGGGGCGCCGCCGCGTCCCGCGACCCTGCCGCCTGGCCCGCGGGGCGGTCAAGGGCGCGCCCCGGCCCCCGATCCGCCACCTACTCTGGGATTCGGCTTTGGATCCCGCGTGTGGGC
>CAYZID010000442.1:0-2650 GCA_964478315.1 uncultured Myxococcales bacterium | reverse complement strand
ACGACGTCGCCGGCCGGATAGAATGCCCCGACCTCCTCGCCCGCTTCCTCGCCCACGCCCCCTTCCGCCCGCGCGGCGGCCTCCACGTCCAGGCTCACTCCAATCGGGCTGGAGATATGGCCTCGTGGGTCATACCCTAGCGTCGTCGCACGCCTCTCAGGACGCCTCGCGGAGCTCCCCCATGCCCTCGCCCCCCCAGCCGTGGCCGCCTACGCCCGCGACGCTGGTCTACGACTGGAACGCCCGGAGACGGCACAGCCCCCTCGCCTCGCAGCCGCTCGCGTTCCTCGACGAGACGCTGCGCGACGGGCTCCAGGGTCCCTCCATCATCGACCCGCCCATCGACGCGAAGCGCCGCATCTTGGACCTCGCCGACGCCCTGGGGATCCAGTTCGCGGACGTGGGCCTCCCCGGCGCCGGACCACGCGCGGCGGCGCACGCCCGGGCCTTGGTGGAGCACATCCGCGATCGCGGGCTGTCCATCCGCCCCTGCTGCGCCGCGCGCACGCACGCGGACGACATCGAGGCCGTCGTGCGCGTGCGGGACGAGACAGGAGTCCCGGTGGAGGTCATGGCGTTCCTGGGCACGAGCCCCATCCGCTTGTACGTGGAGGGCTGGGACGCGGAGCGTCTGCTCGCGCTGTCCAGCGCAGCCTTCCGGCAAGCCCACCGCCACGGGCTCGAGGTGACCTTCGTCACCGAAGACACCGCGCGGAGCCACCCGGACGTCCTCGCCCCCCTGTTCAAGAACGCCTTCGACCACGGCGTGACCCGGCTCTGCCTCACCGACACCGTGGGACACGCGACCCCCGACGGCGTGCGAAACCTCGTGGAGTTCACGCGGGAGCTCATCGATCGACACGGGGCCCGCGTGGGGCTCGACTGGCACGGTCACAACGACCGCGGGCTCGCCCTCACAAACTCGATCATCGCCATCGAGCACGGCGTGGACCGGGTGCACGGGACGGCCCTGGGCATCGGCGAGCGCGTGGGCAACGCCCGACTCGACCAGATCCTCGTGAACCTCAAGCTCCTGGGCGAGATCGACCAGGACCTGTCCCATCTCACGCAGTGGTGTCACGAGGTCGCGCGGGCCACCGGCTTCGAGATCCCTCCCCACTACCCCATCCTCGGCGGCGACGCCTTCCGCACGGCCACCGGCGTCCACGCGGCGGCGATCCTCAAGGCGAACCGCTTGGGCGACCGCGACCTCGCCGACCGCATCTACTCGGGCGTCCCGGCCTCCCTGTTCGGCCTGCGGCAGCGCGTGGAGGTGGGGCCCATGAGCGGCCTGTCCAACGTCCTGTGGTGGATGGAGGAGCACGGGCACGCCGCGGACCGGGCGGTGGCCCGCGCCGTGCTGGACCAAGCGAAGGGCTTCGACCGCGTGCTCACCGACGCCGAGCTGGAGGAGCTCGTGCGAGAGGCACAGGCCAACGCCACGCCCGAGCGTTGACGCCGGTTGGCCCCGAGCCCGTCGGTCCGCTACCATCGACGCCACGCGGTCGTTTCGTGCCCCCTCCCCTCTCGCCCCTTGGAGGCCCCACCATGCGCGCCCCGACTCTCGCCTTCGGCCTGCTCCTCGCGACCCCAGCGCTGACCGTACCCGGCGTGGCCGGCTGTGATTCCCCGGGAGGGGGGCTCCAGAGCGGCGACGTCACCAGCTACGGCGTCGACGCCGGCGGGACCGGCACGCCCAACGACGAGAACCTGTTCAGCCGCCTCTTCGGCGCGAGTGGCAAGGAGACGCAACCCGCCTGCGTGGGCGACGACTGTCCGCCTCCGCCAGCGCCCACCCCCGAGCCCGTGTGCACGAAGCCGTTGCCGCCCTCCGTAAGCGTCTCGACCCAGTGCCAGACCCTGTGCCAGAAGCTGGTCGCCTGCACGGGCTCCTCGGCGATGGCCCAGAACCCCTGCGTCACCGAGTGCAACAAGTCTCTGACCGCCGTGGCGCCCGACGTCATCTCGGCCGCCATGGGCTGCTACATGGCCGCGTCGTGTGATGACATCGAGGCGGCCATGGGGGACGAGGGCACCACGAGCACCGAGCCAGCCCCGGCGCCCGCCTACCCCGCCGACACGGACGCTGGCGGGGCCTATCCGGGAGACGACGCCTCGGGGGCCCCGCAGGACCCCATGCCCGAACCCGGCCCCGTAGAGGACACGGCGCTTCAGCGGTGCCTGGATGCCTCCATGCGCGGCATCATGGAGAATCCCCTCGCCGGTGCGGACCAGGCCTTCTGCGACGGCGTGACCGCCAAGTCGGCGGCGTGCCAGGGGCAGCCCGTGGACCCCACCGAGCCCACGCCCGGCGCCAGCGGCGACGGCCTCGACGGGGACGCCTGGTTCTGCCAGCTCATGGCCCACTTGCTGAACGACACGGCCCGCGACATGCTGGCGGCCTGCTATGCGCTGCCGTGTGACCAGGTGGAGCCATGTATCCAGGATCTCCAGCCGTGCTTCCACCTGCCACTGAGCGACCCGTCGGACTCCGTGTCGGGGGCCGGCTCTGGCTCGACGGGCACGGACGACGCCAGGCCCGTACCAGCCCCATAGCGCGAGCGCGCCACGGTCGGACCGGAGTCGAGACGAACCGCCCGGCCCAGATCCGCCACCTGCTCTGCGGACCGAGGCGCAGGAGGCCGCGTTT
>CAYZID010000441.1:0-2668 GCA_964478315.1 uncultured Myxococcales bacterium | reverse complement strand
CCCATCTCCTGCCGCGCTCGCCGCGCCGCCCGTCCGTCAGCGACGCCTCCGCCCTCGCAGCGCCCGCCCGCCTCACCCTGGCCCCCGCCCTCCCCCACGGCACCGCCCCCATGAGACACGCGCCCAGCCCTCGCACCACTGCGTCGCGTCCGGCCGCCGCGTGGCTCCTCGCCCTCGCGACCACCCTCGCCGGCTGCGGCGCCGCCTCCACCTTCCAGGTCCCGACGCCCGCCTCCCACCCCGAGGCCAGCCTCGCCGCGTTGACGCCTCGCCTCGCCCCCGCGCGCGTCACCACCCAAGACCTGAACCGCGCGTCCGCCGCCCTCCTCGCTCTGGGCTCCCCGCGCCGCGCCCACCACCTCGCCCTGCGCGCCCTCGCGGCTGCCCCCCGCGACGCGACGGCCCTCGTCCTGGCGGCCCGCGCCGCCATGGCCCTGGGCGACCCCGAGGAGGCCACGAGCCGCTACGAGGACGCCGTGGCGGAGCGCCCCGACGCCCGGGTCCCCCTGGCCCCCGAGCGCGCCCAGGCGGCCCTCGCCCTCACCCAGCGCCTCCTGGACCGCGCGCTCGCGCCGCCCAGCGCCACCGCCCCCCCGACGCTGGACACCCTGGGCGACGCCGCGGACGCCCTCGCGATCGCCGCCCGCGCCGCGCGCGCGGCCAGCCGAGCGCCCACCCCCAGCGACACGTGGGCCCCGGCCCTCGCCCGCCAGAGCGTCCGCCTCGCCCGCGCCTGGCTGGACGTGGGCGCCTGGCCCCGAGCCCGGGCCGCGCTCCCCGCGCGCGACGCCCCCTGGGGCGAAGACGCGGAGCTCCCCTCAGCGCTCGCCGAGGAGGTCGCCCTCACCCGCGCCCTCACCCGCGCCCTCACGCCCCCCGAGGCGTCCCCCAGCGCGCACACTGCCCCCGACGACGCCCCCACGAACCGCGAGGAGGCCGGCGACACCGACGACCACCGCCGCGCCCTGACGCGCCAGCTCACCCCCCTCGCCCGCTGGGCCCACGCGGCCCCCGCCAGCCGGTGGCCCCGGGTGGCCGCCGCCCTGCGCGACCTGGGCCCCCCGGCCCTCGCGGCGGCGGCCGAGGCCCGCGCCCTGGAGGTCACGCACGCCGACGCCGGCGCCTGGCGAGCTCTCGCCCTGCGCGTGGACGGCGCGGGGACCAGCCTCGACTCCACCCGCGAGGTCGCCGCCCGCGCGTGGCGTGAGGCGGCCACCCGCACGCCCCGCGGCCCCGCGCGCACGGCGGTGCTCCTGGAGGGCGCGCGCTCCCTGGCGCGCCCCTCCCCCGCCCTGGAGCAGCCGCCCTCGCTCGACCCCACCGCCTCGCGCCGCGCCCGGCGCCGAGCGCGCGCCGCGCTGGCGCTGAAGCTCGTGCGGCAAGCGCTGGAGGAGGCCCCGGGGAGCATCGAGGCGCTGGACACCCTCGCGACCCTGGCGCCCCTCGTGCGCTCGGCGCCACCGGCCTCGCCCACCCTGGAGGACGCCGCCCACCGGCTCGTCCAGGCCCACGGCGGGGCGCTCGCCGCCCGCACCCGGGCGGCCGCTACCCTGCGCCGCGCGGGCCACGTCGGCGCCGCCGTGCGCCTGCTCGAAGGGGGCCTCGTGGGGAGCCCCCCGGCGGACGCGGGGCGCCCTCGGGAGGCAGACACCCCCGCGAGCGCGAAGCCGGCGGGGTCTGAGAAGACGAGCGAGGGCACGGAGCCCCCCCCCGCCCTGCCCCCCGTGGCCGCGGCGTGGCTAGAGATGGCGCGGCTCCGGGAGCTCCAGGGAGACAGCGCCCGCCGCGACGAGGCCCTGGACCGGGTGCAGGCGATCGCGGGAGAGTCTCTCGCGGGGCGCCTGGCCCTGGGCGCGGCCCTGCTTCGGTTCCGAGAGACGGAGCGCGCGCTGGCGGCGGCCCGGGAGGCCGCGCGCCTGGCCCCCGACGACGTGGAGGCCGCGCTGCTCCTGGCCCACGCCCGCCAGGCCGCGGGCGCCCGGGACCGCGCCCACGTGGAGCTCGCGAGCTTCGCGCGCCGGAACGCGCGGCCCCGGGTGTTGCTGGCGGTGGGGCTCGACGCCTGGCGCCAGGGCGACCTCCCCCGCACCAAGCGATACCTCCGCCGCGCCCTGGACGCGGCCCAGGCGGCCGGCCAGCGCGAGAACGGGGCTCAGGCGCCCGCGGAGCTCGTCGCCGTGCGCCGCCGCGCCCACCACGTCCTGTGGCAGCTCGCCCTCACCCTCCCCAACAGCGCCGCCGGGCAGCGCACGGAGGCGGCAGGCCGCCATCTGCGCGCCTGGCTCCAGGCCACGCCCGAGGGCGCCCGCGCGGAGGCGCTCGTGGAGGCCGTCGGGGCGCTGAGCGGCGCCCGCGGCGGGAGGATGGGCCGCAGCCTGCGCGCCCTGGAGGGGGAGCTCGAGGCCGCCCTCGTGCGGCGCCTCCCCACCTCGCCCGCGGCGCTCTGGAGCCAGGCGTGGACCCTCGCAGGCCAGCGCCGCTGGCGGCGAGCGCAGACGCCGCTCCTGCGGGCCATCGCCCGCGCGGAGGCCCCCCGAGACGCCGCCGTAGCCGCCGCCCCGCGGCTCCCGCGCCGCGGCCCCCCGGCCGCCCCCGGGCCCCCGCCCCCCCGCACCCCCCCGCCCCCCCTGCCCCCCACGCGCGCCTCCGTCCCGGCCACCCCCGCCCT
>CAYZID010000440.1:0-2670 GCA_964478315.1 uncultured Myxococcales bacterium | reverse complement strand
TGTCCCAAGGGTGTCCCAAGAGTGTCCCAAGGGTGTCCCAAGGGTGTCCCAAGGGGGGCCGACCAGAGGGCTGTGGTGTGGGGCCTGTCGACAAGCCGAGGGCTTCGCGTGGGGCTTGGGGCCACGAGAGCGACCCGGAGTCGAAGATCGCCACCGGATAATGAGCCCTACTCGGAGTTGAAGAGCAACCCGGTGAAGAGCGCCACTCGGAGTTGAAGAGCATCCTCCCCATCCGGCACCCATCCCTGCGGCAGCTACCGGAATCGCTGCCACAACGGCGTCCGGCTCCGTACCCGCTCTGGCCCGGGCTAGGGGCGGCCTGGAGTGCAGCAAGGTGGGTGCAGTGGTCTCAGTGACTTGGGCGGACCGAGAGTAAGGGGTGGGGGGGCTGGGTGTAGTGGTCTTGAGGTGTTAGGATGACCGAGAGTAAGTGTGGGGGCCGTCGCGGTGGGGTGGGGGGGGCGAGGCGCGGTGTTCGACGATCGCCCGCGAGGGGGCCCTCAGGCGCGAACGCCGAACCCAGTGTTCACGTGGACGACTCGTCGCGACCACGGGAAGCTGGTCTGGATGGGAGCTCGCTAGTTCCCATCCTGAAAAGGCGGACCGAGCCACGGCGAGTCGATGTGCGTGCCAGGTGCGTTCACGCAACCCGCCGGAGTAGCAGCGCTACTTCAAGTGGTTGCGGGGACGCGCATGGTGCGTGCAGCGGCCGTCGCGGCGACGGGAGGCTTTTCAGGATGGGAACTCGCTAGACGCCGCGGCGCTGCTTGTCGGCAGGGCGCCAGTGGGCCACCGGCGACATGGGATGCGTGGGCTGGTTCAGCGGCAGCGTCTCCACGAGATGCACGTCCGTGATGCCCCGCGTCCGCACGTAGACCGTCTTTCGGTTCATGGGAAGGAAGAAGAGCCGGAAGGGGAAGAAGCTCTTGGCCACTACGATGTCCGCCTTCCACGGGTTCAACCCCACGTCCTGGTAGAAGGCCGGCTTCATGGCGAGCGGCGTGTTCTCCGTGAGCACCAGGCGCACGTCGCCCACCTCCAGCACCGCCATGCGCCCAAAGGCGTGGTGGCGCCTCTTGCGCACCAAACGGCCTGCGATTTCCAGCGGCGGGTTGTGCTTGGGGTCCAGCTTGCCGCCCACCGTCCACGGCAGCTCGCGGGCTCCGTCCCCCAGGTCTCCATCATCCAACTCCCACAGCTTGGCGACGACGTCCGGAGCTCGCAGCGGGACATAGCTCAGCAGGCCCTGCCCGTGCTCCAGCAAGGCGGCCAACAGGTTCGTGTTCTCTCCTGTACCCCCCGCCCCCACGGCGTCCGAGGTGTCGCTGACGAGCGCTGTCCCCAGGCGCCTCCGCAGTCGCGCCCGCCGAATGTCCGCGATGGCTTCCTCGGCCGTGGCGAAGCGCGGCGGCATCTTGTGGCGCACCGCCCAGGCCTGGTCGGCGAGCTCTTCGGCCAAACGGTCGGCCAGGGCCTGATCGCCGTCGGTGACCACGTGCGTAGCCCACCCCAGATCGGGCGAGTCATTCCAAAGGTGGCACATGAACAGGCTGGCCGTCAGCACGCGCCGGTCTCTCTCCAAGGCTCGCAGCCTCCGAAACACGGACCACATGGGCGGTAGCACGTCTACCGTGGCCCCCCCACCCAAGACCATGGGCAAGAACCGCCAAGCCGTCGTGGGGTGCGCCTGCCCCAAGACCGTCGCCAGGAGCGCCCTGCCCACACGATACCCCGTGGCGGCGTGGTCGCGATGTGGGTTCGTGTGATAGCCCGCCAAGACGTCCACGGGACCGACCTTCTCGGGCGTAAGGTTCGCGTGGAGATCCAGGGAGACGCCCAGCGGGATGTCTCCCACGCGCCGACGCACGTCCGCCAGAAAGACGGCCTCCGGGTCTTCCTGGGTCCCCACCGCCCGCATGGCTCCGTGCAGCGACAGGAACAGCCCGTCGATAGGCCCCGCCGCCACCAGGGCGTCGTCCAGGCGCTCGCGCAGCTCGGCAAACGTGTCGGCGCTCAGCGGGCCGCCAGGGACGGTCCACGCGCTGAACAAGGGCACCAGCTCCAGCCGCCCCCGGTACGCGCGCGCAGCCTTCACGAAGCCCGACAGCTCGGCGTTGCGCGTGAACCCCTTGGCCTCTACCCCTCGCGGGCGGCACGCCGCCTCCAGCGCGGCGCCCTCCAGGAAGTGCGTCCGACGGAAGTCCTCCATGGTCGTCTGCACGGGCGAGAAGGCGTTCGTCTCCTGCCCGATGCGCCCGTAAGCCACCCGCACCTTCCGCCCGCGCGCCATCGCCCGACCTCCTCCGCAATCCACGTCCCCGAGGTCTCCAGCCTACCACACCGCTACACCCCCACACCCGCAGTCCACCCACACCCGCAGTCCCAAGCCCCCGGCGGGCTACTCGGGCGCCTCCCTTACGCGCCCCCCACCGCCCAACCCTCCCCCGCCCCGAGGTGTGCGGACAGGCTCTCCCGCCGACGGTCTTGTTCAGGGCAGGTCGACGAACGTGAGGGCGTCCACGAGCAGGTGGCCCCAGCTCCCGGTCACCCGGTCGACCACCACGACACGCACCTCCTCGGTAGGTCCGCCCCGCAGGTGCGCGGTGTAGGCGCGCGACCGGGGTGATCGCCCCGGTGCGGCCGACCTGGAAGTCCACATCCTCGACCACG
>CAYZID010000439.1:0-2677 GCA_964478315.1 uncultured Myxococcales bacterium | reverse complement strand
TGGACGGATACGGCTGCGTGCGGAGGTGAGCAGAGAGTAGTGGGTGCGGATGGCCGGGTGTGGGTAAGGGAGGGGTACGAGGCGGCGCGGCCGGGCCGTCGAGGGTCCCCAGGGCGGCGGGGACGAGCCAGCGCGGCCGTCGACGGGCCTCGCTGGGGCCCGTGGGGGCGTCCGCGGCGCGACGGGGCGGCTCTGGGGTGGGCCGCTCACCGCGAGCACCCGTCTCCAGGCCCGCGGGGGCGATGGGGTCGGCGCCCAGGTCGGTGGCGGCCCCGGCCGGCGAGAGGGTTTCCGTGGACGGGCCCAGCAGGGCACCGGCCCCGGTCGCTGGCGCGGCCTCCAAGGCGCCTGCGCCGAACGCCTGGGTGCGCTTTGCCTTGGCGGGCGATCTCGTGGCGAGGGCCCCCAAGGGCGGGCGGAGGAGGGCGTCGCGCAGGGCGTCGGCGGACGGGTAGCGCCCCTCGGGGCTCTTGGCCAGGCATCGCTCCAAGATCCCCGCGAGTTGGGTAGCCTCCGGCGTGTCGGGCACGAACTCCGTGAGGGCGGGCGGCGGGGCGCTGGCGTGCTTGAACAGCAGGCCGATCTGACTGGAGTCCACGAAGGGCGGGCGGCCCGCGGCCAAGTGAAAGAGGGTCGCGCCCAGGGCGTAGAGGTCGGCGGGCGGGCCGGCCGTCTCGGCGGACTGCACCTGCTCCGGGGCCATGTAGACCGCCGTCCCCAGGGTGGCTCCCTCGCGCGTGACCTGGGTGGCGGCCTCGTCGGCCAGCTTGGAGATGCCGAAGTCCACGACCTTCACGAGGGGCTCCCCCGAGGGCGTGGTCTCCAGGACGAGGTTCGAGGGCTTGAGGTCGCGGTGGACCACGCCGCGGGCGTGGGCCTCGCTCAGCGAGCGGCAGGTCTGCACGCCCACGTCCCGGACCTCGGCCAAGCTCAGGCGCTCCCGGGCCGCGAGGACCTCGTCCAGCGGCTGGCCCTCCAGCAGCTCCATGACCAGGAAGAAGTCCCCGTCGTCCAAGCGGCCGAAGTCGTGGACCGTGACCGTGTTGGGGCTGCGCAGGCTGGCGGTGATGCGCGCCTCGCGCACGAAGCGGGCCTCGGCCGATTTGGCCCGGGGCGCGCCGCCGCCGTGGAGGGTCTTGATGGCCACGGGGCGGTGCGTGGAGCGCTGCCACGCTCGATACACGACGCCCATCCCCCCGCGCCCCAGGACCCCCGTAATGAGGTAATTGTCTCGGACGACCGACCCGATGCGGGGATCCCGCTCGGTCGCGTCCAACTCCACCAGACGCTCCTCGTCCACGGCGCAGCGCCCGGTCGCCTCGTCATAGCGCGCGAGACACTGCGGGCAGATCGCCGCCGTCCCCTTCGCCGTCTTCGCCCTCGTCATGGCAGCGAAACTAGCACGCGCCCACCGCACCCTCCGAAGCCCGGGGCGGGCCGCGCCCCGGGGAACGGTTACCGCGGGGCAACTGTTCGCTTTCGGAAAGGTAATGATCTCGGGGTCTAGTCTCCCCCAAGGGAGCGGAGGCGCAGGGTGAGCCCTCGCGCCGAGACCCGCAGCGCCCGCGCGGCCGCGGCGCGATCGCCGCCCGCCGCGGCCAGGGCGCCCTCGATCTCCTGGCGCGTGAGGTCGCTCGCCTTGCGCACGTCGGGCGACCGCTCCATCCAGTCGTAGAGGGTGGAGCGCGCCAGGCCGAGCGCGTTGGCTGCCGGGGCCACGCGCCAGTCGTGGGCGCGCAGGGCGTCCAGGATGACCGCGTCCGACGGGGGCGTGGCGGGTCTGGGGAGCTCGGCGTCGTCGTCGCGCCGCGCCTGGGGCCCAGCCGCCGGGGCCCCCAGGGGCTCGCCGGACGCACCCCGCACTCGGCGCTCCCACGCCGGGCCCAGGGAGGCGCGGGGGGCGTCGTGACTGAAGACGGCGATCTGCCGCGCGGCGTTCCGGAGCTCACGCACGTTCCCCGGCCAGTCATAGCGCGCCAGCGCGGCCACCAGCCCGGCCCCGAGCCAGGGGGCCGGAGCGGCCGCCCCGCTCCCGTCGGGCTGGGAGCCCGCCGGGTCCAGGCGCCCCGCCGCCCCCACGGCCTCCAGCTCGCGGCGCAGGAAGTGGACGAGGAGGAGCCCCACGTCCTCGCGGCGCTCTCTCAGGGGCGGCAGCTCCAGGACCACGCCCGCCAGGCGATGGAGCAGGGGGCCGCGGAAGCGCCCCTGGGCCACGGCGGCCTCCAGGTCCGCGTCCGTGGCGGCCACGACGCGCACGTCCACGGTCATCTCGCGGTCGCCGCCCACCGGGAGGCATCGCCCCGTCTCCAGCACGCGCAGGAGCATGGCCTGGACCTCGGGGGGGCTCTCGCCGATCTCGTCGAGGAGCAGCGTGCCCCCGTGGGCCAGCGCCAGGTGACCCTTGCGCGCGCGCTCGGCACCGCTGAAGGCCCCCTTGGTGTGGCCGAACAGGGCCGAGGCGGCCAGCGTGGGCGGCAGCGTCCCCATGTCCACGGCCCGGAAGGGCCCGCGCGCCCGGGCCGACGTCTCGTGGAGGGCGCGGGCGGCGAGCTCCTTGCCCGTGCCCGTCTCGCCGCGCAGGAGCACGGGGACGTCCGTGGCCGCAGCGCGCGTCAGGGCGTCGCGGAGGGCCACGAGGGGGGCGCTGTGGCCCACCATGCCCAGGGCGGGGGGGAGG
>CAYZID010000438.1:0-2700 GCA_964478315.1 uncultured Myxococcales bacterium | reverse complement strand
CGGCATACGAGATTTCTGCCTGTCTCGTGGGCTCGGAGATGTGTATGAGGGACAGCGCGGCGGCTGGCGGGACGGGTTCGCCCAGCGTCGCCACGCTGCGCCCGTCGCCGCGCCCGCCGAACATCGTGTGGATCGTCGTGGACACGCTCCGGGCCGACCACCTGGGGACCTACGGCTACGGGCGCGACACCTCGCCCAACCTGGACGCCTGGGCGGAGGGCGGCGTCGTCTTCGAGCAGGCGCGCGCCGCGGGCCCCAAGACGATGTTCTCGGTGCCCGCCATGGTCACCGGGAAGTACTTCACGGAGATCGCCCGCACCGAGGGGCAGTGGCCCACGGTCTTGGAGGAGGAGCGGCTCCTCCCCGAGCGCCTCAAGGCGGCCGGCTACCACACCGCCGCCGTCCACTCGGTGAGCTACTTCCGCCGGTGGAGCGGCATGGCCCAGGGCGTGGACGAGCACGACGTGGGGTGCATCCTGGAGCGCGCGCCCTGGCGGAGCCACCCCACGAGCGACTGCGTGACCGACCGCGCCCTGGCGTGGCTGGACCGCGAGGTGGACGCCCCCACCGAGCCCTTCTTCCTCTGGGCCTACTACGGGGATCCGCATGCGCCCTACCTGCGCCATGAGGGCTATGGCGCCTTGGGGGACGACCGCGTGGGCCGCTACGACCAGGAGGTCGCCTTCACGGACGCCCAGGTGGGGCGGCTCCTGGCGGGCCTCCAGGTCCGCGGGCTCGACGACCGCACGGTGGTCGTCTTCACGGCCGACCACGGCGAGGGGCTCGTGGAGGCGCAGGACCACGGGCACCTCTACCACGGCCCCACGCTCAACGACGAGGTCATCCGCGTGCCCCTCATCGTGCGGGGGCCGGGGTTCACCCCGGGGCGCGTGCGGCGCCCGGTGTCTCTGCTGGATCTGGCGCCGACGCTCCTGGACCTCGCCGGGATCGACCCGGACCCCGATCTCCGCGGGGTCACCCTCACGCCCTACCTCCGTGGCGAGGACCCCCCGCACCCGCCGGTCTTCTTCGAGAAGGAGAAGGCCACGGCGCTCCCCCAGAAGGGCATGGTGCTGTGGCCCTACAAGGTCGTCCTCGTGAAGCCCTACAACAAGCTCCGCATCTGGAACCTGGCCGAAGACCCCCGGGAGCGCGTGGAGATCCGCCGGACCATGCCCCGCGCGGAGCGCGACCGGCTCGTGGACACGCTCCAGTACTGGGCCAACAACGTCCTGGAGTCGCGGCGCCCCGTGCCCCGCAGCCCGCGCAAGTGAATCGACGAGAGGGGCGCGGCGATGGGCCGTCCGGGCCTCAGCCCTCCCGGCGCAGGACGCGGGCGGCCTCGGCGCGGGCGCGCCCCACGCAGTCCTCGATGGCCAGGCCGGCGAAGTAGGCGCCCACCACCGCCACGGGGCGCCCCGCGATGGCGCCGTCGATGGCCTGGACCAGCGCCCGGTGGCCCAGACGCGGCGAGGGGAGGCGGCTCGTGCGCGCGGCCCAGGCGCGGACCTGCGTGGGCTCGACCCCCAGGACCTCCAGGGCGCGGGCGCGGCGCCGCTCCGGGGAGAGCCCGGGGCGGAAGTGGAACGCGAAGGCCCGCAGCGTGGGGTGGGGCACGACGTCGCGCGTGACGACGGAGAAGAAGTCGTCGGAGGGGACGGGCACCAGGCCCGCCACGCGCTCCAGGGAGACGGCCTCGTGGGGCAGGACGAGGGCCAGGGTGTCCACCTCGGCCACGGCGATCTTGCCCAGGGCGTCGGCCAGGCGGGGCAGCCCGCCCCGGGTGATGGCCGCCGCCCGGTCCGGCGGCGTGGCGAGGACGACGACCTTGGCGCGCCAGCGCTCGCCGCCCTCGGTGGTCACGTCCACGTCCGAGCCCCGCAGGGTCAGGCCCGCGGCGCGGACGCCGAGGTGGACCTCCACCCCTGGCAGGCGGGCGATGGCCTCGGGGATGGCGCCCAGGCCCCCGTCCACCGTGAAGCTGCGCGGGGCCGCCTTGTCCCGCGGGCGCTTCTTGAACAGCATGTCGGCGGGGAAGTCGCTGGCGTCCTGGCTGGGGACGGCCGAGAGCAGGGCGCCGAAGGCGCGGTCGTAGTTGTCCCGGCCCACCAGGCGGCCGTAGTAGTCGCGCACCGTGCGGTGGTCCTTGTCCTTGCGGGCGCCCAGGAGCCGGAAGGGGGCGGCGAGGAGGGGGAGCTTCTTGAGGCGCTTGGCGATGGGCGTGACGCCGTCCTCCGTGAGCAGCCGGAACGGAGCCTTCTCGCGGGCGAGGAGGCGGTCGCGGAGGCGGACCTCGCCGAGGATGTCCAGCAGCCCCCCGTAGCTGTTGTAGCAGGTGTGGGCGCCGAGCTCGTACCAGTAGGCGTCGCCGTCGCCGTCGCCGGGTCCGCCATCGAGCCGCTCGGAGTGGAGGCAGCCCCCCACGCGGTCGCTGGCCTCCAAGACGGTCACCGTGCGCCCGGCGCGCTGGGCGCGCTCGGCGAAGGCCATGCCGCTGATGCCGGCGCCGAGGACGAGGACGTCCGCGTCCGCTGCCATGCTTGCCTCCTGGGAGCGAGTGGGGGCGCCCCGAACCCTCCGGCGCGAGGCCGGTGCGCGCGGGGCGGCCAGGGAGTCTGGCACGAGCCCCGCGAGGGCGCCAGGCCATGCCCAGATCCGCCACCTGCTCTGCGGACCGAGGCGCAGGAGGCCGCGTTTGGG
>CAYZID010000437.1:0-2740 GCA_964478315.1 uncultured Myxococcales bacterium | reverse complement strand
GGGAAGAACCGGAGCAAGACGGCGGGCGCCGCCGCCTTGCTCGTGGGAACCCTCGCGGGCCTCTGGGCCCTCGGGGGTGCCCTGGGCCTGGGAGGCTTCCTGGGCCTGGGCGGCGTGACCGTCGTCGCCACGGCGGGCTCGGGCTGTGAGACCGGGCAGGGCGGTGGTCTGCCCCTCCCTCCGATTACGCCGCCCCCCCCACCCCGGGCCGCGGAGGTGCTCTGGAGGTACGACTACGACGCGGGCGTTGACGCGGACTGGCCGGACTCGCCGATCGTCGTGACGGGAGACTTCGCCGTCTACAAGGACCGGCTCTATGTGGTCACGTGCAGATACACGGGGAACCGAGAGCCTTGCTCCGACTGCTACCTGCCCCCCCCGGTGTGGGACCGCCCTTGCTACATCCGCGCCCACTCCTTGGAGGACGGGCACGAGCTGTGGGACGAGCCTCCCGAGGCCCCAGCGAGCTGGTACAATGGCCTCATCGTCACCTCCGACGGTGGGTTCTACGTCCTGTCCGTGGACGAGGGCTCGTCCAGCTACCCCACCATCGAGGTCAGGCATGGCGGCAGCGTGTCCCGCTACGGCCCGGATGGCGTACGCCTGTGGCACTGGCCGCCAGCCGGAGAGTACTGGGTACGGGACTGTCCGTCGTGCAGGGCCCAGGGCTTTTCCGTGAGCGGCGCTCTCGACCCCGACGAGAACCTCTACTTCGCGCTCGGGCCCTGGCTGGTCTCCATCGACCTCAGCGGACACCTGCGCTGGAAAGTGAAGGTGGGTCCAGAGTCCGAAGCGTCCGTGCCCGTGGGCCCCAAGGGAGAGCACATGACTGCCCTGTCGTTGGGCTTCCGCGTCCCCTGGGCGCCCATCGTCGCCTTCGGCCACGTCATCACGGTGACGCCCAACAACGGCATCCAGCGCTTCACTTTCGACGGCGAGCTCGTGGACCAGCACCCCGTTCTGACGACGCCGGGCTGGCCCACCGAGTGGTGGGCCCAAACCGCCGGCTGGGGCTGCCCGCACGACACGAAGAAGGGGCCCATCGCTGGCCCCGACGGGACCCTCTACATGGGCAACCAGTGGGCCTTCGACCTCACAACCGGCAAGACCAAGTGGTTCATCGATGGCCGCACCCACCCAGCCCCAGCTTGGTGCAGCACGGTCACCGCCGACGGAGAAGTCTTCGCATTCGGGATGCAGTCCGTGATGGACGGCGCCTACGGGCTCGAGCTGAAGAACTACCATGGCTCCACGCTGGGACGAGGGAGCCCGCCCGTGATCGGCGTGGACGGACGGCTGGTCGTCCTCGACCTGTTGTGGCGGGGGCCCACATCGGACCTGACGAACTACTCGGACGAGCTGTACGTCCTGGACGCGGACGGGAAGGTCCTCCGACATCGCAGTCTCCCCACACGGAGCACACGCCTGGAGGACTACTCCGGCCAGCAACCCATCGTCCCCCGGGCGGGCGTGGCCTGCTACGGCGCCAAGGACGCGCTCATCTGCCTCAAGGACGACGCCATCCCCGCCCCGGACACCAGCACCTGGTTCCGCCCCACCGGGGACTTCGGCAACACCAACACCATGCCCCCCCAGGGCAACTACTGAGCCCCCAGCCCACCCGTCGCCACGACGACCCGCCCGCAGGCGCGGCGGCGGATGCCGCCGCGCCCCTCAGCCGTTGTGCGCGGCGAGCCACCGGGCCATGGGCGCGAAGACGGTCTGAGGCGCGGGGTCGCCCACGAACAGGTCGGCGTGGGCGTACCAGCTCTCGTCGTCGCCCACTTCCAGGCGATCCACGGCGTCCGGGTCGCCCCAAGCCTCCTCGACGGACGCCGCCGAGGGCACGGGGACGATGCCGTCCCGGTTCGCGAGGACGACGAGGACGGGGCCGCGCTCGCGGGCGAGGGCCGTGGTGACGTTGGTGCCCCGCAGGACCATGTCCTTGGCGGCGATCCACTTGGCGATGTCCGCGTTTACGCGCGGGTGGGGGTCCTCGATAGTCTTGGTGAGCTCTCGGGCGTGCCGGACGTCGGTGAGGTTGGTGTTCATGTAGATGGACAGCACCGAGGGGACGCGCGCGAGGAAAGGCAGGGCCAGCGTGGCGAGGGTCCGGGTCCCCCGCATGCGCAGGGACGACGCCACCGTGCGCGAACCGAAGACGACGCGGACGAGGGGATGGGTCTGGACCCAGCGCAGGGGGCTGCCGATGGCCACGACGGAGCCCACGCGGTGGTCGGGCTGGAGCGCCATGTGGGCGTAGAGGAGCGAGCCCCCGAGGCTGGCGCCGATGGCGTCCACACGATCCCCGCGGCTCTTGGTGCGCGCCAGCACCCCGGCGATGGCGGTCGGCACGTCGACCTCGGCGAAGGCGCGGAGCGAGGGGGGAGGCGCGCCGGGGCGCTCGCGCCGGGAGGGGCCTTGGTTGCGGAGGTTCGCCGACCACACCTCGAAGCCGGCTTCGGCCAAGGAGCGCTCCATGGAGGTCCCGCGGGGGTGGTAGCCGAAGATGAAGGCGTTCATCCCGTAGCCGGGGATGATGAGCAGGGGACGGAGCGCCGGGCGCAAAGCCTGGGGGGCGCGGGTCACCTTGAGCGCCAGGCGCCAGCCATCGGGGGTGGAGATGGAGTGGTGCTCGATCTCGAGAGGCTGCGTCGCCGTCGCGGTCGCCGCTGACGATGCCGGCCGAGCCGGTGGGGCTCGCGTCGGGGGTCCTCGGATCCCTTGACAAAGCCCTCAG
>CAYZID010000436.1:0-2771 GCA_964478315.1 uncultured Myxococcales bacterium | reverse complement strand
GATTCGGCTTTGGATCCCGCGTGTGGGCGGCGTCGGGCTGCGCGACTGGGTGCTCAACGTGACGCGGCCACGCCTCCGCGCCCAGCCGCTTGCCTCCTTGCCCAAGCGCGGCCTCCTGCGCCTCGGTCCGCAGAGCAGGTGGCGGATCGGGCCCTCGGAGTCCTGCCTGCAAACGGAGACGCCCTCCGCCCCTCGAAGCGCGAGGGGGGAGGGCGTCGGTGTGGAAAGCTAGAAGTATGATTCACAAGGGCGGACCGAGCCAGGCGCCGCGTCGTGATTTCAGGTGGTTTCGCGAGGAGGGAGCGTGCTGGTGGCACGTGACCGACGAGTGGAACCGCCTGGAATCACGAGAGCAAGCCTGGCGACGGGAGACGTTGTGAATCATGCTTCTGGAAGCATGATGCAGAACCCGGACCGAGCGGGCGCGAGCGAGGGTGGTGCGGCCGTGGTCGCCCAAGCCCGAAGGACTGGCCGTAGTCAATTCGAGGGCTTGGGCGGCCGCGGACGTGCCGCGCTCACCGCGGTCCGCGACGGGAGGGGGCTGTGAATCATGCTTCTAGGGGCGAGGCCGCGGCGTCAGTTGGCGTCGAACTCCGCGTCGATGACGTCGTCGTCACCGCCACCGGCCGCGCCCGCGCCGGGCTGCGGGCCGCCCTGGGCGCCAGCGCCCGGCTGGGGCCCAGCCGCGCCCTGGTAGGCCTTCTCCGCCAGCTTGTGGGCGGCGGCCTCCAGGTCGGCCTTGGCCTTCTCCAGCCCGGCCTTCTCGCCCGCCTCCACGGCCTTCTTCGCCGCGGCGACCGCCTCCTCGATGCGCGCCTTGTCGGCGGCGTCCACCTTGTCACCCAGATCCTTGAGCTGCTTGTCGAGCTGGTAGCTCATGCTGTCCACGGTGTTCTTGAGCTCGGCCAGCTCCCGCCGGGCCTCGTCCTCCTTGGCGGCGCTCTCGGCCTCGCGGATGAGGCGCTCCACCTCGGCCTCGCTCAGCCCGCTCCCGCCCTTGATCTCGACCTTCTGCTCCTTGTTCGTCGCCTTGTCCTTGGCGCTCACGTGGAGGATGCCGTTGGCGTCGATGTCGAAGGCCACCTCGATCTGCGGCACGCCGCGCGGGGCCAGGGGGATCCCCTCCAGGTTGAACTGCGCCAGCGTCCGGTTGTCCGCCGCCATCTTGCGCTCGCCCTGGAGGACGTGGACGGTCACGGCCGTCTGGTTGTCGTCGGCCGTGGAGAAGATCTGCTTCTTGGCCGCCGGGATGGTCGTGTTGCGCGGGATGAGCACCGTCATGATGCCGCCCTGCGTCTCGATCCCCAACGACAGCGGCGTGACGTCCAGGAGGAGGACGTCGGTCACCTCGCCCGAGAGCACGCCACCCTGGACGGCCGCGCCCAAGGCCACGACCTCGTCGGGGTTCACCGAGTGGTTGGGCTCCTTGCCGAAGAAGTCCTTGACCATCTCCTGCACGCGCGGGATGCGCGTGGAGCCGCCCACCAGGATGACCTCGTCGATGTCGCTCTTGGAGACCCCCGCGTCCTTGAGGGCTCGCTCACAGGGCCCCATGGTGCGCTCGAAGACGTGCGCCGCGAGCTGCTCCAGCTTGGCCCGCGTGAGCTTCATGATGAGGTGCTTGGGCCCCGTGGCGTCCGCCGTGATGAACGGGAGGTTGATCTCCGTCTCCGTGGCGCTGGAGAGCTCGATCTTCGCCTTCTCGGCCGCCTCGTGGAGGCGCTGGAGGGACATCTTGTCGTTGTGCAGGTCGACGCCCTGGTCCTTCTTGAACTCCTCGATGAGCCAGTCGACGATGGTGTGGTCCACGTCGTCGCCGCCCAGGTGGGAGTCACCCGCCGTGGACCGCACCTCCACGAGCTCCTCGCTGATCTCGAGGATGGAGATGTCGAAGGTGCCGCCGCCGAAGTCGTAGACCGCCACGGTCTCGGACTTCTTCTTGTTGAGCCCGTAGGCCAGCGCCGCCGCCGTGGGCTCGTTGATGATGCGCTTGACCTCGAGCCCCGCGATGCGCCCCGCGTCCCGCGTCGCCTGACGCTGGCTGTCGTTGAAGTAGGCGGGGACGGTGATCACCGCCTCGGTGACCGGCTCGCCCAGGTACTTCTCGGCCGCGGCCTTGAGCTTCCCGAGGACCTTGGCGGAGATCTCCGGCGGTGAGTAGCGGCGGTCGCCCACCTCGATCGTGGCGTCCCCGTTGGAGGCGCGCGTGACCTTGTAGGGGAGGCGCTCCAACTCCTTGGCGACCTCGTCGTAGCGGTGCCCGATGAGGCGCTTGACCGAGAAGAGCGTGCGCTCCGGGTTCACGACGGCCTGGCGCCGGGCCACCTGGCCCACCAGGGTCTGCCCCTTGTCATCGAAAGCCACCACGGACGGCGTCGTGCGGGCGCCCTCCTGGTTGGGGATCACCTTGGGCTCACCGCCCTCCATGACGGCGACGACCGAGTTCGTGGTTCCCAGATCGATTCCGATGATCTTGCCCATAGCGTACCTCTCCTAGCGTCGCGGGGGCCCTACTCCAAAGCGACGGGCGGCCCATTGTGCGATGTCTGCGGTCTTCGAGGGGGTGCGTGCGACCCGCTGCGACGCGGAAGGTAAGCCCAGCCCTGGGGCGGTCAAGCACCGCGCGTGCCAATCTTGTCCCAGGCGCCTCTGCGCGCGCGCCCGGCCTCTGTTCTCCGTCGCGCGGGACCCCGCGCGCCCGGCTCCCCGAGGCGCTACCCCAGATCCGCCACCTACTCTGGGATTCGGCTTTGGATCCCGCGTGTGGGCGG
>CAYZID010000435.1:0-2824 GCA_964478315.1 uncultured Myxococcales bacterium | reverse complement strand
CGCGGACGGGTGAGGGGGGCGTGGGCGCGGGGTTGCGCGGCGGCCGGCGGGGGGCGAGGTGCCGGGGGCGGGGGAGGAGGGGCGCGAGCGGCGGGAGCGCGAGGCGGGAGGGCGGTGGGGTGGGTGCGGGCGGGCGGGAGGGATGGGCGGCGGGGTGCCAGAATGGGGCCGGTGCCGTGGGGGCCGGGAGGCGGTCGAAGGTGGACGACGACGCCGGGGGGCGAAGGGGCGGGACGCGGGGCCGCGTCCCACTGACACCCCCGGCGACGGCTCCGGCGTGGACGTGGTCCTGGCGACCCACACAGAGAAGGCCCCCAATGCCGCGACCACGAGGGCCGCGGCGCGCGCGAACGACGACGCCGATGGCGACGGCTGGAGGGCTGACTGCTGCGCCCGATAGCCCCCCATTCCCTTGATCATCGCCTTGAGGCTCCGAGCCCCCGCGTTCTTGTCTTGGGTCGCATTCGCGCGGGGCCCCACGGCGTCGGTCCGGGGCTTCCCATTCCTGTCTCCTGTCGTGAGGTACGCGACTGCCTCGCAGCGAGACTTCTCTCGCTTCGCGCCGCTCGCGCGCCAAGGAGATGTGCGGGCTCGGCTTGCCCGTAACGATCGTCCCTGAGCGCGCGACCGAGCGACTTCCACGTGAACCATGCGGCCGGCGCCCGGGGGCTCTCGATGGGCTGTTCTTGCACGCCTTGGTGCAGAGGATTGGGCCACGGCCCACCGCCAGGCACCGAGGGTGCGTCCCGGCTCCCATGAGTATTCCTTTCACGCTCTCGCTGCACACCTTGCTGCCCCGCCGCGAACGCGGATAGGCTGGAGCCGTGATGGGCAAGTTCGGCGGCAACCCGGGAGACGTCCTCGCTCCCCTCTACGCCGTGGGCCGAGACGACGAGGCCTGGGTTGGAGGGATCGCGCGCGCGCTCGCGCCGCGCTGGAGCCGCGGAGCGGGGGTGATGGCCTGGACCTTCCGCGCCAGCGAGACCGCCCTCCGGACCGGCGCGGTGGGAGTGGCCGGGGTCGTAGAGCGCCGCGCACGCGTGTTCCGGGCGCTCCCAGAGCGCTTCGCGAGCGCCTTCGGGCCGGCCCGCTCAGCCTCGGCCTATGGCACCCCCCGCGCGATCGTCAGCGGCCGCGATGCCTACGGAGCCCACCCGTTCGAGCGCCTGTGCCCGCCTGGCGTGCGCGACTTCCTGGGCACGATCGCCGTGGACGAGGACGGCCGTGGGCTCATGCTGGGGACGCCCACGCCGCGCCCCGGCAAGACCTCCCCCCGAGACCACCGTCTGGCGGCGATCGTCGCGGACCACGCGCGCTCGGCCCTGCGGCTGCGCCGCCTGGTGGGGGCCTGGCGCGCGGGCGGCGTGAGGTCCGCTTCGGCCCCCGCCTCGGCCGGGCCGTGGGAGCTGGCCGAGGAGTTCGCGCGCGTCTTGCTGGCAGGCGGACTGTCGCTCGTGGCCCGGCGCCCCACCCCCACGGGGAGTTCGTTCCTCTGGGCCCACCTCCCGGGTGCGTCCAGCGAGCGCTCCCTCTCACCGCGGCAGCGGCGGATCGTCGCGTGGCTCCAAGCCGGATGGTCCGGCAAGCAGATCGCCATGTCGCTCGACATCAGCCAGAGCACCGTCTCCCGGGAGCTCGACGAGGTGAGCTGGAAGCTGGGGCTGCGCTCCAGCGGGGACGTCGCTGGCACGCTGGCCGCGCTCGCCTCGCTGACCGCCGACCCCACCACTGCCGCTGAACCATCCGCGGGGCCCATCGCCCACCGTATCGCCCACCTCCGAGGGCGCGAACTGGACCTCTGGGCGCTCACCCTCGACGCGGCCCCTCGGGCCCTCACCCAGCTCACCCCCGCGGAGCGGGCGGTGGCGCTCGCGGTCGCGCGCGGGGAACATCCGGACGAGGTCGCTCGGGCGCGCTCGGTGTCCCGCAGGACGCTCGCCAACCAGCTCCAGCGCACCTATCGCAAGCTCCGCGTCCAGACCCGCGATGAGCTGGCGGTGCTGCTGCGCGCTGGCCCTGACGCCCTCACCGGTTGAGCGCCGCCGGCCTCGCCCGTCCCGCTCAGGCCCGCGGCAGGAGCCCCTCCAGGACGAAGTCCAGCAGGGCGCGGGCGCTGGCCTCGCGCTGGGTCGCGTCTTGGCTGCCCTGCCAGCCAGCGGCCATCTCCTTCAGGGCACCCAAGATGAACGCCGCGCGCAGGCCGTTGTCCCCGGGCCGCACCATGCCGATGCGCGTGCCCGTGTCCAGGGATCGGGTGAGGAGCGCGGTCACGCGCCCATAAAACGCCTCGATGTGGCCGCGGACCTCCTCGGACACCCCCTGGGCCTGGTGAAACAGCAGGCGCGCGAAGGCCGGGTCTTCGTCGAACAGCCCCAGGGCGCGGGTCACGTTCCCCAGGAGCTGGTCGTAGGGCGAGACGGTCGAGCGAATGTCCACGGGCTCCAAGACGCCCGTGAGCCGCTCCACGAACTCGAACAGGACCTCCCGGAAGGCCGCCTGCTTGGAGTCGAAGTGCGCGTAGAAGGTCCCCCGCGCCACGCCGGCCTCGTCCAGCAGGGCCTTGATCGACGCCCCGTGGTAGCCGTCACGGGCGAAGACGCGCCGGGCCGCGGCCAGGATCTGGGTCCGCCGCTCGCGCCGCAGCGCGGCCGCCCGCCGCACCCGGCCGTCCACGACGCCCGCCCCGTCCTCTGTCTCCGCCTCCCTCACGCCCCCACCCTGGCACACGGCCAGCCCGCCGGCCACCGCAAATCCACGCGCCGCGCCCTGGGCCCCGATCCGCCACCTGCTCTGCGGACCGAGGCGCAGGAGGCCGCGTTTGGGC
>CAYZID010000434.1:0-2872 GCA_964478315.1 uncultured Myxococcales bacterium | reverse complement strand
GCCCACACGCGGGATCCAAAGCCGAATCCCAGAGTAGGTGGCGGATCTGGGGCCCGCCCCGATCCGCCACGGGCCCGCGGACTTGGTTGCCCAGCCCCGCCCGTCGTGGTTGTCTCTCCCCATGAAGAACCTCTGCGTGACGGGCGTGCCCGGCTGGCTGGGCGGGCGCCTGGTGGACATCCTCCGCGTGGGCTACGGCGATGAGCGCGCGCCCGTCGTCCCCTCGCTGCACCACCTCTCGCTCCTCGTGGAGCCCGGCAAGGAGGCGCCCAAGGCCCTGCCCGACCTGCCGGGCGGCGTGCGGGTCGTCCACGGCGACGTCCGCGACCCGCGCGCCGTGGCGGAGGCCGTGGCCGGTTGCGACACGGTCTTTCACCTGGCGGCCATCATCCACCCCACGCGCCGCGGGCTCGCCACCCTCCACGCCGTGAACGCCCAGGGCACGCGCGTCCTCGTGGACGAGGCGGCGCGAGCCGGCGCGCGCCGCTTTCTCCACGTGAGCTCCAACAGCGTGGCCGGCCTGTCCACCCCCTTGGGCCGCCCCTTCCGCGAGACCGACCCCCCGCGCCCCTACATGGGCTACGGCCGCAGCAAGGCCGACGCCGAGTGGGCCGTCCTGGACGCCACCAGCGCCGGGCGCATCGACGGCACGATCCTTCGGGGCTGCTGGTACTACGGCCCCAACCAGGCGGACCGCCAGACGCGCTTCTTCCGCATGGTCGCCGAGGGGCACCCCGTCATGTTCGGCGCCGGCCACAACCTGCGCAGCCTCACCTACGTGGACCACCTCGTCCACGCCCTGTTCGCCGCCGTGGATCGCCCCGAGTCCGTGGGCCGCGTCTACTGGATCGCCGACGAGCGCCCCTACGAGACCGTGGAGATCTACAACGCCATCGCCGACGCCCTGGGGCGCCCCCGCCCCCGCCCCCGCAAGCTGCCCGCCCTGGTGAGCCGCGCCTGCCGCGTGGCCGACGGCGTCCTCCAGGCGGCCGGTATCTACTGGACCGAGGTCCACGTGGCGGGCGAGATGGCCGAGGACATCGCCTGCGACGTCCAGCGCGCCAAGGACGAGCTGGGCTACGCGCCCTGGTCCACGCTCCGGGAGGGCATGGAGCGCTCGGTGGCCTGGTGCCGCGAGCAGGGGATCGACCTGTCGCCCGCGTGAGCGCCGCCGGTCACGTCTCCGGCGCGCACGTTCCAGGCGGTCATGTCGTCGTCACCGGCGGCACGGGCTTCTGCGGGACGGCCCTCGTCCAGCGCCTGGCCCGCGCGCTGGGCGCCTCGGTCGCCGCCCTGGACTGGCTCCCGCCCGCCGCCCCCCTGGGCGGCGCCCGCTTCGTGCGCGCCGACGTCCGCCACGAGGCCGCCGTCCGCCGCGCCCTCCGCGGCCCCAAGGGCTCCTCCGCCCCCGCGGACACCGTCTTCCACCTGGCCGCCATCCCCTCCATCGCCCGCGCCCCCGAGGCGGAATACACCTCCATCAACGCCGGCGGCACCGAGGTCGTCTGCCGCGTGGCCCGGGAGCTGGGCGTCCGCCGCCTGGTCCACGTCTCGTCCAGCACGGTCTACGGCGTCCCGCCGCCCGCGCGCGTCCCCATCCCCGAGGACGCCCCCCTCCAGCCGGGCCACCCCTACAGTCGCAGCAAGCGCGCCGCCGAGGACGCCGTGCGCGCCGCCGCTCGCGCGGGCCTGGAGGCCGTCATCCTCCGCCCCCGCGTGGTTGTGGGCCCGGGGCGCGCCGGCGTCTTCGGGCTCCTCTTTCAGCTCGTGGCCGCCGGTCTCCCCGTGCCCCTGCTGGGGGGCGGCCGCAACCGCTTCCAGTTCACGGCCGTGGACGACCTCGTGGACGCCTGCCTCCTGGCGGCTCGGGCGCCGGCGCGCCCCGGTCGCGCCTCCGTCTACAACATCGGCAGCGACGTCCGCCGGCCCCTGCGCGCCGAGGTCGAGGAGCTCATCGCCCACGCCGGCTCGCGGAGCCGCGTCGTGTGGGCGCCGTCCCCCTCGGGGTCCTCGCCCTCGTCGCGCGCCCTGGCCGTCGCGCTGGGCTTGGGGCACGCCCTGGGGCTGAGCCCCCTCGTCCCCGAGCAGTACCAGGTCTTCGCCGCCGACTTCGTGCTGGACACGCGGCGGGCTCGGCGGGTCCTGGGCTTTCGCCCGCGCCACGCCAACGGCGACGGGTTGCGCCAGGCCTACGACGCCTGGCGGGCGTCCGGTGGGCGCCCCGGCCTGGCCGCGCTGCGGCGCGCCTGGCGGGCGCGGTCCCAGAACGCCACCCAGCTCCGGCTGGGCCAAGAGCCTCTGGGCCGAGACCTCTGATGTGCGGCATCTGCGGTTGGTTTCGGGGGGCGCGTGGTGGGATCGGTGAGGTCCGCGCTTCGGCCGGCCGGACCCTCGCGGGTGCCGCGCGGACCATGACCGCGGCGCTCGCCCACCGCGGGCCCGACGGCGAGGGGCTCCACGTGGACGCCCACGCCGGCCTGGCCCTGGGGGCCACGCGCTTGGCTATCGTGGACGTGGCCGGCGGGGCCCAGCCCTTCGAGGCCGCCGGGCTGGTGCTGGTCGCCAACGGCGAGATCTACGACCACCGGGCGCTCCGCCGTCGCCTGGAGGGGTTGGGGGCGCGATTCCGCAGCGCCTGCGACGTGGAGGTCATCCTCCACGGCTACCGCGCGTGGGGCGACGAGGTCGTGGAGCGCCTGCGCGGGGCGTTCGCCTTCGCCCTGTGGGACGCCCGCCGCCGGCGCCTGCTCCTGGCGCGCGACGCCTTGGGGATCGCGCCCCTCGTCTACGCGTCGGCCCCGCCCGGGCGGGGCGGTGGCCTGGTCTTCGCGTCCGAGGCCAAGGCGCTGTTGGCCGCCGGGCTGGGGGGGGC
>CAYZID010000433.1:0-2887 GCA_964478315.1 uncultured Myxococcales bacterium | reverse complement strand
CCCAAACGCGGCCTCCTGCGCCTCGGTCCGCAGAGCAGGTGGCGGATCGGGGACCGCGCGCCGTGACCGGCCCGGTGAGGTGTGGTAAGGCCCCGTCGCTTTCCTTGCCCCCACGGCCGTGGAGCGCCCATGTCCCTGCCCTTGCTCGTGCCAATGCAGACATTGGCTTCCATCCCCTATCCCAACATCCCCTCGGTGGAGCTGGGGCCCCTGACCCTCCACCCGTTCGGCTTCCTCGTGGGCGTGGCCATCATCGTGGGCACCGTCCTGGCCGACCGGCGGGCCAGGATCTTGGGGTTGGACCGGCGGGTCATCTCCGAGGCTTCGCTGTGGGCGGTCATCGTGGGCTTCGCCGTGGCCCACTGGTACTCCATCATCTTCTACTTCCCCGAGCGCGTCGTTGAGGACCCCCTCGTGCTCCTGAAGTTCTGGGACGGCATCAGCTCGTTCGGGGGCTTCCTGGGTGGCACCTTCGGGCTCATCTACTACCTCCGACGCAACAAGCTCCCCTTCTGGCCCTACGCCGACGCCATCATCTACGGGTTCACGTTCGCGTGGGTTTTCGGCCGCGCGGGCTGCACGGTCGCCTTCGACCACCCCGGCGTCATCACCGACTTCGCGCTCGCCATGCCCTACCCACCGGGGCGCTCGTTCACGCCGGGGATCCGCCACAACCTCGGGTTCTACGAGCTCATCTGGGCGGTGCTCATGTCCGGCGTCTTCTTCTGGCAGCGCAACAAGCCCCACTGGGCGGGCTGGTATCTCACCGTGTTCGTGCTCGCCTACATGCCCATTCGCTTCGCCTGGGACTTCCTCCGCGTGGCCGACAAGACGTACCTCGGGCTCACCCCCGGGCAGTTCGCGGCCATCGCGCTGTTCGGCGCGGGCATCTGGATGTTTCGCGCCCGGCGGGCGACCGCCGAGGTGCTGGTCCCCGATGGGAAGGTCCACATCCACGCCGACGGCACCCCCGCCGTGGAGCCCGAGCCGGTCCCGGCGCCCGCTCCCAGGAAGAAGGCCAAGGGCGGCCGCAAGCGCGGGCGTCGGTAGCTCCCTGCCACACGACCGGCGAGCGGACCCGCGTCAGCGAAGCCGCGCTGGGGCGAAGGCGCGATCGTAGGGGGCCGGAAGCGTCCCGTCGAGCACGGCGCTCGCCCCCAGCCAGCCCACGGCCCCGGACGTGGTCATCCCGTGCCCGCCCAGGCCCGCAACCCAGGTGAACCCGCGCAGGGCGGGATCCGGGCCGATGGCGAAGCGCCCGTCCGGCGTGAGCACGCGGAGCCCCGCCCACTGCCGCATGGGGCGCGCCGCGGCGAGGGCGGGCGCCTGGGCGGCGAGCTTCTCGGCGAGGTCTTCCCGCGCCCCGCGATCCACGGGCGGGTCCTCCGGGGGCCAGGGCGTCTCGTCGCAGGCGCACAGGAGGACGCCGCTCCCCTCGGGGCGAAAGTAGTAGCCCTGGGTGATGTCCCACACGAAGGGCCAGGCGCGGTCCACGCCCTCCAGCGCCGCGACGAACAGGTGCCGCCGTGCGGGGGTGAACGCCAACTCGGGCACCCCGGCCAGGGCCGCCACCTCGTTGGCGCGGAACCCCGCGGCGTTGACCAGCGCCCGCGTCGCCACGCGCCGTCCGCCGGCGCGCACGGCGCGGATCGCGCCGCCATCCACCTCCACCGCCTCCAGCGGCGTGCTGGGGGCGAGCTGCGCGCCGCCCTCTCGCGCCAGATCCAGGTACATGGTGAGCAGCGCGTGGATGTCGATCGTGGCGCACCCGGGCGTGAACACGGCGGCCTCGAAACCCGCGCCCTCCAGCGCCGGGACGCGGGCGGTGGCCTGGGCGGGGGAGAGGAGCTCCAGCTCGGCGGCCAGCGCGGGGACGGTCCGGGCGTCTCGGGCGAGGCGCTCCACGTCGTTCCGGGAGCCCACGAGCATCCCCCCCGGGGCGTACACCACGTCCACGCCGCGTGCCTGGGCCAGCGCCCGGAATCGCGCCACGCTCTCGGTAGCCGCCGCGGCCAGCACGGGGTCCTCGATGACGCGCCGCGCCATGCCCGCGTTCCGGCCTGATCCGTGGGCCCCGGGGACCGCCTCGGCCTCCAGGATCAGCACGTCGCCCACGCCGCGCGCGGTCAAGGCCGCGGCCGTGGCGGCGCCGGCGAACCCGGCGCCCACGATGACCACGTCGTACTCGGATCGCAGCGGGCCGCTCATGACGCGCCTTCATAGCGCCTCGGTCGGGGCAGCGACAAGTGCGAGGTGGCCCGCGCGCACCCGGGCGTCAGCCGAACAGCGAGCCCCCCACGGCGGCGAGCACCCCGAAGCGGATGGCGCGGCCGGCGAAGATCACCGGCAGGATCTCGAAGCTGCGGATAGAGAAGCCGCTGGCGAGGGCCGTCATGCCGATGGCCGGCGGGACCCCGGTGAGGGCGGCCAGCATGGAGGTCGCCAGGTAGCCTCCGCGTAGACCGTGGCGGAAACGCGCGCGCACCTTGTCCACCTTGCCGTGGAGCCAGGCCCAGCGCTCGATGAGGCGCTCGCCGCCCACGTAGATGACGGCGTACATGAGGGTCTGGCCGGCCGCCGCCGTGAGGCCCACGGCGATGGGGCTCCAGCCGAGCTCCGTGGCGTAGTAGATCGAAGACGCTTCGGTGCTCACGACCCAGAAGATGGTCCCCACGAACCCGATCCCGATGAGCGACAAGAAGGCCATCACGGTGGCAGCCTAGCACGGGGGGCAGCTCGGATCACCGCGGCGGCGCACACGATGGCTCGACCGTGTGTTGACATCCCCGATCCGCCACCTGCTCTGCGGACCGAGGCACAGGAGGCCGCGTTTTTGGGCAAGGAGGCAAGCGGCTGGGCGCGGAGGCGTGGCGGCGTCACGTCGAGC
>CAYZID010000432.1:2488-2921 GCA_964478315.1 uncultured Myxococcales bacterium | reverse complement strand
GATTCCAGGCGGTTCCGCTCGTCGGTCACGTGCCACCAGCACGCTCCCTCCTCGCAAAACCACCTGAAATCACGACACGGCGCCTGGCTCGGTCCGCCCTTGTGAATCAAGCTTCTAGGCCCTCCCCGCTCCCGCATCCGCATCCGCAACCGCTCCCGCTTCCGCACCTGCCCCCGCAACCGCAACCGCAACCGCAACCGCTCCCGCTCCCGCTCCCGCAACCGCTCCCGCAACCGCTCCCGCAACCGCTCCCGCTCCCGCTCCCGCACCCGCAACCGCAACCGCTCCCGCAACCGCTCCCGCAACCGCTCCCGCTCCCGCTCCCGCAACCGCTCCCGCAACCGCTCCTGCTCCCGCTCCCGCTCCCGCGCCCGCCCCCGCGACCGCATCGGCGTCCGCTCCGCCGTGCGCCCACCACCCTCCCAGAGGGTCC
>CAYZID010000432.1:0-2388 GCA_964478315.1 uncultured Myxococcales bacterium | reverse complement strand
CCAACGAATCCGCGGATTCCCCAACCACCCTCCCAGAGGGTCCCCAACGAATCCGCGGATTCCCCAACCACCCTCCCAGAGGGTCCCCAACGAATCCGGGGTTCCCCTGACCACCCTCGCGCAGGGTCATGCACGCGCCGGGACCATCGCCGGGCCCCCGCCGACAGGCGATGCGGCGGGGCTCCTCAGCGGACGGGGAGGCTCTCCGTGCTCTGATCGTACAGGGCGCCCTCCTGGGACCACTCGTCGACCACGGCGAAGTTCTCCACCGGACGCGCGAAGCCCTTGAGCTTCAGCGGCGGGCGGCGCAGGGACTCCACGGCGTTGCCCACCTCCGCGCGGGTGCGCTGGCTGATGAGGATCTCCCCCCCGCGCGCCGAAGCGCACAGGCGGCTCGCCAGGTTCACGCTCTCCCCGATGACCGTGTAGCTCATGGTCTTGGAGGAGCCCATGTAGCCCACGACGATCTCCCCCGTGTCGATCCCGATGCCCGTGTGGATCTCGTTGAGCCCATCCAGCCGCCGCAGCTCGTTGAAGTGCACCATGGCCCGCTGGATCTCCACGGCCGCCTGCACCGCCTTCTGGGCGTGCTCGGGATCGTCGGCGGGCGCGCCCCACACCGCCATGACGCTGTCGCCGATGTACTTGTCCAGGGTCCCGTCGAAGTCGAACACGATGTCCACGACCGCCTCGAAGTACTCGTTGAGCATCTTGACGATCTCTTGCGGGGGCTTCGCCTGGCTCAGCGCCGTGAACCCCCGGATGTCGGTGAACATCACCGTCACCGTCCTCAGGTGCCCGCCCTTCTCGATGCGCAGGTCGCCCGAGATCACCCGCTCCACCAGGTTGGGTGACAGCATCTTTTGGAACTTCTGGCGGGTCACGGCTTCGAGCTGGAGGCGCTCGGCCAGGTGGGCGTTCTCGATGGCCACCGCCGCCTGGTGGGCCACGCTCTGGAGCATCTCCAGATCGCGCTCGCTGAAGGCGCCGGGCCGATACAGGCTGTCCAGGTGGATGACCCCGATGACGCGGTTGTCCACGCCCAGCAGCGGCGCGCACATGGTCGAGCGAATCCCGCTGATGATGACGCTCTGCGCGCCCGAGAACCGCTGGTCCCGCTGGGCGTCGCTCGTGAGCAGGGCGCTGCGCTCGGACATGACCTTGTTCAAGATCGTCTTGGACAGCGCGATGGACGGCGCGTCCGCCCCACGCCCGCGGCTCTTGGCGGCCATGGGCTCCAGCTCGCCCGTCTCCTCGTCCGTGAGGAGGATGACCCCTCGGTCCGCCTTGAACAGATCCAACAGGATGTCCAGCAGCCGCGGCAACAGCTCGGACTGACGCAGCTCCAGCGTCATCTCCTTGCTCACCTCGCTCGCCAGCCGCAGCTTCTCGTAGTCCTCGCGGAGCCGCGCGACGTCGTGGATCTGGTCGGCCGGCAAGAAGATGGCCGTCGATCCCGTGCCGCTCGCCTTGTAGATGCTGGACTCGATGGCGTCCCCGATGGTGACCTCGTGGCGCCCCGTCGCCTCCCCCCGGGCGTCCAAGAAGGTCATCTCGCACTGCCCGATGACGATGCGATCCCGGTGCCGCAAGGGGGCCCGCCCCTGCAGGGCCTTGCCGTTCACCGTGGTCCCGTTGAGGCTGCCCAGGTCCTGCACGAACCAGGCCCCCCCCTCCCGACCGATGACCAAGTGCTCCTTGGAGACCTGGGGGTCCAACACCTGGATCGTCTGCATGGGATGACGCCCCACGCTCGTGGACTCGCCCAGCTCGTACTCCCGACGGCGACCAGAGGCCGGCTGCACCACGAGCTTCGCCCGCACCTGACCCGGTCGCTGCCCAAAGCCCATGTCGTCCCCGCTGTCCCCGGCGCGCGCACCCACGCGCCCCAACTCGATCCTACGCCCGCACTCTACCCCGGCCAGCCAGTGCCGACCACCACCCGCGCACGCCCCGCGAGGTCCTCTCGTATCCGGGCCTCCGCCCACCCCGCGCGCGCCAAGAGCCCGCGCACCTCGGCCGCCTGCTCCGCGGACCCGATCTCCACGGCGAAGGCCCCGCCCTGGGCCACGACCCCCGCCCCCCGAGCCTCCTCCACCAGGCGCCGCACCAGGTCCAGGCCGTCGACGCCCGCGGTGAGGGCCGCCCGGGGCTCCCAGTCCCGCACCTCGCGCATGAGCCCGGCGTGCTCCCCCTCGGGGATGTAGGGAGGGTTCGACACGACGAGGTCGAAGGGCGCGCGCCCGGCGGCCTCCCACAGCCCCCGCAGCCCGTCCGCCCGCACCACCGTGACCCGCTCGTCGAGCCCCAGCCGCCGGGCGTTGTCCCCGGCCACCCGCAACGGCGCCTCCTCCACGTCCCCGGCCCAGACCCGCGCGTCCTCCAGCT
>CAYZID010000431.1:0-2979 GCA_964478315.1 uncultured Myxococcales bacterium | reverse complement strand
CGGCCCCACAAGCGGCTGGCCGCTCGACGTGACGCGGCCACGCCTCCGCGCCCAGGCGCTTGCCTCCTTGCCCAAACGTGGCCTCCTGCGCCTCGGTCCGCAGAGCAGGTGGCGGATCTGGGGGCCTCGGAATTGGTTGACAGAGGTTCGCGGGCCCCGTTAGGTCCTCGGGAGGTTTCCGGCGGACGAGGTGAGCTTGGGCGAGCGCGCGACCAGCGACGTGGGGCTCTTGGGCGGCAGGCTAGAGGCGCGGACCGAGCACTCGCGCCTCCCGCCCATCGACTCCCCCTTCGTGCTCGCGCCCATGAAGCGCCCCGAAGACGAGGCGCGGCTGCGGGCCTTCTTGGAAGGGCGCCCGGTGTTCTGCGAGATCGGCTTCGGTCGGCCACACCACCTCTGCGACCTGGCGGCGGCGCGGCCGGAGCTGCACGTCCTGGGCTTCGAGATCCGGCGCCGCTGGTGCCGCGCGGCCGCCGGGCGGAGCGAGCGCGAGGGGCTGGACAACGTCCGCGTCATCCACGGGGATGCCCTGTCCTATATCGCTCGCTACATCCCCGACGCGAGCATGGACGCGTATGGCGTCTTCTTCCCCGACCCCTGGTGGAAGAAGCGACACCACAAGCGCCGTGTGTTCCGCCGCGTGTTCATGGACGAACTGGCGCGAACCCTCGCGCCCGGGGGCGCCCTGTACGTCAAGACCGACGTGCCGGCCTACGCCGACCTCATCGAAGACCAGCTCCTAGCCCACCCGGCCTTCGAGTTGGCCGCCACTCGCCCCGACGATCCCGAGCTGGCCGCGCTGCCCCTCTCGCACCGCGAGAAGAAGTGCGCCGAGCACGGGATCCCCGTGTCGATGTTCCGCTTCACCCGAAAGGAGCAACCCCGATGATCGCCACGATCGCCACGATCGCCGCTCACCCGCCCCTGGAGGCTCCCACGGAGGCGGTGGACGCGCTGCGCTGGATCCCCATGACCATCGCCCTGGTGGTGGCGCTGGGGTACTTCGGCTGGGTCATGTACGGGAAGACGATGCTGCTGTTCAAGGCGCAGCACCGGCCGGACCTGTTCCAGGACATCCCCAAGCGGATCTCCAACCTCCTGCTCATCGCCATCGGGCAGCGGAAGATCTTCAAGGAGAAGGGGCCGGGGATCCTCCACGCGCTGACCTTCTGGGGCTTCCTGGTGCTGAGCATCCGGTCGCTCTACCTCATCATCTACGCCTTCGACCCGCACTTCACGGTGCCCCTCATTCACAACCCGTACACGTTCGCCAAGGACATCGCCGAGGTCGTCGTCCTCACGGTGGTGCTCATCGCGCTGTACCGCCGCATCTTCGTGAAGCCCCAGCGCCTGACGCTGAGCATGGAGGCGAACGTCGTCCTCCTGATCATCGCCTGGCTCATGGTCAGCGACTTCTTCATCGACGCCTTCCTGTTCGCGGGCCACGAAGCGGCCGGGACCATGACCGAGCACCTGCGGGAGGAGATGGCCTACGCCCCGGTGGGCGGAGCGCTGAGCCACCTGTTGTCGGGCCTGAGCCCGGGCGCCCTTCGCGTGGGCTTCGAGTTCGCCTACTGGGGCCACGTCCTCACGCTCCTGACGTTCCTGAACATGCTCCCGGGGTCCAAGCACTTCCACGTCCTCACGTCGCTGCCCAACGTGTTCTTCGGTGAGGTGAAGCCCAAGGGCGCGCTGCTCCCCATCCCGAACATCGACGAGCAGGAGTACTTCGGCGCCGGCAAGGTGACGGACCTGAGCTGGCGGAACTACCTGGACCTCTACTCGTGCACGGAGTGCGGTCGCTGCTCGGTGAACTGTCCCACGACGATCACCGGCAAGCCGCTGAACCCCAAGTACCTCGTGTGCGACATCCGCGACTTCTTGTACGAGCGGGAGCCCGAGATCTTGGGCCGGGTGAAGCCGCCCGAGCCGGACGAGCGCCCCGGGCTCATCGACGCCGTGGGCTACGAGACGGTCTGGGCCTGCACCACCTGCCGCGCGTGCGACGAGGCCTGCCCCGTCATGATCGAGCGCGTGGGGACCATCATCGACTTCCGCCGCTATCTGGTGCTCATGGAGGCCAACCTCCCCAAGGAGATGGCCACCACGCTGCGGAACCTGGAGACCAAGGGCAACCCCTGGGGCCTCCCCAAGAGCGGCCGCATGGAGTGGGCGGAGGGGCTGGACGTGCCCCTCATCGCCGACGAGCCCGACGCCGAGTACCTGTTCTGGGTGGGCTGCGCGGGCGCCTACGACGACCGCCAGAAGAAGGTGAGCCGCAACCTCGTGGAGCTCATGCGCGAGGCGGGGGTGTCCTTCGCGGTGCTGGGCGAGGACGAGAGCTGCACGGGGGACTCGGCCCGACGCGCCGGCAACGAGTACCTGTTCCAGTCCATGGCCAAGGCCAACATCGAGCTGCTCAACGGCTTCGGCGTGGACAAGAAGAAGATCGTCACCCACTGCCCCCACTGCTTCAACACGCTGCTGAACGAGTACCCGCAGTTTGGCGGCCACTACGAGGTCGTCCACCACACGGAGCTCCTCGACCAGCTCGTGGCCCAGGGAAAGCTCAAGCCCAAGAAGAAGCCCGAGGGCGCGGAGAAGGTCGTCTACCACGACTCCTGCTACATCGGACGCTACAACGACGTGTACGAGGAGCCGCGCCGCGTCGTCCAGTCCATCCCCGGACTCGAGCTGCGCGAGATGACCCGCAACCGCACCACGGGCATGTGCTGCGGCGCTGGCGGGGCGCGCGTGTGGATGGAAGAGCACCTGGGCGAGCGCATCAACCAGGTCCGCGTGGAGCAGGCCATGGAGCAGCAGCCCGACACGATCGCCGTGGCCTGCCCCTTCTGCAACATGATGCTCGACGACGGCACCAAGGAGAAGGGCGTCGAGGGCGTGCGCACGCGCGACATCGCGGATCTCCTCCTCGAGTCCGTCAAGGGCTGAGGGGGAGCCCAGATCCGCCACCTGCTC
>CAYZID010000430.1:0-3063 GCA_964478315.1 uncultured Myxococcales bacterium | reverse complement strand
ATGGTGCGTGCAGCGGCCGTCGCGGCGACGGGAGGCTTTTCAGGATGGGAACCAGGTAGTCGTGCCCTCTTCGCGCGCGCCGCCAAAGGAAGTCGCAGGACTTCACACCGAGCGGCGCCAACCACGCGTCGCCGTCTACGGCGTCGGTCATCGGAAACGTGAAGACGACGCCGGACTCGGTCTTCTGGAAGCTAGCCATCGAACGCCCCCTCGATCTCCATCTCATAGAGGCGGATGGAGGCGTCGACGATGGGGTTGTTGTCGGGCATGCCGCGTTGGAGGTCGGCGACCGTTGCGGGCGCTCCGGGCTCGGCCAACGACAGGACGGGCACGGAGCGGGCGCGGCTGCTGGCGTAGACCCTGAGTCCGTTCAGGACGAACAGCGAGTGGGTCGCCATGAACACCTGGACGCCGCCCTCGGCCAGCAGGGCAAGCACGTGCAGGAAACCCAGGAGCGCCTGAGGGTGGAGGAAGGACTCGGGCTCGTCCAGGAAGAGCAGAGAGCGAGGCGTGAGCGAGCGGTTCACGATGAGGCGGTCGATGATCCCGATCTTCTTGTGCCCTTCGGCGGCGATGGCCACGGGGACGTCGAGGTTCCCCGCGCGATAGACCCAGCCCCCCGTCCTGTTCATCCGTAGGCGCCCGTGTCCCAAGAGGTCCTCGATGAGACGCCGCGCGTCGCCAAAGGGAGGACGCCCCCGGCTGGGCTCGCGCTCCAGGGCCCGCACGAGATCGTAGGTTGGGTCGTCGAACCCGAACTTCTGCTGCCCCCGGGTCTCCTTGATGATCCCCACCTGGGACACGATCTCCTTGGCGGGCACGAACAGCGACTCGCCGGCCCGCCCTACCTGTGGGGCGCCCTCTAGCTGGCCCACGCCCCGCTCGACCTTGCGGGAGAACGAGTACCGCAGGTTCACCGTGTCCTGGCCGGCGTCCTCGCTGTGGATCTCGACCTCCAACTTCGATGTCGGCCCCCCCACGCCGCGGCGCACGACGGCGCCCAGGCGCTCGGTTTGGAAGGTCCAGTAGAGCTTGTCTTCCAGGACGCTGCGGAAGGGGCGGCGGTCTTCTCCGCGACGGAACTCCTCCAGCGCGCGTTGGGTAGCGTAGAGGACCTTGAGCAGCATCGTCTTGCCCGAGGCGTTGCGCCCGAGCACGACGTTCAGCCCCGGCCCTGGTTGGAACGACACGTCCGCCAGGGGTCCCAGGTTGGAAACGCGGATGCGGGAGAGCATGGGCGACCTCACTCGCGAGCCTCTGGCGCTCCGGGCCCCGAGGGCCGTGGTGACCAGATGTGTGGGAGGGGCGCGGCCTACCAGAATCACCTTCCGGCCAGAAGCGTGACTCCGAACCCAGCCGAGCCGTCTCGCGGGGCCGCGCGCGAAGCGCTCACGCCGCAGGGTCCTCTTCTCGCGCGGCCTGGATCCAAGAGGTTCCCACCTCGGTTGGGGGAGGACCGACCTTCCACTCAGGCGAGCTCTGGCCGCGACGCAACTCCACAGGTCCTCCACCCAGGCATCCCCTGACGGAAACGCACTTGCGCAGGGCCGCGGCCCAGGCAGCGCCTGAGCGAAGCGGCATTGAAATGGCGCGCGAGCCAGGCGTCGCCTGACGGAGCCGGCGTCGGCGTGCCGCGCGAGCCAGGCGTCGCCTGGGTCGGGGCGCGCTCCAGTGCCACGTGCGCCAAGCGTCGCCTGGGTCGAAGCGGTTCCAATGCCGCGCGCGCCAGGCGTCGCCTGGAACGACCGGCGCCCCCCCCTTGCAAGCCAGGCGTCGCCTGGAACGACCGGCGTCCCCCCTCGTCCAAGCCGGGCGTCGCCTGGAACGACCGGCGTCCCCCCCCTTGCAAGCCGGGCGTCGCCTGGAGCCCCCCTCCCCCCCCTCTCAAGCCATGGCTCGTCTGGCCGCCACCGCCCTGCTGTGCAGGGCGACGAGGCGGGGGCGGCTGGGGGGGCTGGAACTCCGGTTCCCAGGTGCCACCGGGCTATTGACAGGCGTGGGAGCCCCGGTATCCTCCTTACACTTGATGGCCTACACCTGATGGCCTACACCTGATGGTAGGAGGTGGCCATGGCTCAATCGGTTTCTTCTTACTGCACGCTCTACCGCTTCACGCCGGGGCGTCGCGCCTGGATGCTGCGCATGATCGCGGAGCGGGCCAGGAGGTTGGGCTTCGACGAGGTGGCGGCCCGGTGCGAGGCCTTGCTGGCGGAGGAGCGGGCGTTGGCCTCGGACATGCAGGCCTGGACCGTGGCTCGGGCGCGGGTGGCGGCGCGCAAGAGCAGTCAGCGGTTGGGGGAGCTGGACCAGGCGCGGGACCGCGTCGGGGCAGGCTTCTCCAAGTACCTGAAGGCGCAGGCGTTCTTCGCCGGCAGCGGAGGGGAGACGGGGAAGCTCGGGGAGGCTGCGCAGCGGCTGCTGGACGGGTTGTTCCCGGACGGGGTGGCGGCGGTCATCCGGAGCGCCTATGTGGACGAGACGGCGACGCTGGGGGCGCTGGTCGATCGGCTGCGGGGGCCCTTGTGGTCCGACGTGCAGGCGACGAAGAGCGAGGTCTGGGTGGACGCCTTGGAGGCGGCGAACGCGGCGTTCGATGAGGAGTACGACCGGCTCACGGGCACGGCCGCGGGCGACTGGGCGACGCTTCGGACGCGGGACGCCGAGGCTCAGGAGGCTTTCGTGGCGTTGGTGGCGGCGGTCATCGGGGCTGCCTACGGGACGCCGCACCTGGAGGCGCTGTTGGAGCCCGTGGAGATCCAGCAGGCGGCGTTGAAGAAGCTGTATCAGCGCCGGCGGTCCGTGCCGGACGTCGATCCCGAGACGGGCGAGGCATTGCCGGGGGAGCCGAGCGCGGCGTCGCCCCAGGCGGCGGCGCCGTCGGAGGAAGCGGCGCCCTCGGACGGCGAGGCCTGACGGTGGTCCGGGCGCCCACGGCGGCCCCCTCCCCCCGCCGCGCGCGCCCCGCCCCGTGTCGAGGGCCGTGCAGTGCGTCGTCCGTGGCCGCGGACACAGCAGCCCACCGCTTGGCGCCGGCGATCGCCGAGACCTTCCCCGGCCCCCCCC
>CAYZID010000429.1:0-3067 GCA_964478315.1 uncultured Myxococcales bacterium | reverse complement strand
GGATCCAAAGCCGAATCCCAGAGTAGGTGGCGGATCGGGGGAGTCCCCCGAGCCGTTCCCCCCGACGCCGATCTGCGGTTTGTCCCACCTCCGCGGGGTGCTATCGTCCTTCCCCCAGCGCGGAGGTCCCATGGTCCACACCCAGCGAAGCGAGAGCCCTGGGCGCGTCGCCCCAGGCACCTCCCCAGGCAGCGGCCGAGCCCGAGCACCCCAGCGCTGGGCTCGCGCGGGCGGCTGGGCGACGCGCGTGGCCGTGATGGGCGCGCTGGTCGCGGCGAGCGGTGCCTGCGGCCCTCGGCGCGTGTACGTACCGGGGCAGCCCGAGCGCGTGGAGCTGACGAGGGACGATCTGGTGCTCGCGTACAGCCACAAGGCCAACCGCCAGGCCGGCGACTTCATGGAGCAGGTGCTGGTCCGGGGCACGCTGGAGGGCGGCGGGACCGTGTACGGGCGCCTGCGCATCTCCAACGTCGGCCCGCGCGCGGACGGGGACGCCGACCTCCGCGTGCGGGTAACCACCCCCGAGGGAGACAAGTACGCCGTCACCGTGAAGCGCAAGCGCGGCCGCTGGACCTGGGCGCCGGACCGGCTGGGAGCCACGCTGGGCGAGAGCACCATCGAGGCCAGCCCCAGGGGGCTGATGCTCCACCTCACCGACGGCGTGACCACCATCGACGTCGACATCGCCAACGAGGTGCAGCCGCTGCGCCCAGCGGGGGGCACGGCCCGCTTCGGGGGCGCGGGGTACTACCAGACGACGGTGCTGGCGCCCCGCGGGGAGCTCAAGGTCACGGTGGAGCGCCCCGCGCCGGTGGAGGCGAGCGCCACGCCCGAGGCCGAGCCGACGGAGCCCGTGGCTCCAGAGCGGGAGTCCACGTCCTGGTCGGGCTTCGCCTACGCCGAGCACCGGGTGTCCACGGTGCTCCCCCACGAGGCGGCGCAGACCTGGGTCAACGCTTATCGGGTGGACGAGGAGCGCACGTTCATCCTCAGCGTATTCCAGACCCCACCCGCCCGCGGGGGCGAGGTGCACGGCTGGCTGTTCTACGCGGACGAGGACGGCGCGCTCGTCTACCGCCCCACGCTCACCGTGGAGACCGCCGAGGCGACCGTCCACCGGCGCTCCGGTTACGCCGTCCCCGCCGTGGTGAAGTTCCACGGGGCTGGGGGCTTGGTGGGGGCGCTCCAGGCCACGCGGAGCCTGGGGGCCAAGGACGAGCTGGCGGGGATGTCGGCCATGGAGCGCTTCATCGTCAGCAAGATGACGAAGCCCTGGAGCTTCCCGCACGAGGCGCGCTACCTCCTCGTGGTCCCCGAGGTCGATGAGCTGGGCAACCCCTTGCCGGGCGAGGACGGGGAGCCGGGGCCCGCGGCGCGCTACACGGGCGACACCCGCTACGTGTTCATGCGCCTCAATTGAGCCCCCCCCACGCCCAACTCGACGGCTCGCGGGAGCCCCCTGAGGCCGCGTCCACGGCGCCCGCCGACGGGCGTGGCCCGGTGGGCTGGGGCGGCTTCCTGGGACACGTCCGCAACTACCTCCTGGGCGGCGTGGCTGGGGGCCTCGTGGCCGTGGGCTCGGTGGCGATCCTCACGCGCCTCCTGACGCCCAGCGAGTACGGCGTCCTCAAGGTGTGGATGGCCGTGCTGGTCGTCCTGGGCGTGGTCTTCGAGCTCAACTTCCGCGGCGCCGTGAGCCGCTACTACCTAGAGGAACGCGACGACTTCGCGGACTTCCTCAAGACGGCGCTGCTGTTCCTGCTGGGGCTCAGCGCCCTGAACCTCACGCTGTCGTGGGCGCTCCGGGGCCCGGTGGGGACCTTCTTCCGGCTTCCCCCCGGGCTGTTCTTCGCGGCCGCCGCCGTGGCCGTGACGCAGGTCCCCTGGAACCTCAACTGGAAGCTCATGGTCTCCCGCATGGAGAGCGGCCCCTACGCCCGCCTGCGGGTGGGGCGGGATCTCCTCGTCCTCGTGGCGGGCGGGCTGTGGGTCTACTCCTTGCCCACCACGCCCACCGACGTGGATGGCGGCCGCGAGCTGGGTCAGATCTACGGCCTCCTGGCGGTCAACCTGGCCTTCGGCGTGGCCTTGGGTTTCAAGCTCTGGCGCATCGCGGCGCCGGGGAGGCCCCGCCGCGTCCACTTGCGCTACGCCCTGGCCTTCGGCGTGCCCCTCATCCCCCACGCCCTGTCCGGGCACATCCTCTCGGCCTTCGACCGGGTCATCATCAACCAGCTCGACGGCGAGACGTCGGCGGGGCTCTACTCCTTCGCCTACGATGTGGGCGAGGTCATGGCCGTCATCGTCCACGCCATGAACTCCGCGTGGCTGCCGCTGTTCACGCGCGCCCGCAACCGCGAGCAGCACGAGGTCATCGACGCCATGGCCAACGCCTACGCCCAGTACGTGGCGGCCATCGCCATCGCCCTCGTCCTGTTCGCGCGGGAGGTGGCCGCGGTCCTCGCCGACGCGCGCTACGCCGAGGCGCTGCCCCTCATCCCCGTCATCGTCCTGAGCTACGTGGCGCTGTTCCTCTACACGATCTACGCGAACCACTCGTTTTACCGAAAGCGCACGGGCTACATCTCGGCGGCCACCCTCCTCGCCGGCGCCGTGAACGTGGTGACGAACTACCTCTTCATCCCGCGCTACGGCTACGGCGCGGCGGCCTGGACCACGCTGGGGTCCTTCGTGCTCCTGTTCGGCCTGCACTACGTCATCGCCCGGTTCCTCCTGGGCGAGCGCGTGGCCCGCGTGGGCCGCCTCGTGGGCTGGTACGCCCTGGCGGGCGCGGCCAGCTACGGCTACGTCCAGCTCGACGCCGCCGTGGGCGACTACCTGACGGTCCTGCTCGCCGTGAAGGTCCCCGCCGTGGCCCTCCTGGCCGTGTGGGTCCTGCGCGTCCGCAAGACCATCTCGCGCGTGGCGGCGAGCGACGCAGGGCCGGACGGCACCTGACCGGCAGCGGCGTCTTCCCGGGCTGGTGGGGGCGCCGGGCCGAGGCTCCGGGCTTGACCCCAGATCCGCCACCTACTCTGGGATTCGGCTTTGGATCCCGCGTGTGGGC
>CAYZID010000428.1:0-3115 GCA_964478315.1 uncultured Myxococcales bacterium | reverse complement strand
GGTCGATCACAAGTTGCGATCCCTGTCCAGCACTATCAGAACTCGATCGCCCTGGGAGGGGGATCGGTCCTCCGTTGACAGTCCGGGGGCCGCTTGCCATAACGCGCCGGCCTGCGCCGCGCCCCGTGGGGGAGCGCGTGACGCCCGCTGAGGAGGCTTGGGGATTACGGCACGGACCAGGAAGAAGGCGGCAAGTGGGCCCCCCAAGGCGCCCCCCTACAAGCGCACCGCGCGCGTGGCCCGGGACCTGGCGCGGGAGGGGTCCAAGCTCCTGCGACGGCGGGGCTCCCAGGCCACGGAGGCGGGGCGGGAGGCCGTCGAGCGGCGGCTGGACGAGGTGGAAGAGCTGCTGGCTCGGGGTGGCAAGAGCGCATCGGAGGCCGGTGCCCTACACGCCGCCGCCCAGCGGCTGGACGACGCCCTGGAGGATCATCTGGGGCGCTACCGGAAGGGCACCGTGCGGGAGTACGCCGAGTCCATCGCCTGGGCCGTGGCTCTGGCGCTCGTCATTCGGGCGCTGGTCTTCGAGGCCTTCTCCATCCCCAGCCCGTCCATGATGCCCACGCTGGACATCGGCGATCGCCTGTTCGTCAACAAGATCGCTTATGGCCTCTACGCCCCCTTCCAGCCCCACCGTTGGTGGCACTTCCAGGAGCCCACGCGGGGGGACATCATCGTCTTCGAGTTCCATGAGAAGGGGAACCCCCAAGACGGTGAGGACTACATCAAGCGGGTCATCGGGATCCCCGGGGACACGGTGGAGCTTCGCGACAACGTCATCATCCTCAACGGCGAGCCGATCCCCACGAAGGTGGGGAGCACGGACCCGGAGTTCCACGGTGTGTGTGGGATCTTTCGAGAGGACTACGCCACCGAGCCGGTCGCCGAGTGCGCCTGCGAGCAGCAGCAGGAGACGCTGGGCCCCGGGGATGACCGCTCGCAGTGGGACACGACGTACACCACGCAGCACTTCGTGCGGGTGCATGGGCAGGGGTTCCCCTTCGGGGGCTGCGAGGCGCGCCCGTCCTGGTCGCTGCGCGGGGCGGACCCCATCGAGCGCGACAAGTTCCGCCGGGAAGCCTGCCGCATGGACACGCTGGCCGCCCTGGGGAGCCTGGCGCCCGCCGTGCGCGAGGCGTGCGCGGCGCTGGAGCCCACGAAGGGCCCGCTGCGCGTGCCGCCGGGCCACGTCTTCGTCATGGGGGACAACCGCGACCAGTCCGAGGACGGGCGGTACTGGGGGCTCGTGCCCTTCGACCGGATCAAGGGGACGGCCTTCATCATCTGGTACGCCCGGGACATGAGCCGGCTGTTCAACTGGCTGGGCTGACCGTCCGAGGCTCTCGTTCAGCTCCCCTACGCAGCCGCTCCCCGGAACGTCGAGGGGCGCGCCAACGGCTCCGAACCCGACCCCGCCTTCCCGATCCCGAGTTCGGCGGCCGCCCCACTCCACGGACGAGTCGCGCTGGCCGGGGTTCATCCGGGTAGGTCCGCCAGAAGATCACCGAGGTCCTGCGGCAACACACCTCTCGCCTCGATCAAGCGTCGGGATTCCGCGTCCAGGACCGGCGCGATGGCCACCGTCTCGATGGTCCAGTCCTCGTAGCGTGCGTGGGCCGCGAGGAACCGCCCCACGTGCCCCTCGAAGCGGGGGAGGTCCGGGAGCAGCTCGGCGGCGCCGCGTTTGCAAGTCCCGAACCGGATCACCTTGTCCTCCTCGTTGACGGCGACGAGGTCGATCTCCGTGTTGGAGCGATCCCAGTAGCCTTCGATCCGGTGGGTCAGCGAGAAGTCGCCTACCCCCTTGCGGCTGCGTTCCTCGTAGAGCTGCCCGACGAGGCGTTCGAGACCGAAGCCCTCAGCTTCGCGCAGCCGGGCGTCCGCCTGCTCCAGAAGGACCGATTCGGGGCGGAAGTTGATGGCCGCCACCGGGTTCGCCAGGCAGCCGAGCCAAGCCCGTAGGAAGTTGTCACGGAGGTAGTAGCGTCCCTTGCGGGCCTTGGGCTTCGAGAAGATCGGGAGGCGTTTCTCGATCATCCGGTAGCGGTCGGTGAGGACCTTGATGTAGCCACCGACTTGCTCGGCCGTCGTGGGGCTCATCTCGTGGATGTGGGCCTTGAGGTCGCCGTTGCTGCACCCGGGCTTGCGGGCGATGTACTTCAAGATCACGTCGTACCGGCCACGGAGCTCGCTGAGGAACCAGTTGTCCGCCTCCGTTCGGAGGGTCGAGGAACTGCGAAAGAACATCCCGGATAGCAGGTCGCGCCGGCTGGACCCGAGCACGTCCTGCTCGTAGCAGTCTCGATAGAACTTGGGGACGCCCTCGAAGAGATTCCATAGGAACAGCAGCCGCTCCGGGTCCTCGTCAGCGTGCTCCCGCAAGATGGCCCGCACCGACGCGATGTCGAGGTGGCCCAACTCGATGTGGTCCGTCGTTCGATGGTAGAGGGGCGCCGTCCTGTCCTCCAGGAGCGCGACCAACTCCGTGTGGATGGATCCCAGAACGAACAAGCCCCCAGGGACTTCCGCAGCTCTGGCTGACAGCTCATCCACCGTCGCTTGGAGGTGGGAGGTGAACTCGTAGAGGCGCTTTCGGCTGAAGTACTGGAATTCGTCCAGGGCGACGATGAACCCTGCGCTGACGAGCGCGCCTACGACGTGTGCCAGCTCCCGCAAGCTCGTGGGGCGGGGAAAGCGCGCGGCGTCGATCCCGAACGTGTCCATGGAATCGGCTACCGCGGAGAGCACCCCAGCAGGTGCGGAGTCGGGAACCTGCACGTAGAGCACGTCCTTGACGCCGACGGCGTTCAGGGCCTGCTGAATGAGCGTCGTCTTCCCGATCCGGCGTCGTCCGGTGATGCGCGCGAAGAACCAACGGCGGCGCTCGAGGATGGCCTGCAGCTCATCCAGCTCCGCGCTGCGACCGTAGAATCCCCAGGGCATCCACTCTCCCGCTGAATAAGGTAATGTTTTTTACCTTACGTGGTCATGCTTCTCAAGGGCTTGTTACGAAAGACTCCTTGAGGAATGCGTTGCGCGCCAGGAGCGTCGCCGTCTCTCGCCAGTTCCCATCCTGAAAAGGCGGACCGAGCCACGGCGAGTCGATGTGCGTGCC
>CAYZID010000427.1:0-3211 GCA_964478315.1 uncultured Myxococcales bacterium | reverse complement strand
CGTCCCCCCCGAGCGCATCGTGGCCCACGTCCGGCGCATCATCCGCTACCTGCCCCGGGTCATGACCCGCGGCTTCGTCCTCACCGTCCACCTCCTGGACTGGGCGCCGCTGTGGCGCCTCCAGAGCTGGCACCGCCTCCGCGCCCTCCCCCCGGCGCGCGCCGCCGCCGTGCTCGACGGCCTGGCCGAGAGCCGCCTCGCCGTCCTCCGCCAGCTCATCATGGCCGCCCGCGGCGTCGTGCTCTCCACCTACTTCGACCAACCCCAGGTCCACGCCGCCCTGGGCTACGACCCCGAGCCCTTCCTCCGCGGGCGCCTGGCGCTGCGGGCGCGCCTACTCGCGGGCCAGCCCGCCACGCCGAGCGACCGGATCGGGCCCTTCTCCACCCACATCGTGCCCGACCTGGCGCTGCCCGCCCCCGACGCACCCCGCGGCGCCCGCGTGGCACCCCGCGAGGCCCAGCCCGTGACGGAGCCCCCGCCCGAGGAGGTGACCCCGTGATCCTCGACCACCACAGCACCGCCACCCAGCCCGAGCACCGCGCGGACGTCGTCGTCATCGGCACGGGGGCCGGCGGGGCCGCCGCCGGGGCCGAGCTGGCCGAGGCGGGCCTCGACGTCGTCTTCGTCGAGGAGGGCTCCTACTTCCCCACCTCCAGCTTCAGCCCCTACGTGGAGCAGTCGGCGCCCCGCCTCTACCGCGACACGGGCGGCACGGTGGTCTTGGGGACCCCGAACATCACCTTCCTGGAGGGACGCTGCGTGGGGGGCAGCACGGTCATCAACGGCGGCATGACCTGGCGCACCCCGGAGAAGATCCTCGACGAGTGGGTCGCCCTCACGGGCGACGACACCCTGGGCCCCGCGGGGATGGAGCCCCTGTTCCAGCGCGTGGAGGAGCGCATCCACGCCAAGTATCACGTCCCCGAGGCCGTGGGCGACGACAACCGCATCATGGCCCTGGGAGCCAAGAAGCTAGGCTGGGAGTACCTCTACAACCAGCGCAACCAGGACCACTGCGTGGGCGCCAATAGCTGCGTGCTGGGCTGCCCCACGGGCGCCAAGCGCTCGACGCTGGTGTCTTACATGCCCCGCGCCCTGGCCCACGGGGCGCGCGTGCTCACCGAGGTCCGCGCCGAGCGCCTGCTCATCGAGGGCGGGCGCGCCGTGGGCGTCGTGGGGCGCTCGGTGGACCCCCGGACGCGCCGCTTCGCCCACACGGTGACGGTGCGCGCCCAGGCCGTCGTCGTGGCGGCGGGGTCCATCCAGACGCCCTACCTCCTCCTGGGCCACCGCGCCCTGCGGCGCCGCGCGCGCGGGCTGGGCAAGCACCTGCTCACGCACCCCAACGTCAAGGTGACGGCGGTCTACCCTTTCGAGGTCAAGGGGTGGCAGGGGCTCAGCCAGCTCGGGCAGACGCGCGCGTTCCGCGACGATGGGATCCTCCTGGCCGAGAACATGATCGGCCCGGGCCCCATGGCGGCCCAGCTCCACCACCACGGCGCGGCGGCCTGGGAGTTCATGTCGCGCTACCAGAACATGGTGCTCACGGGCGCCCTCATCGAGGACTCCACGACGGGCGTGGTCAAGCGCGGGCCCTTCGGGCTGGCCGTCCCCAAGTACGACTCCACGCCCTACGACCACGAGCGCTACATCAAGGGCGTGAAGCTCCTGGCGGAGCTGCACTTCGCCATGGGAGCCGAATACGTCACGGTGCCCTTCGCCCACCGCCGCGTCCTCCGCAGCCCGGACGAGCTCGGGACGCTGACGACGAAGACGATCCCGCTCGAGACCATCGAGCTATTCACGGTGCACCTCATGGGGACGGCGCGCATGGGTTCGACGCGCGAGGGCTCGGTCGTGGACCTGGACGGCCAGCTCTGGGAGCTGCCGGGCTGCTACGTGGCGGACGCCAGCGTCTTCCCCACGGCCATCGGCGTGAACCCCCAGGTGACCATCATGGCCCTCGCCACGCGCGTCGCCCACCGCCTGGCCGAGCGCCTCTCGCCCCACCGCGCCGCGGCCTGAGCCGCGCCCGCGCGGCCCCTCACAGCCACAGGCAGGCGCGCCGAAAGCCTCTGTCGCAGGCCTTACGGAACAGCCCTGGGGCCTTCGCCATCTCCCGGATGTCCCTCGCCCCGTCGTCTCCGTCCCGGTACAGGACGCCGAGCTCGAAGCACGCCTCCGCGTTCCGCTCGTCGCACGCCTTGCCCAGGAAGTACGCGGCCCTCTCGTGGTCCCTGAGGCCGCCCTCGCCCTTGGCATAGAGGAGCCCGAGGCGAAAGCACGCGAAAACGTTTCCCGCCTTGCAGACGCCCCGAAAGAGCTGGGCGGCCCTCTTGGCGTCCTTGGGAACGCCTTTGCCCGCCTTGTAGAAATCGGCGAGGACGAAGCAGCCGCTGGAGTGCCCGTGGTCGCAGGCGAATCGGTAGAGTCGGGCGGCCTCGCGGAAGCTCTGCTCCACGCCCCTCCCGGTCGTGTACCGGTGGGCGAGGATGAGGCACGACTCCATGTCCCCGGCCTGGCAGGTGTCGCGGTAAGACTCCGGCGTGTCGTGATACTCCATCGGCTTCCTTGGGGCCCTGGGGACGTCGGCGGCCGGCGGAGGCCCGCTCGGGTCGGGGGCCTCCGCGTCTCCGCCCTCGCCCGCGCGTGCGGCCCGCGTCTCCTCGGCCAAGCTCTCCTCGGCCAAGCTCTCCTCGGCCAAGCTCTCCTCGGCCGGGCCCTCCTCGGCCCGACTCGCCGGGGCGGAGGTGTCTTCCGCGGGCCCCGCCGAACCGCAGGACACTCGGACGCCGGGGAGCAGGAGCGTGAGCCCCGTCCCGACCGCCACGGCGGCGAGCACGACGGGCAAGAGGGCCCCGGCCACACGCCGGGGCCCCGTCCGGTTCCTACGCGCCACGTCGCTGGCTCAGGCGTCGGCGTTGGGCGTGGCGCCCGTGTCCCCCGTGCCCGGGGCGCTGGTGTCGGCGTCGTCGGCCAGGGGCTCGCCCGTCTCGGGGTCCACGTCGGGAATGCCGCGGCGCCGCTGGAAGAGCCTCTTCATGGCCTCTTTCTGGACGTTCACCGGGTCCAGCAGGGAAGACAACGCCTGAGACATTGGCACCTCCTCGTCCCGTAGCGCCCCCACGCTATCCCGGCCCACCGCCCTGTCAACCCCGCCCCCAGCCCCCGCACCCGGCCCCCTGCCCGATCGCCCTCGCCGACCGCC
>CAYZID010000426.1:0-3231 GCA_964478315.1 uncultured Myxococcales bacterium | reverse complement strand
TCCGCCGCAGTGGCGGGGCGCGGCGGGGGCGGGGCGGGCGGGTGGGGGGGCGGGGCGCGGGGGGGCAGGGGGGGGGCCGCGCGGCGCGCCGCGCCGGCGGGGCGCGCCGGGGCCACGGGCAGGGGCTCCACCAGCCGCTGCCGGGGCGCCCGGCGGCGGTCGGGGCGCGTGGCGAAGCGCCCCATGTCTCGAGGCTCCGGCCGAACGGGCCGCGCGTCCGCTCCCACCCAGGCGCGGTCCGGTCCCGCCACGTAGCGAGCCCCCGAGCGTACCTGCACGACGCGGTCCAAACGGCGCGCCCGACGGTGGACGCGGCGCAGCGCGTCGCCCCGGTAGCGCTCGCGGTAGACGTCCCGTGCCATGAGGCGGTCCCGACGCACGTAGATCCACACGTCCACCGGCGCCGGACGAGCCCACGAGGCGGGCCTCAGGGGCATCCACCCCGCGGCGCCGTCCGTGATCCGCCACTCCACCCACGCCGGCCCCCAGACCGTGTCCGGGACCCACACCCAGCGCCCCACCCAGGCCCACCGCCCGTAGTGACACACGACGCGCTCGTAGGGCAGATCCGACACCCACAGGAGACCGTACTCGGTGTAGACCCAGCGCCCGCGCTCATAGGGCTCATAGCCCGCATCATCGGGGATCCACACACGGCCCAGGTCGTCGTACTCCTCCCACTGCCCGTAGGGCTCCAGCTCCTCGTAGAAGTCGTCTACCTCCTCCACGGCGTAACCCGGAGGATCGTCTTCCACGACGACGACGGGAGGGGCCTGCACGACCACCGGGGGCGGGCTCACGGTGCGCGTGACGTAGACGGGGCCGCACGCGGTCACCAGCGCGAACGCGGCGGCGGCGAGGAGAAGGACGGGGAGGCGACGCATGGGAGTTCTCCTGTTCTTCGTCGGGACGGGCGACGGGCGCGCGCGGCACGACGGACTCCTGACGCACCGCGTCGCGCGCTATTCACGCGCTCCGCGGCGGCGGCCCAGACGGGCGGGTTTGGGGAGGCGCGGGCAGGCCTCGGCGGCGGGGGCGTCGGGGATCACGAGGTCCACCGTCACGGGACGCCGCCCCACCTCCACGACGCGGGTCACGGGCGGCAGCCCAGGCACCTGGGCGCGGACGGTGTAGCGCCCGGGCCAGGGCATGAGGCGGTCGAAGTGCCCGTCCGCGCAGCGGCTGGTCCAGCGTTCCCCGGCGCGGAGCTTGGTCTCGAGCACGTCCACACGGGCGACGACGGGCTCGCCCTGGGCGTTGCGCACGGTCCCCCGCAGGGCGCCGCGGGTCGCGACGCGCGTGAGCAAGCGCCGCCACAGGGGCCGCAAGGCCGCCACGACCTCGCGCCGACGCGCCGCCCGCCTGGGTGCCCCCCGCGCCCCCTCCACGAGCAGCGCCACGGTCCCCAGCGCATGCCGCAGCCAGTCCTGGTCGGTGCCGTCCACGGAGTAGAGGTTGCGGCGCACCTCCCACGCACGCTCGTCCGGGTGCTCGGGGAGGTCGCGGACGAGCCCCTCGCCGATCTCCCAAGCCTCGTTGGGCACGGGGTTGAGCACGTCATCGATGGTGTAGGGCGCCAGCACGGCGACCGTCCCCGCGTGGAAGCTCAGGGAGGCCGCAAAGCGGCGGGCGCGTCCCAGGCGGATCATGGCCCGCACCTCGGGCTCGCTGGCGGCCTTGGGGCCGCGGTACCAGGGGCTCTGGGGGTTCGAGTGGGAGCCGCGCTCGCCCAGGGTGTGCCAGCGGAAGGGGTAGTTCCGGTTCAGGTCCACGCCCTCCAGGCGGCCGCGGTGCCCGTCGCCGTCCAGGTCGCGCCCGTTCTTGCGCCCCGTCCGGCGCGACACCTCCAAGAAGGCATGGAGGCCGTCGGGGTTCACGACGGGGACGCACCAGACGTCCAGGGTGTCCAGCCACGCCTGGACCCGGGGGCGGTCGTGGTGCTCCAAGAGCTCCTGGATGGCCTCGAACACGGGCTCCGCCGACAGGGGTTCGTTGCCGTGGTGGGCGCCGTTGAGGAGGACGGCCGGCTTCCCGGCGGGGTCGCCGCGCCCGATGCGCAGTGCGCCGATGGGGCGCCCCTCGTGGGTGCGGCCCAGGACGTAGTAGCGGGCCAGATCGGGGAAACGGCGCGCGTAGGCGCGGAGGAGCCGGTCGGACATCTTGGGGTTCTTGTAGCTGGCGTCGACGACAAACCCCGTGGGCGTGGCGAGGGGCCGCTTGCGCAGCCGGGCCTCCCGGTAGCTCGCGTCCACGTACTTCCAGGGCGTCTCCAGGGAGACGGCCTCGGGGGGCCTGGACGCGCACGCGAGAAGCTCCAGCCCCAACGCGTCCGTCCGATAGACGGCTCGGGTCGCCCGGGGGCCCTCTCCGCGGGGCCTGGCCGCGGCCGGGAGGGTCTCCATGAGGGTCGCCTTGCGCGCGACGTAGCGCGGGGTGCGGGGAGGCAGAGGAGCCGGGAGGGTCACGTACACGGGCGGGCCCCGCCGGCGGGCGGACGTGGGCCCCTTGCACGTGGGCCGCGCGGCGAGCGCGGTGACGAGCCCTTGGGCGCGTTGCTTGGGGCCGGCTCCCAGGGCCAGGCGCCGCCCGCCGCCCGAGGGAGGCAACACGGCCGTGATGCTGGCCACCTTGGAGCCCCGCTTGGCCCGGTAGAGGGTCGCCAGGAGGCGGTCGCCTTGGAGGAGGACCGTGAGCTCCACTGGGCGCTTGCGCCGCAGGGGCGCTCGCTCCGAGGCCAGGACGCGGGGGGCACGACCGGGAACATCCGCGACGGCGAGGTGCAGGCGATCCTTGAACAGGCGCAGGACGACGCCCGCGGCCGGCTCGCCGTGGGCGCCGGGCTGGGCGCGGAGGGCCACCCTGAGATCGTTCCGCCGCGCGGGGACGAAGCGGAGCCGCAGCACGAGGTCGCGCCCGCCGCGGGAAGCGGGAGCCCACCACCACGCGACGCCCTCGCGCGCCTTCCCGCGGACGGGGTTGGGGGCGACGCGCAGGCCCTTCGGGCCCCGCGTCCACGCCCCGCCCGCACCTCGTCCCCGGCCCGCGTCGGTGCCAACCGGCGGCGCGGGGAGGAGGGAGCGCTCCGCGGGGGATGGGGGCGGTGAGATCGCGGCGCGCGCGGCGGTGGGCGTGCCCGTGAGCGAGGTGACGAAGGCCGCGACCGCGCAACAGCAAAGCCATCCAGGGGAGGACGAGGGACCGGAGGAAGACGAGGGAGGGAAGACCATGAGG
>CAYZID010000425.1:0-3257 GCA_964478315.1 uncultured Myxococcales bacterium | reverse complement strand
TGGTGCGTGCAGCGGCCGTCGCGGCGACGGGAGGCTTTTCAGGATGGGAACTAGATGAGCGGTGCTGGAAGATCCGTCAGGGAGAACGAGTCCGGCGGCTTCTCGGCACGTAGTGACCGAGATCGATGCGCCCCCGATCCAAGACCTCTTCTCGCTCATCCAACACACGAATTCGTGCCTGTTGGAGCACGAGTTGAATCTCTATTCGATGGGCTTCTCCATGTGCGATGCTGAGCACCACGGTACTCTCGGCCAGCGCACGCTCCACGTCCTCATGCTGGAGTCTTCCTGAGCCCAGCGTGGGGACGACCGCGAACCGACGTCTCCCAGTTTCGTCCGTTCGGGGGAGAACTGCGCTGAGACGTACCCACCGATGATCTCGCGTCATCCGCAGCGGGGAGATGGTGTGCCCCCGTACTCTCCGCAGAAGACGAGGACCAGCGACAGAGGCGATCCCCTCATACGAAACCGAGTCCGTCCGGCGGCTAAGCACAGCAGCGCGCGTCGACTCCACCGCGACGAGGACGAACGACAACCCAGGAATCTGCGGGATTCGATAGCGTCGCCACCCATCCAACAGGCGAAACCAATAGCTCCGAGCCAAGCCCTCGGGGCAGGCGACCTCCTCGGGGTCCTCGGTGACCATATCGAGCCCCCCAAAAACCGCAGCGGCTTGCTCGATCGGGGGGGATAGGAGGCGCGCTGCATCGAAAGTCCAGGCGTGCCAATTCGCATCGAGCAGTTCCCTGTAGCCAACCCCTCCCTCGGGACCGGTAGGACGCAGAATCTCCCAGGAATAGGCCTTCATCAAAGGAAGCGTCTCACGGTCGCGCAAGCCTCCCCCGTCCCCTGGTTCCTGGCTCTCCCCCTCTCTCACCAGAGTCGCTCCCTGCGGCTCCACAAGCCCCCTATCCAGATAGCGCTCATGCACATCGCGCCACAAGTCCATTTCGGAGGCGACGGTCTCAGCACTGAGCGCCGGCACGAACTCATTGGGGGCGATAAAGCCCAGGATCACTCCCCGTGGGAAGGCCTTCTCGAGATTCTCGACATCTTCCCTTCGGGGGGGCGTGCACGTCATCAGCTCCACATTCTTGTGGGAGAAACGGAAGGGACCCGCATCAGCGAGGGTCTGCGCGAGGCGCTGAAGTGCAGAATGCGATATACGTCCGAGGAAGAGGTGCACGTCGGTGTTTCCCAATTCCTCCACGCGTCGGAGGAGGCGCACGACATCCTGCGGGTCACGCTGCAGAACCCCTGCACCAAAGATGTCACGCACGCCCCCGTAGCAAACGGGGCACCGCATGACGCATCCGCGCACGCAAGCAATGAATCGCCCATGACTGAAAGCCTTGGATACCCAATCGGCATAAGCGTTGAACGTGGGAAACCAAGAAGTCGAGACGGAGTCCGTGGCAGAAAACTGCTGATGCGACATCCGGCTACGGGGTGGCGAAGGGTGCGCGAGAGACACGACATTGGGGAGTCGGCCGGGTTCACGGCCTTCCAGAAGCGCCTCCACAAGCAACGCGAACGAAACCTCCGAGTCACCGCGGAGGACGTAGTCCACGAGCCCCCTCTCAAGCAACTCGTGCGCGACGTGGCCTGCAGCGATTCCCCCCACAATGATGGGAACACCTGGGTTCAAACGCCGCACATGGCGCACCAACAGGTCGAAGGCTGGCGCGCAAATCCCCCAATGAAAATCCACAACCACAACGCGGGCACGGCGCACCTCTTCATCGCGCACCTCCATGGCATACCGCCCGATGCGAGACGCCTGGATGCTGTTCATACACGCTATGGCCCCGATTGGTATGATGAGGTCATTGAAGTGCCCTGCTGGGTGGACATACAAGATATCGTATTCCGCCAAGCCTCTCTCCTACTATCTACTTCGAAAGGGGCAACCCCGTGGGGGGGCGTCTGAGTCCACAGCCTCCCCTCATGGCCTCATGGGAGGTTCCCCGGCGAAGGGCGCAGGCCACTCGCTTGGCCCTACTGCGTTACAGGCTTCGGGAGCCTGCGCTCACACAAGACGGCGCCGTGCGCAACGATTGTTCTGCAGCAAATGCTGGACCTCTGGCACAAGAATTCTCACGACACATCCTGCGCCATTACGCTTGGCTCGTCTAGGGGGGCTCGGCAAGGAGAGATCCTTGGAGGCCGGTCGATCCGCGCCAGCGCCCGCCGCCGACACGGACACCATGCGAGCCCCGGGCGCGAGCCCCACCGGCCGCAGCGCGGTGGTGGCGGCGGTGAGGGCGAGCGAGCGGTGCCTTGGGGGAGCTCCACTTAGGAACCGCGCCGAGGGTCCCGTAGATCCCTGCGGAGCCGGTGCGGGCGGCGCGCCGCTCCCCCGTCTCCCCGCGCCGTCGCCCCGACGCCCTCCCCCGCTCCTTCTCCCCTGGAGGTCCCCGTGTCTTCCCCCACGCTCGTGACGCCCCTCGTCCTCATCGCGGGCCCCCCGTCCCCCCTCGCCAAGCTCGCGCGGGCCGTGGCGCGAGCCATCGGCGTGGAGACCGCCCACGCCCTGGACGGCGTCACCGCCCAACGCCACTTGGCGCGTCTCCTACCCACCGCCGGGGCCGCCGCGGGAGGGCCCCACGAGCTGGCCCTCGTGCTCCTGGACCGGGACCTCGCGGAACCGGGGGCCCCAGCACTCCTCGCCGAGCTCCGGGCCTTCGCCGGACCCCACGAGGTGCCCGCCGCGCTGCTCACGGCGGAGCCCCCGACCACCGCCGAGGCCCTGCGCTGGGAGCGCGCCGGCGCCCAAGGCGTGTTCACGGCCCGCGTCCCGGTCACGGCCTTCGCGGCCCGCCTCCAAGGGCTGGTCTTCCGCGGCCCCGAGGGGCGACGCGCCCCGCGCGTCTCCGTGGACCTGCCCGCGCGCTACCGGGGGCACGGCGGGGGCCTCCACGAAGGACGCGCCCTGGACGTGAGTGTGGGCGGCCTGTTCCTCACCGGCGACGTCCTGTTCGATCCCGGCGCCCCCATCGCCGCGCGCTTGGCCCTCCCCGACGGCCCACCCGTGGACGTCCACGGCGTGGTCCGCTGGCGGCGGGCCCAAGCCCTGGACGCCGGCCCCGACGCCGGCACCCTGTTCCCGGCCGGGATGGGCGTCCAGTTCCAGGCAGGCCCGGCCGCCTACGCCCGCATCCGCGGGCTCGTGGAGCACCTGGTGCGCCAGACCTTCTTCCACGACGCACCGCCGCCACTCCCGCCCGCTGCCCTGGAAGCTGCCGCCCCCCTCCCCC
>CAYZID010000424.1:0-3264 GCA_964478315.1 uncultured Myxococcales bacterium | reverse complement strand
GGGCTGGGTGCCTGGGCGGGGGCTGCGGGGGGGGGGGGTGGGGGGGTGGAGGGGGCGGGGTGGCGGGCGGGGGGGGGGGGGGGGGTGGGGGGGGGGGCGGGGGTGGGGGGGGGGGGGTGGGGTGTGGGGCGTGGCCGGGGAGCTCGTCGGCGGCGCTTGGCGGGCCTTGGTGTCGAAGCTGGCGCTGGCGCTGTGGTTGGGGAGCGTGGGGCTGGTGGTCGGGGGCGTCGTCGTCGCCGTGGGCGCGGTGGCGCGGGCGACCCCCGTGCGCGTGGCGGACGAGCCGGACGTGGAGCCGGAGCCCGGCGGGGACGCGGACGTGGACCCGGGCGGCGGAGAGGAGGTGGAGCCGGGGGGTGGGGACGACGACGTGGATCCGGGCGGGGAGGACGACGAGGTGGACCCGCGTCGGCGCGATCGGACTGGCCCGGATCCCACACCGGGCGGCGAGCCGGACGTGGACCCGGGCGGGGCCCATCACGCGGTGGACCCGGCCCGCGCCGCCCCGGACGTGGAGCCCGATGGGGACTACGACGACGTGGAGCCGCCGGTGCCGGTGTCTCCCAAACCCAAGCCGGGCCGGGCCGGGGCGTCCCCCGCCGGCAAGGCGGGCGGCGCGGCCGGGAGTGAGCCGCCGAGTGAGGGGCGCGGTGGGCGCGATGGAGGTGGCGACGCCCAGCCCAAGGACAGGCCCAGGCTGCCGCCGCGCGGGCGGGCGGTGCGGCCCACGCTGCCCCACATCGACCGCGACCTGATCCTCCTGGACGGGGGCGTCGTGGGCCAAGGGCAGGCCCAGCTCTCCCTGAACCGGATGGGCGAGGACCTGTTCCTGTTCCTGAACCTCGGAACGGTCATCGTCGCGGACGACTGGCGCGTGGCGCCGCGGCTCCCCATCCGGTTTCGCATCCTGGACGAGGCGCCCGAGAGCCCCTACGTCATCCGCGAGCACGACTGGGACGAGGCCAGCGATTGGGCCAAGCTCCTCGCCTTCGTGCAGTACGGGCACCAGGGGGATCCGCTGTTCGTGCGCTACGGCGAGCTCACGGGCCTGTCGCTGGGGCACGGGTCCTTCGTGAACCGCTACTACAACACGGTGGACATCGACCACTACCAGGGGGGGATTTACTTCCAGGGAGACGCCTCGCTGGTGGGGGGCGAGCTGCTCATCGACAACCTCTTTGGGCCCGAGCTGGGCGCCGCGCGGGTCTTCGGGCGCCCCTTGAACTGGGTCCCGGGCCTGCCCCTGGCGCTCTCCAAACTCAAGGTGGCCCTCACCGCGGGGGCGGACTTCAACGCCCCCCTGGAGGTGGGGCGCGACAGCGCGGGGCGCATCGTCATCGACGAGGACTTTCACCCCTCCATCCTGTCCACCGACGCCGTGTGGATGCTGGGTGGCGACCTGGAGCTGCCCCTAGCCAGCACGCCCCACTTCGACCTCGTGCCCTACATGGACGTGAACGCCCTGGACATGACGGGCGTGGGCGTCCACCTGGGCACCTTCGTGAACCTGCGCTTCTCGCCGCTGGCGTCGCTGCGCACCCGTGTGGAGTACCGCTACATGGGGCCCGACTACGAGGCGGGCTACTTCTCGCCCTTCTACGAGATCCAGCGGGTGAGCCACCGCCAGGACAAGACGAAGCTCCGCTGGCTGCGCGAGGGGGGGCTGCCCCACGGGCGCAGCGGGGGCTACTTCGAGACCGAACTCCAGATCCTGGGGATGCTGCGGTACATGCTCGTCATCTCGGACGAGGAAGGCCCGGACAACACCGACCTGCTCATGCGCCTGCGCCTCCCCCACCTGGGGCCCGTGCGCCTGGCGCTCTTTCTGGGGCGCCTGGGCTTCGACGGGTTCGATGATCTCCTCAGCGCCAAGCGCACGGTCTTCGCGGCCTCCATCCGGTACTCCTTCTTGGATTGGTTCTTCGTGAAGGCGAGCGTCACCAACGAGTGGTGGCTGCGACACGCCACGGACGGCGCGAGCGCCTATGAGACCACCACCGACTTCGACTTCGGTGGCGGGCTCCTCGTCAAGCTGTGAGGGCGCCCGGTGCGAGCCCGGCGCCCCCGCGGTTCGCGCCGGTGGGGGCCTGGACCCTGTGGCTCGCCGCGGCGTGGGTCGGGGGCGCTTCGTGGGGCTGCGCCCCGGCAGATCCCGGGGCCGGGGCCGAGGGGGGCGCGCCTCTCCAGGTGGGAGACGGCGCCGCCTGCGGGGCCTCGGCCGTGTGCGTGACGCCGCTGCTGTGCGTGGATGGGCGCTGCCGCCCGAGGGGCTGGGCCTGGGCGCCCGACGCCGCCTGGGACGGGGGCCCGGGTGCCGCCGCGGACACGGACACGGCCTCGGATACCCTCGCGGACATGGCCTCGCTCTCGGACGCGGACACCGCCGCGGACACGCTCGCGAACCCGGACACGTTCGCGGACGCGGACACGGCCTCGGCTGCGGACACGCTCGCGGACACGGCCTCGGTCCCGGACACGGTCGCGGACACGCTCGCGGACACGGCCTCGGTCGCGGACACGGCGGCGGACACGGCCTCGGTCCCGGACACGGCCTCGGCTGCGGACACGTTCGCGGACACGGCCTCGGTCCCGGACACGGACACGGCCTCGGACGCGGCCCCGGATGCGGACGTGGCCCCGGACGCTGCTCCTGCGACCACGACCCTCCTCGTCATGGAGGACGCCGCCGACCAGGCCGTGGGCCAGGACTCGGTGGCCCTGGCGTTGGGACAGGCGTGGGTGACGACCCTGCACGTCCCGCCGGACGCCACCCTGGTGGGCGCCCAGGCGCTGGCTCGGGACTCCTTCGACGGCGAGAGCTGCGGCCTGTTCTCGCTGGCGATCTGGGCCCCTTCCATCGACGGGGGGGCGGCTGGTCCGGCCTGGCCGGACGAGCCCACCTGGGTGTCCGGGAGCCAGCTCCCGCTCCAGGGGTTGGTGCCGGCCCAGCTCCTCCTGGTGCCCGAGGGCGACCAGGTGCCCGTCCCCGAGGGGCTCGTCCGTGTGGGGCTCGTCTACGCGGCGCCCTGCGAGGGCGGGCCTCCGCCGCCGCTGTTGGTGACCGACACCTCGGGGCAGCTCGGCGTGGGGTTCCTCTACGATCCTGGCGTGGGCGGCGTGTCTCCCTGGATCCCCGACGCCTTCCTGGGGCTCCAGGGGCGCTGGGCCTTGCGCCTGCTGGTGTCCGTCCCGGCGGGGTAGCGCCCGCTTGCCCCAGATCCGCCACCTGCTCTGCGGACCGAGGCGCAGGAGGCCGCGTTTGGG
>CAYZID010000423.1:0-3275 GCA_964478315.1 uncultured Myxococcales bacterium | reverse complement strand
GCCCGGCCCCCACCGCGCGGACCGCCCAGGCCGCGGCGACCGCCGGGGCCACCGCGACCGACGCGAACGGCCTGGCGGCGCGCCTCTTGCGCGGAGGTGAGCTGGTGTTTCAAGACACCTTCGACCGCGCCGAGCTGGGCTCGCGCTGGAAGGCCGCCACGAAGGACTGGCGGATCGAGGGTGGGTGGGTCCACAGCGAGCACCCCAAGAACAAGGGGCTGTGGCTCCTCCAGGAGCTGCCACCGAACACGCGGGTGGAGTTCGACGTGCGGAGCGAGCCCCTCGCGAACGGCAAGCCGTTCCCTGGGGACACCAAGTGCGAGATATTCGCCACCGAACCCCACCACCAGGGCGGCTACATCCTCATCAATGGAGGGTGGCACAATCAGCTCGACGTCATCGCGCGCTTGGACGAGCACGGCAAGGACCGCAAGTCTCAGGCTGCCCGCCCCGTGGAGCCGTCCCGCGTCTACCACTGGGCGGTGGTGCGCCTCATGGCGCCGCCGGACGCTGAGACCTCCCGCCGCGGGACCATCTGGTGGTTCCGAGACGGCGCGCTGTTCATGACCTACGAAGACCCGGCGCCCGTGGACGGGCGGTACTTCGGCTTCAACAACTGGGAGACCAACGTCTTCTACGACAACCTCAAGGTCTTCAAGCTCTGACAGCCCGCCTCTGAGAGAGGCCGCTGCGCCTACTCGGCCTCGCCTCCCAGATGGATGGCCTCGAATAGGACGATCATCTTGGCCTCCAGGCGGGCCCGCTCGTCGTCCAGCTTCACCTGCTGGGCGACGATCTGGCTGAGCTCCTTGTCGGCCTCCGCCAGCTTGCGGACCTGGGCCTTGATGAGGGCCCCGTTGCCCTTGGTCCCCTTGAGCCGCTCCAGGTTGTCCCGCAGCCGCTCCTGGGCCCCCTCCCACCGACGCTTCTTGGTCTCCAGCGTCGTGGCCTCTCGATGGATCTCGCCCAGCCGCTTCTTGATGGTCAGGACCTCCTCGATGGGCCCCTTGAGGGCCGCGTTCAGGTCCTGGCTGCCCAGGTAGATACGAAGGATCTCCGTCGCCTGGTCGCTCGTGATCCCGAACCGTCGGGTCACGGGCGTCACCTCCCGCGCCACGAGCTTGGCGTCCGCGTGGGCGGGCACGAGCAGGGGCAGAAAGCGCATGCCCCCCACCTCCACGACGCCCTCGGTCGGCGCCTCCAGCGTCCACCCTGCCCGCTTCCCCCGCCGGATCCAGACCTTCACCGCCTCGTCCCGCCGGTTGTGGACGGTGTAGGTGACGGTGTTCACGCGCTTCACCTCGCTGTGGATCTGCCCATCGACGATGGACAGGAGTCGCACGCCCTCCTCCTCCTCGCCCCGCAGGGCGTCCAGCCGGACCTTGTCGTCCACGGCGTAGGGGATGAAGGTCGTCTCCCCCTCGTGGACACGGTCCACGAACCCCTCCCCCACGAAGGTCCCCCCCCGGTACAGGGCGATGGGGCCGGCCTCCAGGCTGAACCCCGAGTCGTTCGTGAACTTCACGGCACGGTGGGGCTGGAGGTCGGTGAAGGCGCCCCGGCTCGTGGGCCGGAACAGGTAGACGTCCTCGCCGGGCACCTCCTCCGTCATGATGGACACCAGGGCGGAGTGACGGTCTGGCACCGTCACCGGCGCCGCGATGTCGTACCGGAACAGGGACCCCACCTCGGTCCCGGAGACCATGGTCCGGACGCTGTCGCGCAGCCCCTCCAGATCCACGGCCGGGGCCTGGCCCGCGGGCGTCCCAGCCTCATCGGCGAGGTCCACGGCGGCCCCGCCCCCGAAAGCGGGCGCGGCCTCCCGCGCGCGATGGGGGCGCCGCGCTTTCTTCTTGGGATAGTTCCGAGGGGCCGCGGACGGGGTGGGGGTCCCCCCGAGGAGCCCGGACAGGCTCGCGGCGCCCGGCCGCGCCGCGCGGCGGGGCTCCAAGTGAGGCCGAGGCCGGAAGTAGGGCGTGTGCAGGTCGTAGGTGAAAGACAGCGGCTCCCCGGCCACGAGCGACAGCTTCACACCGTCCCAGTCTTCCCCCGTGACGTTGTCCACCACGGCCCAGCCCTGGACCAAGGCCCTGCCCTCGTCTCCCACGACCAGCCGATAGGTCGGCTTCCACACGGGCATCTCGATGATGTAGCTCACGAGGAGATCGTGCGCGCCGGGGGTGAGGCGGATCGTGAGCTCCGTGGGCTTCCACGCCCCGGCGTCCAACGAGATGTCCAGCGCCTTCTGGAGCCCCACGTCCAGCGTGCGGTCGTGCAGCGAGAGCGAGCGAATGTCCGACAGGGGCAGCGGGGTCACGCGCCCCCCCTCCCCGAGCAGCGTGAGCTGCCACACCTCGGCCTTGGCCCCCTTGGCGTCGAGCGTCTCCTGGGACTCCACGCCGACGATGCGCCCAGTGACCTCGCCGCCGCGCGCGCGCACGGTGACCGAGGCCCCGCGGAACGCCTGGAGGAGCCCCACGAGGCCCCCCTCGTCGCGGAGCTGGCGGGGGAGGTCTTGGAGCTTGCGATCGGCCCCCTTGTCCACGGGCAGGGAGATGGACGTCGCCTGCCCCTTGGCCGTATCGATGACGGTGAGCGACTTGAGGATGTCGTTGACCTGCTCGGGGCGCACGCGCAGCCGCAGCGTGTCCCCCTGCACCTTCCCACGCCGCTCCACGTAGCCCACGCCGTTCTGGTAAAGCACGATCCCGGTGGGTCGGAGATCGCTCACCGGCGCGGCGGGCGAGCTCGCCGTGGCCGCCACCGCTCCACGCTCGCCGGCCCCGGACCGCCCCCCCTGGACTCCGGGCTCACACCCGCCCAGGGCGCCCACCGCCCAGAGGGCGCAGAGGGCCGCTCGCCCAGCGGCGACGCCATGCCTGCGGGAAGACGGGAGGGCCCACACCAACGATCGAGACCGGTTCACGAGGACTCCTTGGACACGGGACGAACGCACGACGGGCGCACTTCGCAGACGGGCACGACGCGGGACACGCAACGGGGGACTCCCGCCAGGCTCCCCCTCGTCGCTGTGACCGAGCCGACCGGCGAGCGCAAGCGCACAATGAGACACGTAGCCGCTACTATCCGGGAGGCGCCGCGCGACGGCAAGTGCGCAACGGCTCGGCGCCCCTGGTGGCTTGACGACGGCCGCCGGGGGCGGTTTGTTCCCAGCCACCTCGGCGAGAGGCCCCGCCCTCGACTGGAGCTGTCGCTTCTACACATCTGTCGCTGCCGAGGCGGTGGCTCGTGTGGAGCTGGGGGGTGCCCGGCGC
>CAYZID010000422.1:0-3303 GCA_964478315.1 uncultured Myxococcales bacterium | reverse complement strand
CCGCACCGCCCGAGGGGCGCGCCGCGTGCCCGACCTGACCCTCTACGACGCCGCCATGGAGGCGCCCTTCGTCCAGGCCGTGCTGGGCGGGCGCGGCGCGCCGTCGGCGCGGCCCGGTCCCTCCCACTGGCTGAGCCTCATCCCCCCGGCCAGCGTCCTGCGCGACAGCTCCCTGAGCCACATGGTCTCCACCCTGGCCGGGCGCCTGGCCGCGCGGACCACCTGGGTCACCGGGCCCCACGGGCTGGACGCGGCGCGCGCCTGGCGGGCCCTGGGCGACGCGGCGGCGGCCGGCGAGGCCGTCCTGCTCCTGACCACCTCCTTCGCCCTGGTGCAGCTCCTGGACGCCGCCCCCGACCGGAGCGTGCGCCTGCCCGCCGGCTCCCGGGCCATGCTCACGGGCGGCTTCAAGGGCCGCTCGCGGACCCTGGACCCCGGCGAGCTGCTGGCCTTGGCCCAGGCGCGGCTGGGCCTCGCGCCCGAGGCCGTGGCCGACGAGTACGGCATGACCGAGCTCACCAGCCAGGCCTACGCCGCCCGCGCCGGCGAGCCCCTGGTGGCGCCGCCGTGGCTGCGCCTGCGCGTGGTGGACCCCGCGACCCACGAGGAGCTGCCGCCCGGCCGCCAAGGGCTGGTCGCCTTCTTCGATCTCCTGAACCTGGACAACGTCTCGGCGCTCGTGACCAGCGACCTGGGGGTGCTGGACGAGCGAGGCGGCCTGACCCTGCGCGGGCGGGCCCCGGGCGCCCCGGCGCGCGGGTGCAGCCTCACCGCCGAGGAGCTGGGCGTGCGGTGAGCGACCGAGGCCGGCTGAGCGGGCGGCGCCGGGCCGACACCCTCGCCCCGCGGGGCGCGCTGGGGCGTGTGGCGCCGCTCCTCGGCCTGGGGACCTTCGACGCCGGGCCCGGGCGGGCGCTCCTGGAGGCCACCGAGGCCCTGGGCTTCTCGCGCGCCGTGGCGCGGGAGGGGCTCGCGGCCGAGGTCCAGGCGTGGCGGGACCGCGCGGCCTTGGGGCGGGCGCTGGCCCGCGCGGCGGAGGCCTTGGGCGCCCCGCTCAGCGCGCCCGAGCTGGTCCACCGTCTGCCGCGGGAGGTGTTGATCGTCGCCGCTCGGACCCTGCCGGCCAGCACGATGCGCGAGGTCTTCTGGGCGCGTCTGCTGGGGGCGCGGGTGCGCATCAAGCCCGCGCGCGACCAGGAAGCCGTGGCGGCCGCCATGGCCGCGGCCGACCCCGAGGCCCTCGCGGTTACGCCCTTCGCCGGGGGCGACGACGCGGCCCTCGACGCGGCCGTGGCGGGCGCGGACGCCGTGGTCGTCCTGGGCGGCGACGACACGGTGGCCGCCGTGCGGGCGCGCGTGCCGCGGGATCGGGCGTTCCTGGGGTACGGCCACCGCGTGAGCGCCGCGTGGTGGGCCGGGGGCGAGCTGGGGGACGGCGCGGGCGTCGACGAGGCCCTGGAGGGGCTGGCGAGGGATCTGTGCGCGTGGGACCAGTCGGGCTGCCTGAGCCCCCAGGTGTTGTGGGTGGAGGGCGCCGAGGCGCTGGGCGGGCATGAGGGCGTGGCCGCGCGGCTGGCGGAGGCGCTGCGAGGCGTCGAGGGCGCCCTGCCCATGACCCTGCCCGCGGGGGCCGCGCGGGCTCGGCGCGTGGCGACGACCTTGGGGCACATGCAGGGCCGCGTGTGGGAGACGGAGACGGCGGTCGTGGTGGCCCTGCCCTCGGGCGCCTTCCGGCCCTCGCCGGGGTATCGGCTGCTGTGGGTGCTGCCGGCGGACCCGGTGGCCCTCCAGGCCACGGCGCCCATCCTGTCGTCTGTTGCCTGTGTGGGTGCCTCTGTGGGGCCCGCCGAGGCCCTGCCGCCGCTGCCGCCCAGCGTGCGCGTGTGCGCCCCGGGGGAGCTCCAGCGGCCTCCCCTGGATTGGGCCCACGACGGGCTGGACCCGGTGGCCGGGTACTTGCGCCCTGACACCTGAGGCTGGATGGTGCGGGGCGTCCCACGTTACCGGAGCGGCACGCGCGAGGTGGGCCCCGGGAGGAGAGATCATGCGAGGTGAGGACCCCGAGGCGGTGTTCGGGGCGTTGTTGCGGCCGGCCCGTCTCGGTCGGCTGGAGATCCCCAACCGGGTGCTCATGGCGCCGCTCACCCGGGGGCGGGCGCGGCCGGACGGCACGCCCACCGACCTCATGGCGGGCTACTACGCCCAGCGGGCGGCGGCGGGGCTGCTCATCGCCGAGGCCACGTCCGTGTCGGCCCAGGGGCACGGGTGGTTTCGGGCCCCGGGGCTGTTCCGCGACGTCCATGTAGAAGGATGGCGTCGGGTGACGGAGGCCGTACACGAGGCGGGGGGCAGGATCTTCGTGCAGCTCTGGCACATGGGCCGCATGTCCCACCCCGAGCACCAGCCGGCGCGGGGGCCGCGCGCCTCGGAGGCCCACTTCCCCGTGGCGCCCTCGGCTCTGGCGCCGGCTGACGGGACGGCCGGTGAGGCGGGCGGCGCGGCGTCTCCCGGAGCCTCCACCGGCTGGGCGCGGACGCCCACGGGCAAGAAGCCGTGCGTGACGCCGCGGGCGCTGGAGGCGAGCGAGCTGCCCGGGATCGCGGCGGACTTCGCGGCGGCGGCGGCGCGGGCCGTGGAGGCGGGCTTCGACGGCGTGGAGCTCCACGCGGCGAACGGCTACCTGCTGGACACCTTCATCCGAGACGGCTCCAACCGCCGCGAGGACGCCTACGGCGGGAGCGTCGCCAACCGCTGGCGCTTCCCCCTGGAGGTCGTGGCGCGCGTGGGCGAGGCCATCGGCTTCGACCGCGTGGGCGTGCGCCTGTCGCCCGTGGGGACCATGCACGCCATGCGCGACAGCGACCCCGTGGCGACCTTCACCTACGGCGCGCGGCGGCTGGCACCCCTGGGGTTGGCCTACGTCCACGTGCTGGAGGCCCGGGCGGGGCGGCTGCACGTGCCCGACGCGCCCGTGGTCCACCCGCACCTGCGGGCGGCGCTGGGGGAGACGCCCCTGGTCCTGAACGGCGGCTACACGCCCCAGGCGGCGGCCGAGGCCGTGACCTCGGGGGCGGGACGCGCCAGCGCGGACGCCATCTCCTTCGGGCTCCTGTACCTGGCGAACCCGGACCTGGTGGAGCGCCTGCGGGCCGGCGTCACGACCTTCAACACGCCGGATCCTGCGACCTTCTACACGCCCGGCCCCGAGGGCTATGCGGACTATCCGACGCTGGCGGGCCCGGGGGCCGGCTAGAAGCATGATTCACAACGTCTCCCGTCGCCAGGCTTGCTCTTGTGATTCCA
>CAYZID010000421.1:0-3499 GCA_964478315.1 uncultured Myxococcales bacterium | reverse complement strand
GCGTTGGACGGGGGGGCGGGGGGGCGGCGGGCGAGGGGACGTCGGCGGGCTGGGTCATGCGGTCCTCCGTAGAGCGGGAGCCGGGCGCCCGCCGCCGCGCTGGAGGCGACTCGCGGGCTCGGGTGGGTCGAAGGCGGAGATGGGGTGAGCGTGCATGGCGTCTCAGGCCGTTCGCGGGGGGATGTGGCGCCGGAGCGCGGCGAGCAGGGTGTCGCGGTCGAAGCGGCCCTTGACGACGTACTCGTCGGCCCCAGCGTCCGCGCCCCGCTGGAGGTCGCCCGCGTCCCCGCGGCTGGTGACGAGCACTACGGGCAGGTGCGCCCAGCGGCCGTGGACGCGCACGCGCCGCGTGAGCTCGAGCCCGTCCATCCCCGGCATCTCCACGTCGCTCACGAGAGCGTCCCAGGTCTCCGCGGGGCGGCCTCCCGCGCCCTCGGGGGCGTCCAGGATGGACCACGCCTCGGCGCCGTCGGTGGCCGTGCGCACCTCATAGCCGGCGCCGCGCAAGATCTGGGAGATGAGGGTCCGGCTCGTCACCGAGTCGTCCACGACCAGGACGCGCGAGGGGCGGGCCGCCTGGTCACCCCCGGCGCCCTCGGTCGTCGGGCCATTCGTGGCGCCCTGTCGTTCCAGGGCACCCAAGACGGCCTCCGGGACCAGCCACGGCGTCACCGCGCCGTCGCCGAGGACGGCCGCGCCGGCCACGCCAGGCACGCGGCGGAGGTTCCAGGGCAGCGGCCGGATGACGACGTCTTCGTCTCCCAGGATGGCGTCCACGACGAGCCCCACCTCGCGCGCCCCCACCCCGAGGACCACCACCGCGAGCACGTCCTCGCGTGGGTCGTTGGCCAGGGCCTCGATCTTCATCTCCCCGGCGTTCCTGGCTCGCCCCGCCCCCTGGGCGCGCGCGTCGGGCGCCCAGCGCGCGAGCCAGGCGAGGGGGAGGGGGGACGCCCCGGGACGGACCAGGGCCGGGCGCCCCTGCACGCTCACGACGGCCTCGGGGCGCGCGCGCTCGGCGCGGGCCACGCGGCTCGCGGGGAGGGCGTAGGTCTGCCCCGCGGTCGCGACCAGCAAGGCGTGCGTGCTCACCATGGAGGCTGGAACCTCCAAGACCACCGTGGTCCCGCCGAGCGTGGGCTCGTCGGCGAAGGACACGTCGCCCCCCAGCCCCCGCACGGTCGTGGCCACGATGTCCAGCCCCACCCCACGCCCGCTGGTCTGGGTGACCTTCGTCGCCGTGCTCAGCCCTGGGAGAAAGAGCAGCGCGGCGGCCTCGGGCCCGCGGAGCGAGGCCGCCGTGGCCGCGTCCACCAGGCCTCGCGCTACGGCGTGGCGTGCTACCTCCTCGGGGTCCACCCCCCGCCCGTCGTCGCTGACCTCTAGGCGCACGCGCGAGCCCACCGTCTCGGCGCGCACCAGGACGCGCCCCGCGCGGGGTTTGCCCTTGGCCTCCCGCTCCGCGGGCGGCTCGATCCCGTGGTCCACCGCGTTCCGCAGGATGTGCGTGAGTGGCGCCTGGAGCGCCTGGAGGACCCGGCGATCCACCTCCGTGTCTCCCACGTCCGCGTCGAGCACGACCTCCCGCCCCACCGCGCGGGCCGTCTCGTGTACCGTGATGCGCCAGCGCGGCACCGCCTCTTGCAGCGGTTGCATCCCCAAGGACCGCACTGCGGCGTTCATGTGGCCCAGCGTCCGCCGCAGGGCGCGGAGCCCCTGGGCACCTCGCTGGGCCAGGGCCCCGAGCTGCGCGGCCGCCACCTCGGGGGCCTCGCGGGCCGCCTCGGCCAACGCTTCGAGGTCGCGCTGGAGGCTGGCCTGGGCTTGAGCCACCGCCATGGCGTCCGCGGACACCGCGACCAGCCCGTCCACCCGCGCGGCGGAGACCCGCAGCACGGCGTGGTCGCTCGCCTGGTCGGGCCCGCCGGACCCTCGCTCAGCGCGCAGGGGCTCGGGCGCGCGGGGCCGCTCGTTGGGAGACGCCGGGGCAGCGCTCCCCACCGGCGAGGGGAGGGGGGCCGGCGCTGCCCGCGGTTCGGCCTGGGGGCTGGGGTCGGGCGTCGTCCCCTCCTGGGCCCCGGCCGGAGCCGTCCCCGCGCCCTGTGCGGTGGGGGGCGGGACCTCCGGCGGCGCGGCGGGTGCGGCCTTCCCGCGCAGGCGCCGCGCGAGGGCCCGCAGGTCCCCGTCGCAGTCCTCCCCCGCCGCCGCCCGGGTGACCAGGCTCACGGCCTCCGCGAGGGCCCGGTCCAGCGCCGCGTCCGGGCGGCGCGCCGCGTCGCGGCAGGCGTGCAGGGCATCTTCCAGGGCGTGGGTTGCCTCCTCGACGGCCTCCAGGCCGAGCATCCGTGCGGCCCCCTTGACGTTGTGGAGGGCCCGAAAGGCTCCGTGCAGGGTGGGGACCAGCTCCGCGCTCTCGACCGCTGGCCAGCGGCCCACGCGGTCCAGGACCGCACCCAGGGAGGCCTCCGCTTCGTCCCGAAAGATCGCCAACAGTTCGGGATCTACGCCGCCCACGGCTCGCCCCCCGGGCCGCCGCCCGCGCCAGGCGCCCCGGCCTCCGCCCCGACCACCATCCGCGCGTCCGCCAGGAGGGCCTCCACGTCCAAGAGGCCCGTGCCGTCGTCCCACACGCCCGCGAGCGGGAGGCCTCCTTCAAAGGGCGCGGGGCGCAGCGCGTCGAGGTCGCCGTCTCCGAACCCCTCGAGGGTGTCCATGACCAGCCCCAAGGAGCCGGGCCGGCCCTGGAGGACGATCAAGAAGCGGCCCTGGCCGAGGGGCGTTGGGGCGCGTCCGGCGAGGACCCGGGGGTCGATGGCGGCGAGGAGCTCCCCTCGTGGGGCGGCCAGGCCGGCGAACCAGGGAGGCAGCCCCGGCAGGAGGGTGATGGGCGGCGCCGGCGTCACGAAGCGCACGCCCACCGCGGGGATGGCAAGCCGATGGCCGCCGAATGAGCTGAAGACGCACCGCTCCTGCTGTCCCGCTTGGGCCCGCTCGGAGCCCCTGGCGGCCAAGCGCGCGGCGCGGGTCGCGAGCACGGCGCGCCGGGTCTCCGCGTCCACCGCTGAGGTGCTCACGCGAACTCCCCAGCTTGAGCCGTCAGCGCACGCCGGAGCTCGCCGGCCGAGATCCCGTCGGCGCTCGCGCGCTCGTCGTCACCCAGCGCGGCGAGGGTCTGGAGCGCGACGCGGCGCTGATGTCGCGCGGGGCCGAGCTGCCCCACTGCCTCCAGGGCGGCGGAGAGGACGAGGCGGGCGGCGACGTCGCCGGGGTCCCGGTAGAGCAGGCGGCGGAGGGCGGTCACGGCCCCCTCGGCGTCTCCGGCGTTCAAGGCACTCTCCGCCTCCCCGAGCGCCGTGAGCTCGCTCGGGCGACCGAGGGACGGAGCAGGCGCAGGCGCCGCCTCAACGCTCTCGCGGCGCCCGCGGTCGTGAGGCCTGGGCTCCTGGCCCCGATCCGCCACCTGCTCTGAGGACCGAGGCGCAGGAGGCCGCGTTTGGGC
>CAYZID010000420.1:0-3516 GCA_964478315.1 uncultured Myxococcales bacterium | reverse complement strand
CCGGCGGGTTGCGTGAACGCACCTGGCACGCACATCGACTCGCCGTGGCTCGGTGCGCCTTTTCAGGATGGGAACTACCTCAGCTCGAAGCTGCGAATCATGCTTCACGGCTCCCGCGCCTCCCGTGCCCTCCCCGCGAGCCTCCCCCTCCCCGGTCACCGCCGAGGGAGCCGCCACTGCTTCCCCCTGAAGGCAGCTCGCCCGTCGTGGCTACTGGTGACCCTGTGTGTTGGCGGACGGGGCGGGGTCGGGTAGGACGGGCGCGTGAACGACGCGCGCGACGAGAAGCGATCCCCCGGCCCCGGCGACGGGGGCGCTGGCGGCCAGGACCGGAACCAGGACCAGGGCGCCGCCATCCGCCTCTGCGGCGCCCGCCAGCACAACCTCCGGGGCGTGGACGTGGCCTTCCCCAAGGGCCGCCTCACCGTCGTCACCGGCGTCAGCGGCTCGGGCAAGTCGTCTCTCGTCTTCGACACCCTCTACGCCGAAGGCCAGCGCCGCTACGTCGAGAGCTTCTCCTCCTACGCCCGCCAGTTCCTGGAGCGCATGGACCGCCCCGACGTGGACCGCGTGGAGGGCCTCCTGCCCGCCGTGGCCGTGGAGCAGCACAAGACCGTGCGCTCCTCCCGCGCCACCCTGGGCAGCCTCACCGAGCTCACCGACCACCTCAAGCTCCTCTACCACGCCCGCGCCCAGCTCCACTGCCCCACCTGCGGCGCCCCCGTCCACCCAGACCTCCCCGACCCCACCGCCCGACGCCTCCTCCGCGACTACCCCCACCACCGCGCCCTCGTCACCTTCCCCTTCCACGCCGGAGACACCCCCGCCGACGCCACCGTCGCCCTCGCCTTCCTCCGCCGCGAAGGCTTCACCCGCGCCCTCCACCTGCCCCAAGCGGCCGAGCAACCCACCAGCTCCGGCGCCACGCCCATCCCCGCCGACCACCTCCGCCCCGTGCGCCTCGACGACCTGGCCGAGAAGCTGGCCGAGAACCTGGCCGAGACGCCGGACGAGCGAGGCGGCCTGGGCCGCCTGGACGTCGTCGTGGACCGCCTCGTCCTGCGCGGCGCGGCCCACAACCCTGACGCGGACGGCCCGGACACCGGCTCCAGCGCGCTCGGCCGCCTCACCCAAGCCCTGGAGCTGGCCTTCCGCATGGGCGAGGACCGCGCCACCGTCTTCGTCCTGCCCCCCTCCCAACCCCACGCCGACACGCCCCCCCTGCGCCTGCCTCTCACCCTGGCCCCCATCCACTGCGGCCGCCCCCTGCCCGAGCGCCGTCCCGGCCTGTTCACCTTCGAAAGCCCGCTCGGCGCCTGCGAGACCTGCAAGGGCTTCGGCCGCGTCATGGACATCGACATGGACCGCGTGGTCCCCGACCGCCGCAAGCCCCTGTCCCGCGGCGCCATCCGCCCCTGGGTCTCCAAGGGCCGCAAGGCCGCCGCCGAGCGCCGCGCCCTCACCCGCTTCTGCGAGGCCGCCGGCATCGCCATGGACGTCCCCTTCGGCGACCTCCCCCCCGCCCACCAGCGAGCCGTCCTCGAAGGCGCCAAGGCCGGCGAGCTGGGGCGCCCACACCCGCGCTGGGGCGGCGTCCGCGGCTGGTTCCGCCGCGTGGAGAAGAAGTCCTACAAGATGCACGTCCGCGTGTTCCTGGCCCGCTACCGCCGCTACGCCCGCTGCGAGGCCTGCCACGGGACCCGCTTCCAACCCCAGTCCCTGTGGTTCCGCCTGGGCGGCCTCACCATCGCCCAAGCCCTCGGCCAGACCGTGGACCAGGCCGCGCGCTGGCTCGACGGGCTCGACGGCGACACCGCGGCTGACCCCACGACCGCCGCCCCCGACCCCACCCTCCAGGCCGTCACCGCCGCCCTGCGCCAACGCCTCGACTACCTCTCCCGCGTGGGCCTGGGCTACCTGACCCTGGACCGCCAGGCCCGCACCCTGTCCGGCGGCGAGCTCCAGCGCGCCCACCTCACCACGGCCATCGGCTCGGGCCTGGTCCAGACGCTGTTCGTCTTCGACGAGCCCTCCGTGGGCCTCCACCCCCGCGACGCCCACCGCCTGGCCGCCCTGCTCCGCGACCTCACCGCCCACGACAACACCGTCGTCGTCGTGGAGCACGACCCCGACCTCCTCGCCGCCGCCGACCACGTCATCGAGCTGGGCCCCGGCCCCGGCGCCGCCGGCGGCCAGGTCGTCTACGCCGGCCCCCCCGCCGGCCTCCTCCACGCCGACGTCCCCACCGGCCGCGCCCTATCCCACCGGGCCCACCGGGCCCAGCGCGCCCACCCCGCCCCCGCGCCTCCTCCCCAGAACCCCTCCACCCCCGGCCTCACCATCCGCGGCGCCCGCGCCCAGAACCTCGCCGGCGTGGACGTCCACCTCCCCGCCGGCGCCCTCACCGTCCTGTGCGGCGTCAGCGGCTCGGGCAAGTCCACGCTGCTGCGCGAGGTCCTCTACCACGGCGCCCTGCGCGCCCGCGGCCTGCCCACCGACCCGCCCGGCGCCTGCGACGCCCTCGACGGCCTCGACGCCTTCGCCGACGTGGTCTGGGTGGACCCCACGCCCCCCGTGGGCAGCGCCCGCGCCAACCCGGCCACCTACCTCAAAGCCTGGGACCCCATCCGCGCCCTGTTCGCCAGCCAAGACCTGGCCCAGCGCCGCGGCTACACCGCCACGACCTTCTCCTTCAACACCGGCGCCGGCCGCTGCCCCGCCTGCCAAGGCGCCGGCGTGGAGCGCGTGGAGATGCAGTTCCTCTCCGACGTGTTCCTGGTCTGCCAGGCCTGCGGCGGCACGCGCTTCGTCCCCGAGGTCCTGGACGTGCGCCTGGACCTCACCCGCCCTTCCAGCCCGGCACGAACACCCGGCCAGCCCGCTGGCCCCGCCAGCCCCACCGAACCCACTGGCCTCCACGTCGCGGACGTCCTGAACCTGACCATCGACGAGGCCGTGGAGCTCTTCGGGGGCGGCGCGGCCGGCGACGCCAACGCCACCTCCGACCTGTTCGACAGCGCCTCCAAGCCCACCCGCCGCGCCCGCCGCGCCACCCGCTCGCCCATCGTCAGGCGCCTGGCCCCCCTCCAGGCCGTGGGCCTGGGCTACCTGCGCCTGGGGCAGCCGCTCGCTACCCTGTCCGGCGGCGAGGCCCAGCGCCTCAAGATCGCCCACGCCCTGGCCCAAGCCCGCCCCGGGCCCCGGGGCCGAGCCCCCCGTCGAGCAACAGACCGCCCCACCCTATTCCTGCTCGACGAGCCCACGACGGGCCTCCACCTGGCCGACGTGGACCAGCTCCTCACGGCCCTCCGCGCCCTCACCGCCCAGGGCCACACCGTCGTCGCCATCGAGCACCACCTGGACGTCATCGCCGCCGCCGACCACGTCATCGAGCTGGGCCCCGAGGGCGGCCCCGGCGGCGGCCGCGTCGTCTACGCGGGCCCGCCCCACGCCCTGGCCGCCCTCGCTCCCACCCCCCAAGCGACCCACCCCGCCCACCACCTGGCCCAGTGGCTC
>CAYZID010000419.1:0-3524 GCA_964478315.1 uncultured Myxococcales bacterium | reverse complement strand
TGCCCAAACGCGGCCTCCTGCGCCTCGGTCCGCAGAGCAGGTGGCGGATCGGGGCCGAGCCGGCTCCCTTGCCGTGCTCGGGGGTGCTGGGCATCATGCACCACATGCACGGACTCCGACCAGTCGGCGGGCGGCGACGGGCGGCCCAGAGGGAGGATCCGCGCGGGCTCGGCCGGCGCCCACGCCGGTCCGCGTGCGCCCCGGTCCTCGTCGCCCTCGCGGCCCTCGTCGCCCTCGTGCTCGCGGGCCCGGCGGTCGGCGCCAGGGGGGCGGGCTCGTCGCGGGCCGGGAGCCGGGGTGCGGACGAGCTCCAGCGCGTGGAGGAGTCGCTGCGCGCCGCCCAAGCGGCCGGCAGGATCTTCGACGCCTTGGGGCTCGCGCGGCGCAGGCTCACCCTCGTCGAGCGCACCCACGGGGGACAGGACCCGGCCGTCACCCGCGCCGTGGACGACGTGGCCCGCTTGTCCATGGCGGCCGGGGACTATGCGAGCGCGCTGCGGCTCTTTCGGCGGGCCCTCGCGCTTCACGAGGCGGCCGACGGGGCCGAGAGCGACGCCGTGGCCTCCACCCTCCAGCAGCTCGCCGTGGTCCACTGGGTGCTGCGCGACTACGACAAGGCGAAGCCGCTGCTGGCGCGGGCCATGGCCCTCTATCGCAAGCGCTATGGGGAGACGAGCCCCATGTACGTCGCCCAGCTCCAGATCGCCGCCTCGCTGGCCGGGAGCCGACAGGCCTACGGCGTGGCCGAGGACTACCTCCTCCAGGCGCGCACTTTGGCGGCCCGGTCCGTGGCCGGCAAGCCCCCCAAGGTGGCTGCGGCGAGCCTCGTGGGGCCGGTCATGTCCTTGGCCTGGAACGCCTGGCTCGCGGGGCGGCGCGAGACGGCCGCGGCCCGCTTTCGGGAGCTCGTGAGGCTTCAGGAGACCCTCTACGGCCCCAAGAGCGACAGCCTCGCCACGATCCTCCAGATGATCGCCTCGAACTGGCAGCGCGCCGGGGAGCCCGCGCGCGCCAAGCCCTTGTTCGACCGGGCCGAGGCGATCTTTCGCGAGGCCCTCGACCGCGCGGACGCGAACCCCGCGACCCCCGACGCGCGCCTGCGAATGCTCCGCACGAGCCTCGCCGGGCTCCTCCTTGCCCGCGGCAACCACCGAGCGGCCCGACCGCTCTACGAGGCCCTGGCCCGGGAGGCCATCGAGGCGCACGGGGCCTCCAGCGCCGCGGCCGCGGGCGCCCTGTGGCCTCTCGCCCAGATCGCTCGGGCCCAGGGGCGTTACGCGGCCGCGGCCAAGCTCCTGCGCCGGATCGCCAAGATCTACCGGAAGACTCTGGGCCCCACCCACGTGGCGGGGCCCCTCGCCGTGTTGGGCGAGGTCTTGCGGGAGCGGGGGGACTATCGAGGCGCCGAGCGCCTGGTGCGCAAGCTCCTCGCGCTATACGAGAAGACCTACGGGCGGCGTCACCCCCTCACGGCGAACCAGTGGGAGCGGCTAGGGATCCTGGAGCTGGCGCGGGGCCGCGCCGCCAAGGCCGTGGAGCACCTGCGGCGCGCCTATGACCTCTTGGCCCCTCACATCGCCCTGGCGTTGGCCACGGGGACCGAGGCCGACAACCGATCTTATATGGAGGCCATCGCCTACCAGGTGGACGTGGCCGTGACGGCCCACGTGGCCTTCGCGCCCCAGGCGGCGGACTTCGCGCTGGGGGTCGTGCTCCGGCGCAAGGCCCGGGCCCTGGATGCGGCGACCGACAGCCTGGGGACGCTCCGGCGCCGGGCCACCCCCACGGACCGCAAGCTGCTGGACGAGCTCGCGAGCGCCCGGGCCCAGCTCGCGCGGCTCCTCATGGGGGCACGCGACCAGGGCTCCGCCAAGGCGCGAGAGGCGCGGATCGAGGCCCTCCAGCGCACCGTCCGCAGGTTGGAGGGGGAGGCGCGGGCGCGGAGCGCGGCCTTCCGCGCCCAGAGCCAGCCGGTGACCTTGGCCCGCGTGCGGGCGGCCCTGCCCGCCGACAGCGCCCTGCTGGAGATCGTCAGCTACCACCCCTTGGACCCCCGCGGGCGTTGGGACGGGACGAAGGCCCCGTCCCACTACGCCGCCTACGTCCTCCAGGCCGACGGCGCCTCCGTGGGGTGGGCGGACCTGGGGCCCACGGCGCCCATCGACGCCAAAGTCCAGGCGCTCCGCGCCGCGCTGTCCTCGCCGGCGCGCACGGACTTCCGCGAGGCCGCCCGGGCCGTGTTCGATCGCGTGATGGCGCCTGTGATGGGGCAGCTCGGGGGCGTGCGGCGGCTCTTGGTGGCGCCGGACGGGGCGCTCAACCTCGTGCCCTTCGCGGCGCTCGTGGACGACCGGGATCGGTTCCTGTTGCAGCGGTTCGAGATCTCCTATCTGAGCACCGGGCGGGATCTCTTGCGGCTCCAGGTCCACGTGGCGCCCCGGCACCCGGCGGAGATCTTCGCGGCCCCCGACTTCGGCGAGGCCAGCGAGCCCGCCGGCGGCGTGTCGGAGGGGCCGACGGCCCCCAGCGGCCGCGGGCGGCGGGCGCGGGGCTTCTCCCTGACGTCGTGGACCCCCTTGCCCGGCACGGCGCGCGAGGCGGAGGCGCTCCAGCACGTCCTCGCGCACGCGCGGGTCCATACCGGCGCCGCCGCGACGGAGGGGGCGATCAAGGACGTGGCCGGCCCTCGCGTGCTCCACGTGGCCACGCACGGCTTCTTCCTACCCGCCGACGAGCCCGCGGGTGCTGGGCCTCCCACGGCCGGACCCACGCCCGCGGGGGCGACGGGGGCGGGCGGCGGCGGGACGATGACGGGAGCGGCGCTTGGCGCGGGCGTGGGCCGAGGGGGAGGGGGCGCGCCGGTCGCGCGAGACGACAACCCGCTGTTGCGCTCGGGGCTCATCTTCGCCCAGGCGAACCGGCTGGAGAGCGGCCAGGACGACGGCGTGCTCACCGCGCTGGAGGCCACGGGGCTGGACCTCTGGGGCACGGAGCTGGTCGTGCTCTCGGCCTGCGAGACGGCGGTCGGAGAGGTGCGCGTGGGGCAGGGCGTCCACGGGTTGCGGCGCGCGCTCGTCATCGCGGGCGCCGAGAGCCAGCTCATGAGCTTGTGGCAGGTGGACGACGAGGCCACGCGGGCGCTCATGACCGACTACTACAAGCGCCTCAAGCGGGGCGCCGGGCGTGCCCAGGCGCTGCGGCAGGTGCAGCGCAAGATGATGCGCTCCCCGGCCACGGCGCACCCGTTCTATTGGGCGGCGTTCATCCCCGCCGGGGCCTGGGGCCCGCTGCCCGAGGGCGACGCCCCGACCGAGCCCGCGACGCCCGCGATGCCCGGTGGGCCGTGAGTTCCGCGTGGCTCCCGGGCGGACTGAGCCGAGACGGGTGGGGGTTGCGATCTTCGCGCCGTCCGTAGATCGTTCCCATCCTGAAAAGCCTCCCGTCGCCGCGACGGCCGCTGCACACACCACGCGCGTCCCCGCAACCACTTGAAGTAGCGCTGCTACTCCGGCGGGTTGCGTGAA
>CAYZID010000418.1:0-3560 GCA_964478315.1 uncultured Myxococcales bacterium | reverse complement strand
CGGTTGCGGGGGCGGAAGCGGAAGCGGGTGCGGAAGCGGTCGCGGGTGCGGAAGCGGGTGCGGAGGCGGTTGCGGTTGCGGTTGCGGGTGCGGGAGCGGGTGCGGTTGCGGTTGCGGGTGCGGGAGCGGGTGCGGTTGCGGTTGCGGAAGCGGTTGCGGGAGCGGTTGCGGAAGCGGTTGCGCAGGCGGGAGCGGAAGCGGGTGCGGAGGCGGTTGCGGGGGCGGAAGTGGTCGCTTCAGCGGCAACGGAAGCGGTTGCGGTCGCCGGACTAGACGGCTGCCGCTCGCCCTACTCCTTCCACAAGAACTTCCACGGGTGGAGCTTGAGGTCGGCCATCATCTCGCGCACGTCGTCGAACATCTCGCGGTCGTTGAGGAGGGCTCCGATGGTGCCCTTCCCGGCGCGGATGTCCGCCATGATGGAGCGCGCGTCGGCCACCAGGGCGCCTACGTCGCTCACGGCTCGGTCCAGCTTGCCCTCCAGGCTGGCGAGGGTGGTGCTGGCCCCGTCGGCGAGCCCCCCGAACTTGTCCAGCGCCTCCTTGGCTCGCCGCGCCAGCGGCCCGAGTTGGCCCCGCGCCTCGCGCGCCAGGGCCTCCACGTGGGCCACGGTGCGGCGCAGCGCCTGGCCGTCGCCCAGGGCGACCTGGGCGCTGTCCAGGAGGCCCTCGGCCTTGCCGGCCAGCGCGGCGAAGCGGTCCACGGCCTCGTTCACCTTGGGCTCCGCGCGGGCCACGAGACGATCCACCCGGTCGGCCGCCTGGCGCGCCGAGCGCATCATCTCGTTGGCGTTGGCGACGGCGGCGCTGAGCCCCTCCTGGTTGTCGCGCACGAGCCCGTGCACCCGCCGCAGGAGCTCGGACGCCTCTTGGACCATGATCTCCAGCCGCACCGGCGGCTCGCCCACCAGCACGGCGCCTTCCTGGAGGCGCGGCGCGTCGAAGGGCCCCGGGTCCACCTCCACGTACTTCTCGCCCAGCACCCCCTGGCTGGTGATGAAGAAGCGGGCGCCCGTGCCCAGCGATGGCAGCTTGTCGCGGTCCACGGCCAGCTCCACGCGCACGGTCACGCGCCGCCCGGTCTCCGGATCCTGGCGGCCCCCCCAGAAGGCCACGTCGCGCACCTTCCCGGCCGCGACGCCGGCGATCTTGACCGTAGCTCCCGGGCTCAGCGAGGCGCTGGTGGGTACGTCCACGTAGAGGGTGGCCCCGTCTCCGCCGCGGAAGTTCCCCAGGGCCACCACGAAGCCCACGAGGAGCGCGAGCGAGATCGTGACCAACAGGCCGACCTTCAGCTCGAGCGCGCGCTCGTCCATGGGTGGTGGCTCCTCGTGTGGGTGCCGGTCGCGGCTTGAGGGGGCGCTCGCCTTCGGGTGAGCCCTCGGCCGCTAGCGGCGTTTGGGGATCGTCTCCCCGGCGACCTCGGGCGGCAAGATCTTCTCGCGGACCTTGATGGTGATGGTGCGCTTGGTCTCGCGCTTCTCCACGGGCAGGCGGTCGTAGATGATGCGGCTCACGACCCCGTCGATGACGCCGGCCTCTTTGGCCTCGGAGGCGAGCATCCACCAGGCGTCCCGGATCCTGGCGCGATACTTCTTGTAGGGCATGTGCAGCCGCTCGGCCAGCTCGTGGTGGACGCGGTCCAGGTAGCGCGTGATGAAGGCGAGGCGGGCGCGGTTCGTGGGGTCCTCGCCCATGGTCCCGTACGAGGCCTCGTGGAGCATGATGGAGGCGTGGTCCAGGGCGTATCGCTCGTCACAGAAGAGCAGCGTGATGGCGGCCATGGAGTAGGCGCGGCTCTCCACCAGGCACTTTACGGGGCTCTGGAGGGCGCGGAAGGTGTCGATGAGGATGAGCCCGGCGTCCACCGAGCCGCCCGGGCTGTTGATGCGGATCCAGATGGGCTCGTGGCTCTGCTCGTCGAGCTGGAAGAGGCGCTTCTGGGCGGTCTTGATCATGCCCGAGCTGATGCCCCCTTGGAGGTCCACGATGCGGTCGGAGAGGTGGATCGTCGCCCCCGCAGCGTGCCGCTTGGACGCCTCGCTGCTGGGGCCCTTGGCCTGGGCCGGGGAGGTGGCGCAGGCGGCGCCGACGAGGAGCATGAGGACGCCCCCGAGGGAGACGGTGAGCTGGGTGGGAGTGGACATGAGGCTCCTTGCATGGCGCCGGGCGCGAGGCGGCGGCGAGCGTAGGCCGCAGCGGACCCTGAGGCCCGTCTGGTGTAGCCGCGACGGGGCATCGTGGCAAGTTCGCGCCTGGGGCGCGCCTCACTCGCGCGGCTGGGGATCGCGGTCGCGCAGCTCGGTGGGGCGGGGCAGGTAGAAGGACGAGATCCGGTTGTCGCGCCAGCCCAGGGTGAGGACGAGGACGTGCTCGTCGAGGTCTCCCAGGTCGGCGATGTGCCGAAGCGCGGCAGGCGCGCGCTTGAAGGCCACTTGGTAGCCGAGCCCCAGCCACAGGCTGGCGCCGTCGTCGGGGTCGGTGAGGGGCCAGCTCATGCCGGCGCCCACGTGGCCGCCCACGGTGACGCCGTGCGCCGAGCGCGCGCCCACCGCGAGCCACGACACGTCCACGTCCAGCCCCAGGCTCAAGTAGAGCCCCGCGACCCACAGGTCCAGCGGGGAGCCTTGGAAGATCCGCGTGAACAGGGGATGGAGGCGCGCCTCGGCGCTCAGCGTGAGCCGGTGGAGGGTGGGCTGCCCGGGCCCCGCCTCCCCTGTGCCCGTGATGGTCGGACGCAACCGCGTGCCGTAGACGCCCAGCAGCACGTCCGCGAGGGACACCACGGAGGCGACTCGGCCTGAGATGCCCACGACGGGGCCCGGGCCTTCGCCTTCCCCCGGGCTCAGGCGCATGGCGAGGCCCAGGTGCGCCTGGGCCGCGAAGAAGGCGCCCTGGTAGGGAGCGGGGGCGGAAGCGGGTGCGGTTGCGGGCGCGGGAGCGGGAGTGGGAGCGGGAGCGGTTGCGGTTGCGGTTGCGGGTGCGGTTGCGGGTGCGGGTGCGGTTGCGGGAGCGGGAGCGGTTGCGGGTGCGGTTGCGGGTGCGGGTGCGGGTGCGGTTGCGGGTGCGGGTGCGGGTGCGGTCGCGGTGACGGGAGGGCGTGGCAGAGCAGACGTCGGCGGGACCGGGCTGGTTCCGGGGGGGGCGAGCCGTCGGGGGGCGCCAGGGTAGCCGGTGGGTTCGGGGAGCGCGCAAGGCCAAGCCAAGACGCACCCGCTCCTCGCCATGCTCCCTCCGCTCCCTCCGGTCGCTGCGGTGCGCGTGGCTCCGGGCGGGCGCGTCTTGGTGGCGCCTGCGGCGCCAGCCTTGCGCGTCCCCGACCCACCGGCTGGGGGGGACGAGCCCCCGAACGGGTCGGGACGCACACCACGGAGGTTCCCCTCATGCTTCGCATCTACACCGACATCACCACCCTGCTGACCCAGCTCCGCGAGCCCCTCGCCGCCATCCAGCGCCACGACGCCGACCTCGCCCGCCAGCTCCGCCGCGCGGCCACCAGCGTGCTTCTCAACGTCGCCGAGGGCTCCGGCCACCGCGGCGGCCTCCGGCGCCAGCGCTACC
>CAYZID010000417.1:0-3568 GCA_964478315.1 uncultured Myxococcales bacterium | reverse complement strand
CAGCGGCTGCGAAAACGTCATAGGGAGCGGCTGCGGAAGCGGCTGCGGGCGCGGGGGCGGGAGCGGGCGCGGAGGCGGAAGCGGAAGCGGGCGCGGGGGCGGGCGCGGAGACGGGGCGCGGCGCCCCGCCTCCGCCTCGCCCGTGTGCCGCCGCGCCTCAGAGCATGTTCACGAGGCGGTCGGCCAGGCCCTCGCCGCCGAGCACGACGGTCAGGTCGCCCCGCTCCGCCACGCGCTCCAAGGTCTCCAGCTCGCGCAGGCGCATGAGCGTGGGGTTGTGGGCCAAGAGCTTGGCCGTGTTGGCCTGGCTGCGCATGGCCGCAGTCTCCTCGCGCCGGGTGATGACGGCCGCCTCGGCCGCCGTCCGCGCCTCCGTGACCCGGTTCAAGAGCTCCTTCATGGCGCCCGGTAGGATCACGTCGCGCAGCCCAAACGCCTTGACGCTCAGCCCCAACGGGCGGACCGCCGCCCGCAGCGCCGCCACCAGCTCGGCGGAGAGGGACTCCTTGTCCGCCAAGAGCTCGTCCAGGGTCCGCCTGCTCACGGAGGCCCGCAGGGCGAGCTGCGCCTCGCGGTAGAGCGACGCCTTGTGGTCTCCGCTGACCGTCAGCGCGGCCCGGGCATCCACGACGCGGAAGGTGACCAGCGCGTTCAGGCGCAGGGTCACGCGGTCCGCCGTCATGAGCTCCTGGCCGCTCACGTCGAGCTGCTGCTCGCGGACGTCGGCCCGCACGACCTGGACCGTGCGACCGGTGCCCATCCAGAAGACGTGACGCCCGGGCCCCAGCACGCCCTGGGCCTCGGGGCCCTCGTCGCGCAGCCGGCCGTTGTCGTAGAGGACCCCCTCGAAGCCCTCGTGGATGTCCGCCACGAGGAGGTGGTCCCGGGCAAGCTCCCAGGCCAGGATCTCATCGAGCGCCGGGTGCTCGAACCGAAGCCGGTCCACCCGCACCCGCTCGATGCGCACGCGCCGGTGAGCCGTCCACAGCGCGTGCAGCCCCGGGCCGACGATGGCGTCGAAGCGGTCATCCACCCACACGAGGCCCCGCTCGCCGTCCGCGAGATCCAAGACCGTGGCCTCCTCGCCGAGCAACCCCTCGCGGACGAGGATGTCCAGGTCCGGCGTGCGCAGCCAGGGGTCGCGCGTCGAGTGCTTGTCCACGCGCACCCCCCAGCCCGCAAACACGTGCCGCCCGGGGCCCAGCAGGCGCTGGGGCTCGTCGTGGCGGTAGAGGACGCCGCGCTCGTGGCGCTTGATGTGGACTCGGTGGATCATGACAACCTCCTCGGGAATACGAGGCCAACCGACAAGAGGTGGGCCCCGTTCTCGTCTGGGATGGGGAGCGGCCTGGGAGACCCCGGGTGAGACGCCGCGCCGCGATCGCGCGGGGCACACCGGGGCGCCGGGCGGGGACGGGGAGGGCTCGGGCCGGGGCCCGCGGCATGACCGAGGCCAGCGCCGCGCGCCCGGGCGTCGAGCCGCCCCGCCCCCCGGAGACCGGCGCCGGGTGGTGGACCACGAGGCGCGCGCGACGCGGACGGCGCGGGCGGCGAACCACCCGCCCCGCCGAGCGCCGGGCCCGGGGCCCCCCTTCCTTTCGTAGGCCGCAAGAGGATACGGCTCGCGCCGTGATCGCTGCGGGAGTCGAACCCGCGACAGCCGACGTCCTGCGACGTCGGTGCTCTTCCAGGCTGAGCTAAGCGATGCGCCGCGCTCTCAGAGGAACCCCTACATGGGAACGCCCATCACCCACGGACACGCCGAAGGCCGGCGCGCCGGGTGTGGGACGCCCTGGGCTGAAAAGAACGACACCCGGGTCCAAAGCAAGGACCATGCCACACAAGCAACATGCCGTCATCATGACAACTCAGAACGAAGCGGCCGATCTCACGCAGGGGAGCTATCCAGACAGATAGCATACACGCCATCTCGATACCTCCACCGAGTATCTCGTGCAGCTCGCGGGGCCCAGAGCGCACACTGGCAAGTCGTCACGCGAGGTTACGCGGACACCGTGCGCTTGGCCCGGGCCTTGCTTTGGGAGACGGTGACCACCGAGCACAGGGCGCGCGACCGCACGGCGCGCAGCCGCGGGCCAGACCGCATGGGCGGGAGAGAGGGTAGAATGGAGACGCAGTGGGACTGGGCGGCGCAGGCCGCGATGGAGCAGGGAGCGTTGACGTTGGTGGAGGCGCGGGACGGAGACGGCGACGGGCGCGTGGACGCGGGCCAGCCTGGGGGCTCGGACTCGGCCGCGGCGCGCTCCTATGAGGTCCTCCAGACGCCGAAGGGCGGGCTGGTGAAGGCGTGGACGCGCGGGGTGCCCGTGGAGGCTCAGGCCCGGGACCAGCTCCGCCGCATCGCCGAGCTGCCCTTCATCTACAAGTGGGTGGCGGCCATGCCGGACGTCCACTTGGGCAAGGGCGCGACCATCGGCAGCGTCATCCCCACCGAGGGCGCCATCGTCCCGGCGGCCGTGGGGGTGGACCTCGGGTGCGGCATGACCGCCGTGCGCACGACGCTCTCGGCCAGCGACCTGCCCGACTCCCTGCGCGCGGTGCGCGCGGCGATCGAGCGGGCCGTGCCCCACGGTCGCACGGCCCACGGTAAGCGGGGGGACCGCGGCGCCTGGGGGAGCATCCCCCGGCGCGTGGCCGATGCCTGGGCTACGCTGGAGACGCGCTTCGCGGCCATCGTGGACAAGCACCCCAAGATCGCCCGGTCCAACCACGTGAACCACCTGGGCACGTTGGGCACGGGGAACCACTTCATCGAGGTGAGCTTGGACCAGGAGGATCGCGTGTGGGTGGTGCTCCACTCGGGCTCGCGCGGGGTGGGCAACCGCATCGGGAGCTACTTCATCGCCCTGGCCAAGCGGGAGATGGAGCGGTGGTTCATCCACCTGCCGGACCGCGACCTGGCCTACCTGCCGGAGGGCTCGGAGCATTTCCGCGACTACCTGGAGGCCGTCGCGTGGGCCCAGGACTACGCTCACGTGAACCGCGAGCTCATGATGACGGCGACGCTGGAGGCGCTGGGCGACAGCGGTGTGCTCCCGCACTTCGAGGTGGCCACGGGGACCGAGGACGCCGTCGTGGACTGCCACCACAACTACGTGGCCCGCGAGAGGCACTTCGGCCGCCGCGTCTGGGTGACCCGCAAGGGAGCCGTGCGGGCGGGCGAGGGCGAGTTGGGGATCATCCCCGGCTCCATGGGCGCCAAGTCCTACATCGTCCGCGGCCGAGGCAACCGCGAGTCCTTCCTGAGCTGCAGCCACGGCGCCGGCCGCGCCATGTCCCGCGCCCAGGCGCGACGCCAGTTCACGGTGGAAGACCACGCGCGCATGACCGCGGGGGTGGAGTGCCGCAAGGACGCGGGCGTGCTGGACGAGACCCCGGCCGCCTACAAGGACATCGACGCCGTCATGGCCGCCCAGGCTGACCTGGTGGAGATCGTCCACACCCTGCGCCAGGTCGAACACATGACGCAGCCGACGAACGCCTCTGTGAAGCTCTCGGGGGACGAAGGAACACAAAAAACAACAAAACACAGACCACGAAGAGAGAG
>CAYZID010000416.1:0-3618 GCA_964478315.1 uncultured Myxococcales bacterium | reverse complement strand
GCCGCCCACACGCGGGATCCAAAGCCGAATCCCAGAGTAGGTGGCGGATCGGGGTAAAGGGGCGAAATTTGGTCCCATGCGCTCTGATGTGGCGTCGCTCGCGAGCCAGGTCATGACTCGGTGCGTCTCCGATGAAGGGTTGCGCCGCGGAGCGTGGCCGATCACGGTCAGGCCCGTCCGTTGGTATCCTCTCGGGGCCTGGGGACGGACTGGCCCGCGTGGACGTCGCGCTCCCCGGGGGGCAGGGACTGGCGTAGGGTTACACCCTCCCGGAGCAGCCGCCGGACGCGGGCGGCCTCGGCCGCCCAGCGTGGGCGGTCGCGGTGGCGACACCATGCGCCAAAGCGATCGAGCTCGCGCTCCACGGTGGTCAGAGCGCTGGGGTCGTCGAACAGGTCGGCGCTGCCCCGCCCGATGTAGCTCAACGCGAGGAGGCGGAGGTCCGCGCCCTGCTCCTCCACCAGCTCCCCGAAGGGGATGAGGGTGTGGGCGTTGGCCGGCTGGACGACGAAGGAGAGCTGGAGGCCCAGCGGCTCGGGTGCGGCGCGCCGGAAGGCGGCCAAGGCGCGGAGGTTGGCGAGGAGCTCGGCGAAGGGGCGGCCGCGTTGGACGGTCCGGTAGACCTCGGCGGTCCCGGCGTTGACGCTCACGGTGATCTCGCCGAAGCGCACGCCCCGGAACCGCCGCAGGTTGTGCTCGGTGAGGAGCGAGCCGTTCGTGATGAGGTCCACGCTCGTGTCGGGCGTGCGCCGGCGGTCGAAGCGCGTGAGGAAGTCGATGACACCTCGGGCGACCAGGGGCTCGCCCCCCGTGAGCGTCAGGTTTCGCAGGGTAGGGAGCAACTCCTCCACGTCTTCCCAGATACGGGGGGGCAGGTCGGACCGCGGCTTCCCAGGCACCGAGCACATGATGCAGTCGTAGTTGCAGCGGTTGCTGGTTGCCAGCGTGAGGGACAGCGGCCGTCCCGTGGCGACCGCGCGGCGCGCCGCGATGTCGGCGGCGAGGGCGCGTTGGTTGTCCATGAAGGCCGGGGAGCCGGCGAGGATATGGAAGCTCCGCTCGTGGTGGGCCCCGTCGGTGAGGTGGGGGCACACGGGGTAGCAGAGCGCGGGCGACGACGCCCCCGACGCCATGACGCGGCGCGCCTCCTGGGCTGGCTGGCCGTTCCAGATGTCGAGCAGTGTGTCCTGGCGGCAGTTCCCCAGGTTCGCCGTGGTCCACTCGGTGCAGCAGGGGCGCACCGCACCCAACGGGTCAGTGATCTCCAGCGTGGTCCAGGGGCGCGTGCAGATGACGGGCGGGGTCCCGGGAGGAGGCCCGATGTGGGCGGGGTAGGTGCTGCGCGTGCGCCGGTGGGCCGCCTGGCCCGGCGCTGGGGCTTCGGGCGCCGGGATGGGCTCGGCGGCGCGCCGAGCCGCGGGCCGCAGGGCCCCCCGGTCGCGCCAACCGCAGCGCGTGCGGAGCCAGCAGCGGGCGCAAGCGGAGAGGGTTTCATTGGGCGGGAGGTCCGGGCCCAGGACGTCGCGCCAGGCCTCGGGGCGTTGGCGCCAAGCGCGGGGCATGACGCAGGGGGGCAGGTAGCCGCGGTCGGGGAGGCGGTCGCCTGCGAAGGCGAGGTTGGGGGCGCGCAGGAGGGTCTCCTCCAGGGCGGCGGCGGGGATGGGGCCAGGGCGACGCCCGGGGAGGGCCCGCGCCACCTCCAGGGCCACGGGGTAGGCGTCGAGTTGGCGGGCGAGGGGGACGACGGCGCGGAACGTCCCAGGGTGGACGGCCAGGCGCACTCGGACCGCGAGCCCGGCGGCCTCGGCGGCGGCGAGGGGGTCGGGCTGGAGGTCCCTGGGGTGGCCGATCTGCACGACGACCCCGTGCGCGCCGCGACGCCGGAGGGGCTCCAGGGCGGCGGCCGTCACGGAGCGCGCAGGTACCTCCACCCACACGGTCGCGGGGCGCCCCGGGGCGGCCAGGAGGGGCTCCAGCCCCCGCCAGGTCAGGGCGTCCCCGCCGCCCAGGGTGAGCGACGGCCGTCCCTGGGCGGCCTCCAGGACCTCCTGGGCGCTGGGCGCCGTGAGCTCGTTGGGACAGGCCTGGCAGGCCCGGCAGGCGGGCTCGCAGCGGCCGGCGACGGGGACACGGAGAGGCACGAGGCACAAGCTACCCGCATCGGGGCGGTGGGGCGAGCGTCGCGCCTCTTGACGCCGGTTCTCGACCGGGCGGGGTGGGCGAGGGGCCGGGTGGCGCTCCGGGGGCCGAGCCCGCCCCGTGTTCGCGGTCTGGTCAGCGCACGTTCGCGCTGGTACGCTCCCCTCATGGCAGACGCGTACTGGCGCTCGCCCACGGAGGCGAAGCCTCGTGGGAACGGGCAGCCGTTTCAGCCGGGGCAGCTCGTTCGGCGGCGCTACGAGATCCGAAGGCTCCTGGGAGAAGGCTCTACAGGGTTGGTTTACGGCGCCATCGACCTGGTGAGCGGCGCGCCGGTGGCGGTCAAGACCCTCCGCAAGCAGTTCCTCGGTTCGGGGAACGTGCTGGCGCGCTTCGGGCGCGAGGCGCTCGTGCTCTCCCAGCTTCGCCACCCGAACGTCGTCCGCTATCTGGACCACGGCATCGACCGGACCACGATCCCCTTCCTCGTGTTGGAGTATGTCCGGGGGACTCCCGGGGACGCGCTCATCGAGCGCGCGGCCCAGGGCAAGCTCAAGGCCACGCAGATCCGCCACACGCTCAAGCAGCTCTTCGACGCGGTGGAGTACCTGCACGGGTTCGGGATCATCCACCGGGACCTCAAGTGGTCGAACCTGGTGATCACGGCGCAGCCGGAAGACGCCTTGCACATCACCCTCATCGACCTGGGCGTGTTGAAGTACGCCCAGCAGGCCATGCGGCTGGACGACCGCAAGCTCACGGCGACGGGGGTGATGGTGGGCACGGCGGAGTACGCCAGCCCCGAGCAGGTCCGGTGCTTGAGCGACCTGGACCAGCGAGCGGACATCTACGCGTTGGGCATCATGACCTACGTCTTGGTGACGGGGCGGCTGCCCTTCCAGGGCGCGAACGCCATCGAGACGGCCATGGCGCAGGTCCGTCAGGCCCCGGTGGCACCGCACGACGTGCCCGGCCGCGCGCACATCCCCCGGGCCCTGTCCGCGGCGATCTTGCGCGCCATGCACAAGGACCGGCAGCACCGGTTCACGAACGTGGCGCACTTCTGGCGCACGCTGGACGTGGGCTTGCGCCAGCTCCCGGACGTGTAGGCGCGTCCGCGACCGCGACCGCTTCCGGCCTCGCGCCCGCGACCGCTCCCGCAACCGCTCCCGCTCCCGCCCCCGCAACCGCTTCCGCAACCGCTTCCGCAGCCGCACCCGCTTCCGCAGCCGCACCCGCTTCCGCAGCCGCTCCCGCTTTCGCAGCCGCTCCCGCCCCCGCTTCCGCAACCGCAACCGCGGCCGCACCCGCATCCGCAACCGCTCCCGCACCCGCACCCGCAGCCGCACCCGCTTCTGCGCCCGCGACCGCACCCGCTCCCGCACCCGCTTCCGCAACCGCTTCCGCAACCGCAACCGCGGCCGCACCCGCATCCGCAACCGCTCCCGCATCCGCAACCGCTCCCGCACCCGCACCCGC
>CAYZID010000415.1:0-3619 GCA_964478315.1 uncultured Myxococcales bacterium | reverse complement strand
CGAGCGAGGTGCGACGTGACGGGAGCTGACACCGGACGCAAGAAACGAAGGTGGGTGCGGGCCGGCTTCCTGGCGACGGGCGCGTTGGGCCTGGCGGCCGCGCTGGCGCTCGTCAGGACCGTAGGTGGCTGCGGGGGCGGGCTGGATTGCACGACCGAGGCCGTGCCGTCGGTAGAAGCGACGGTCGTGGACTCGGAAGGCAACGTCGTCAAGGCGTCGGTCGCCCAGGTGGAGTTGGAAGAGGACGGCTCGTGGAAACCGTGCGACGGCCACGGACCGGGCCCCTTCGACCACGATGACCTCATCAGCTTCTGGTACTGCGGCTACGAGCAGGCCGGCACGCTGCGCGTGCGCAGGGTGGTCGCGGGGCTGGAGCCCCAGGTCCAGGAGGTCCAGGTGCCCGAGGACGAGTGCCACGTCCACACCCAGACCGTCCGGTTCACCCTGCCCGCCGGCTACACGCCCCCCGAACCCGACCCCAACGGCGCGGACGCGGGCGCCACCGACGCCAGCGCGCCCGACGCGGGCGGCACGTCCTAACTTCCGGGCGTCCCGCGCGCTGTCCGCAGCGGGACATGCACCAGACGGGGGCGCCGTGGCCTTGCCAATGAGCAACGCGAAGACCGATGGGAAGAACCGGAGCAAGACGGCGGGCGCCGCCGCCTTGCTCGTGGGAACCCTCGGGGGCCTCTGGGCCCTCGGGGGCGCCCTGGGCCTGGGAGGCTTCCTGGGCCTGGGCGGCGTGGCCGGCGTCACCACGGCGGGCTCGGGCTGTGAGACCGCTCAGGGCGGGCGCCTGCCTCCCGACCCGCCGCCGCCACCACCGCCGCCGCCGCCCGCGGAGATCTTGTGGCGGCACGACTACGACGTCGACGAGTACACCGGGACGCCCATCGGCGTCGCAGGGGACATGACGGTCACGAGCTCTGGCCCGAGCCCGTGTACGTGGGCGGCCACTGGCACGGCCTCATCGTCACGCGCGACGGCGGATTCTACCTCTTGACCGTCGGACGCGATGGGCAGAGTTACCCAAGGGTCAAGGTGTGGAACCAGTTCGTCATCGAGCGATACACCGCGGACGGGACGGTCGTGGACGACTTCCAGCGCCCGTTCTTCCAGGCGGACTTCCCCACGGGCCCGTCCGTCGACGCCCAGGGTATCTCCGTGACGGGAACCCTGGACCCCGACGAGAACCTCTACTTCGCCGCTGGGCCCTGGCTGGTGTCCATCGACCTCCACGGGAAGGTGCGGTGGAAGGTCAAGGTGGGCCCGGAGTCGAGAGATGACGACGGCCCAAACCACAGGGATGTCCTATCGTTGGGCTATCGTGTCCCCTGGGCGCCCATCGTCGCCTTCGGGCAGGTCATCACCGTCACGCCCAACAACGGCATCCAGCGCTTCAGCTTCGACGGCGAGTTGGTGGATCAGCACCCCGCGCTGACGACGCCCGGCTGGCGCCTCGACTGGGACCGAACCATCGGCTGGGGCTGCCTGCACGACACGAAGAAGGGGCCCATCGCTGGCCCCGACGGGACCCTCTACATGGGCAACCAGTGGGCCTTCGACCTCACGACGGGCGAGACCAAGTGGTTCATCGACGGCTATACCCATCCCCCGTCGTCTTGGTGCAGCACCGTCACCGCCGATGGAGAGGTCTTCGCCTTCGGGATCGAGTCGGTGAAGGACGGCGCCTACAAGCCGGAACTCAAGAACGACGACGACTTCGTCCTCGGACAAAGCACACCACCGGTGATCGGCCTGGATGGGAAGCTGGTCGTCATCGATGGAGTCCGGCGTGAGCCCAGGTCTGAAGGCTCGAGCTACTCGAACGAACTCTACGTCTTGGACAGGGATGGACGCGTGCTGCGACATCGAAGCCTCGAGCCGAGGACCACGGGCTGGACGAGGTTCTCCGGCCACCAGCCCATCATCCTCCGGGCGGGCGTGGCCTGCTACGGCGCCCTGGGTTCGCTGGTGTGCGTCAAGGACGACGCCATCCCCGCCCCGGACACCAGCACCTGGTTCCGCCCCACCGGGGACTTCGGCAACACCAACACCATGCCCCCCCAGGGCAACTACTGAGCCCCCAGCCCAGCCATCGCCACGACGACCCGGCCGCAGCCACGGCGGCCGGAGACGGGCGCGGACGCGGCCACGACGAAATCGTCCACGCGGCTTGCGCCCAGGCACGCGCGGGGCGATCCTCCTGCCCGAACTGGCCCCCAGGAGATCCCCTTGGCCACGCCCCCTCCGCCCCCCCGCCCCCACGAGACGCGCCACGTCACGAGCTTCGACGGCACCCGCATCGCCTACCACGTCGCCGGACGCGGTCCCCGCGCCTGGCTCATCCCCCCCGGGCTGGGGACGCCGCTGGCCACCTGGCGCTACATCGCGGCGCGCTTCGCCGACACCTTCACCCTCTATATCCCCGACCCCCGGGGCATGTACGACTCCGGCCGCCCCCCCTCGCGCGCCGCCGTGACCGTGCCCGACCACGCCCGCGACATGCGCGCCATCGTGGAAGCCGAGGGGCTCGACGACTTCGTCCTCGGCGGCTGGAGCCTCGCCGTCCAGATCTCCCTGGAGTACTACCGCCACCACGCCGAAGGCGTCCGCGCCCTCGTCCTCATCAACGGCGCCTACGAGCGCGTCCTGTCCACCGCCTTCGCCATGCCCGGGGCCGACGCCGTGCTGCCGCGTGTGGTCCGCTCCCTGCTGAGGCTCGGCCCCGCCCTCACCCCACTCGTGCGGGCGGTCATGATCTCCAGCGGGCCCCAGCTCATGCGCCGACTGGGCCTCGTCGCCGGGAACGTCGAGGGCTTCTCCGAACTCTACCACGCGGTGCGGAGCCTCGACTGGCGCTGTTACCTAGCGACCCTCCTCGCGGCCAACGAGCACTCCGCCGCCGACGTGCTCCCCACCGTGCGCGTCCCCACGCTCATCACCGCGGGCGACAAGGACCAGCTCACGCCGGTGAGCATCGCCCAGCGCCTCCACGAAGCCGTGGGCGACTCCGAGCTGGTGCTCATCCCCGGCGGCACGCACTACAGCCCCACGGAGTTCCCCGACCTCCTGAATGACGCGCTCGCGCGCTTCTTCGCGCGCGTCTACGGGGGCTGAGGCCATCCCGCGGCGCCCCCACCCCCGCGGGCCGCGCCCGTCCGCGGCCACCTCCTGGGCGGCGGCTGGCGCCTCGCTCGTGGCGACCGCCCTGCTCGCAGCCGGCGGCTGCGGCGCCCTGCGCATGGGCGACATCGAGCCCCCCGCGGGCCAACGCATCGTCTCCACCGTGCGCGTCCGGGGCGCCCACGCGCTGGACGAAGACGAGATCATCGCCCGGCTGGCCACGCGCCCCGAGGTCCTGGACCCCACGGCCCCCAAGGTCCTCCTCGACCGCACCGAGCTGACCCGCGACCTCCGGCGCATCGAGGCCCTCTACGCCGCCCACGGCTACTTCGAAGCCAAGGCCCTCCCCGCCGCCGTGCGCCCCGGGAACGGTGGCACGGCCCACGTCCCGTCCTCCCTACACCCCCGACCCCGCCCCCGCTCCCCCGCTCCGTGCGTGCGTCCGCCCTCGCTGGGGCAACGGCCTGCTGCCCATCGCCGTCGTCCTCCTGGG
>CAYZID010000414.1:0-3625 GCA_964478315.1 uncultured Myxococcales bacterium | reverse complement strand
GGTTCGGGGGCAAATTCGGGCGTGGGGGGCTCGCCCAATCGGTCAGGGCTGGTAGGCTGTGCGCCCAACGGTTGGTGCCGTGTGACACGGCGGAGCGCGGGAGGAGCGGCATGGGCGGACGCGAGATGAAGGGAGATGAGGGCGTGCGTGCGGTGACCCAGGGCGGCGAGCGGCCGGGCGTGATCCGCGTGGAGAACCCGGCCACCGGCGAGCTCCTCCGCGAGGTCCCCATGGTGACCGCCGAGGAGGCGCGCGAGCGGCTGGAGCGCGCGCGCGTGGCGGGCCGACGCTGGGCGGCCACGCCAGTGCGCGAGCGGGCCAAGGTGATCCAGCGGTTCCGCGACCTCCTGCTGGACGACGCGGACGCCATGTGCCGGCTCATCAGCCAAGAGAACGGCAAGGTCCTCCAAGAGGCGCTGGAGATGGAGGTGGCGCCCATCGTGGACCTGGCGAGCTACTTCGCCGAGCGCGCCCAGGAGATCCTGGCGCCCCGGAAGATCGACCTGCACCTGTTCAAGCACCGGCGGAGCTACATCCACTACCGGGCGCGAGGGGTCGTGCTCATCATCTCGCCTTGGAACTTCCCGTTCACGATCCCTTACGGCGAGGTCATCATGGCGCTGCTCGCCGGCAACGCCGTGCTCCTCAAGCCGGCGAGCCTCACGCCCCTGGCCTGCCTGGAGGGGCGCAGGCTGTTCTTGGAGGCCGGGCTGGACCCCGACCTCTTCCACGTCCTGCCCACACCGGGCCGGGTGGCCTCCGAGATCATCGAGATGGGCGTGGACTACGTGAACTTCACGGGCTCCACGGCCGTGGGGCGGCGCGTGGCGGCCAAGTGCGGCGAGCTGCTCATCCCGTGCTCCATGGAGCTGGGGGGCAAGGACCCGGCCATCGTCCTGCCCGACGCGGACCCCGAGCAGGTCGCCGGCTCGCTGGTCTGGGGCGCCTTCGCCAACGCCGGGCAGATCTGCGCGTCCATCGAGCGCGCCTACGTCCACGAGGACCTGTACGACGACGTGGTGGCCGCCGTCGTGCGGCGCACGAAGGCCCTGCGCCTAGGCGACCCGCTCGAGGACGGCACCGACGTGGGCCCCATGACCGACACGGCGCAGCTCGCCGTGGTGGAGCACCAAGTGCGCCTGGCCATCGAAGGCGGCGCGCGCGCGCTCACCGGAGGCGCCCCGGTGGACGGCCCGGGCCAGTTCTACCCGCCCACGGTGCTCGTGGACGTGACCGACGACATGGAGTGCGTGCGCGAGGAGACCTTCGGCCCTACCCTGCCCATCCTCAAGTACCGCGACGTGGAGGACGCCATCCGCCGAGCCAACGACTCGCCCTACGGCCTCAACGCCTACGTCTACGGGCGCGACCAGGCGGCCATGCGGCGCGTGGCCGAGCGCTTGGACGCGGGGACGGTCATGGTGAACGAGACGCTCCTCACCCACGCCTGCCCGGAGACCCCCTGGGGGGGCGTCAAGGACAGCGGGATCGGGCGCGTCCACGCGGACGAAGGGCTGCGGGAGCTGTCCGTGGCCTATCACGTCAACGAGGAGGTCGTCCCCACGCCGCGCTGGAGCCCCTTCTGGCAGCCCTACAGCCACGAGATGTACGAGACGATCCTGGGCGCCATGCGAGCCCTGGAGCACTCGAGCCTCCGCGAGCGCGCCAAGGGCGCGGGCGCGGCCGTGTCCAAGGTCTGGCGCATGGTCGCCGGCCGCGCCCGGGGGTAGCTCCACCCAGACAGCAGCCCGGCGCTCCCACGGCCGAGCGTTCCTTTACAGCGCCGCGGGGCGTTGCTACTCCCCCCGGGCAAGGAGCCGCCCATGACCGACGTCCCACGCCAACCGCCAGGCCCCGGCGAGCCCATCGCCCAAGAGAAGCGCCGGACGCTGCTGGACTTCTTGGACCGAGACGAGGGCCTCGTGGCCCTGCACCTGGACGCGCGACACCCCGGCGTCGCCGTGCCACCCCACCTCCTGGGCGAGCCCGCGTTGCGCCTGGACATCGCCTACGGGTTCAACCTTCCCCGGTTGGAGATCGACGAGGAGGGCGTGGACGCCGTCCTGTCCTTCAGCGGCCGCAACTTCGCCTGCTTCCTCCCCTGGGACGCCATCTTCGCCATGTCCCGCCCCCTCCACGAGGGGGAGGGCTTCGTTTGGCCCCCGTCCATGCCGCCAGAGCTCCTGGCCGCGGTGGAGGCCAAAGGGCCGGCGCCGGGAGACGCCGTGCCGGCGCCCGAGCCTCCCCCCGCGGCGGAGACGGCCAGCGCCAAGCGCCCGCCCCTCGTGACGATCCCGCCTGCCCCTGGTGACGATCCCGCCCAGCGCCCGCGCCCTGGGCTCCGCCTGGCGGACGCCCCGTCCCCTGACGACGAGGCGGCGCCCTCCGAGGAGGACGCGGCGCCGACGCCCGCGCGCCCACGAGGCCGCCCGGCGCTGCGCCTGGTGAGGGGCGACGAGTGAGCCCCGAGGAGCCCCCCCCGAGCCCGCGCGTCGCCGTCCTCCCCGAGTCCCTGGCCAACCAGATCGCCGCCGGGGAGGTCGTGGAGCGCCCGGCTTCCGTGGTCAAGGAGCTCCTGGACAACGCCATCGACGCCCAGGCGGGCCGCATCTTCGTGGAGGTGGAGGGGGGCGGGGCGGCCCGCATCCAGGTCCTGGACGACGGGCTGGGCATGACGCCCGAGGACGCCCGGCTGGCCGTGCAGCGCCACGCCACGAGCAAGCTCCGCACGACCCAAGACCTGGCGGCCATCTCCACGCTGGGCTTCCGCGGGGAGGCCTTGCCGTCCATCGCCTCGGTGAGCCGCTTCCGCCTGGTGACGCGCACGGCGGACGCCACGGTGGCCACCCAGGTGACCATCGAAGGGGGCGGCGCGCCGGTCGTCACCGACGCGGGGGCTCCCGTGGGGACGCGCGTGGAGGTCCGGGACCTGTTCTACAACGTCCCGGCCCGCCTGAAGTTCCTCAAGCGCCCCGCCACGGAGCTCGGCCACGTCACGCAGCTCGTGACCGCGTGCGCCCTGGGTTACCCCTACGTCCACGTCCGGCTCACGGTCGACGGCCGCGTGTCCATGGACCACCCACCGGCCAAGACCCTCTCCCAGCGCATCTTCCAAGTCCTGGGCCCCAAGATCGCCGCCCACACCTTCGAGGTGCGCGCCGACGGCGAGGTCCGCGTGCGTGGGTTCCTCTCCGATCCGTCCAAGCACCGCCACAACGCCGCACAACTCCACACCTTCATCAACGGGCGCTACGTCAAGGACCGCGTCGTCACCCACGCCATCACCCAGGCCTACGCTGGGCTCCTGGAGCGGGGCCGCTCGCCAGTCGGCGTGCTCTACGTCCACGTCCCGCCCACGGCCGTGGACGTCAACGTCCACCCGACGAAGGCGGAGGTGCGCTTCGTCAACGCGGGGCGCGTCCACCAGGCCATCTCCACGGCCGTGAAGGCCATGCTCGGGGCCTCCCCGTGGCTGCAACTGGGCGACGGCGCGCTGTACGAGCGCCGCCCGCCGCGCCCCGGCCCGGCGGGCCCACCGCGGACCTCGGCGCCCCCCGAGCCGGCCGCCCAGGCGCAGCAGCCGCTCCCTCCCACCCCGGCGTCCTCGTCGCCCCCTCCCCCCGTG
>CAYZID010000413.1:0-3637 GCA_964478315.1 uncultured Myxococcales bacterium | reverse complement strand
TGTGTTCGTACATGTCGTGCAGTCCTCATGTGTGTATGTACCACCGTCCGTACTCCTCGACTCTACTTCTTTTTCTTTTTCAAGCAGACGGCGGCATACGAGATGCGCAGGAGTCTCGTGGGCTCGGAGATCTGTATAAGAGACACCCACCCCCACCAGGCGGCCAGGTCACCGGCCTCCTGCGCGAGAAGGGCACGGGCGATCCCGTGGCCGGCGAGAGCGTCTACCTGGAGCCCGCCGACCGCGCGACCCGGGAGGCCGTGGCCGCACGAGCCAAGGCGCGGCAGGCCGCGCGTGCGGGCGGTGAGGGCGACGAGGCGGGGGAGGGCGGGCCGGCGCCCTGGCCCCGCGAGGCGTTCACCGGCGACGACGGGCGCTTTCGGTTCCAGGCCGTGCCCCCGGGCACCTACCGCCTGCGGCTGGGCGTGAGCGACTTCTACCGGCCCAAGGCGTGGCGCAAGCTCCGGGTGAAGGTGGCTGGGGACGCCGTCGTGGAGCTGGGCGAGGTCTTCCTCCAGCCCAAGCCCGTGCGGCGCTTCCGCACCGTGGTCAAGGACCGCCGCCCCAAGCGCTCGGCGACCCGTGTGCACCTCCAGGAGGAGGAGATCCGCGCCGTCCCCGGCACCTTCGGCGAGCCCTCGCGGGTGGTCGCCACCCTGCCCGGCGTGGCGCGCTCGCCCTTCGGGTTGGGCTACTACGTCGTCCGCGGCGCCGACTTCGACAACACCGGCGTCTTCATCGACGGCTTCCAGACGACGCTGCTCTACCACCTGGGCGGGGGACCGGCGGTCATCCACCCGGACATGGTGGGCGGCGTGGCCTTCTACCCGGGGGGCTATCCGGTGGACTACGGGCGCTTCGCCGCGGGCCTCATCAACCTGGAGACGAAGGATCCCCCTCGCGATCGCTGGCACTTGGCCGTGGACGTGGACCTCCTCAAGGCGAGCGTCATCGCTTCGGTCCCCTTCGACGACGGCAAGGGCACCGTGAGCGTGGCGGGGCGCCGCAGCTACTACGAGCTGTTTCTGCCCCTCATCACCAAGGACGTGATGCTCTCCTACTGGGACTATCAGCTCCGCGTGACCTACGACGTGTCGCCCAAGACGAGCCTGATGTTCTTTCTGTACGGCGCCGGGGACGACCTGTCCCAGAGCCCCTCGGACGAGAGCCCCAAGTACGAGGACCAGGACCAGGGCGCCGTGCTGGGCTTCATGTTCCACCACCTCATGGGCCGCGTGGACCACCGCTTCAGCAAGGCCACGAAGCTGCGCTCGGACACCATGCTGACCTACGACGGCACCGACATGCGTCAGGCTCAGCCGGGGAGCCCCACCTTGCGCCTGGGCGTGGACACCTTCGGTGGCAGTCACCGCACGACCCTGACCCACGCTTTCTCCAAGCGCCTGAAGCTGTGGACGGGGCTGAGCGTGCTGGGCTTCCATCTGAACGCCGACGCCGCCGTGCCCACGCTGCCGCCGCTGGGGGAGCTGCCCAAGCCCGACTTCGACCCGCTGGTCTTCACCGGGACCATCACCGAGGACTTCCTGGACGCCGCCGTCTTCGCGGGCGTGGACTGGGCCGTCGTCGATGGGCTGCGCCTCATCCCCGGGGTCCGCGCGGACTGGTACGACTACAACGGCGCCGACCACTTCCTGGTCGATCCGCGCTTCACGGTGCGCTACACGCCCGTGGCGGCCGTGACGGTCAAGGGCAACGTGGGCCTCTACCACCAGCCACCCGCCCTCAACGAGGTGGACCCGGACTACGGCAACCCGGAGCTGCCGCCGCAGTTCTCCATCCAATCCTCGCTGGGCGCCGAGGTGCGCTTCGCCACCGACTGGGAGCTGGACGTCACGGGCTTTTACAACGACATGCGCGCCATCCCTCAGCCGTCGTCGGCCGTGGAGATCCAGGGCGACGGCGACGTGACCCGCCAGAACTACGTCTCCGGGGGGCGCGGCCGGGCGTACGGCGTGGAGGTCCTGCTCCGCAAGCGCTTCGGCGACTGGGTCTACGGGTGGCTCACCTACACGCTGTCGCGCAGCGAGCGGCGGGACCCGGACACGGGCGCCTATGCGCCCTTCGTGTTCGATCAGACCCACGTGTTGAACCTGGCGTGGACCTTCGAGCTGCCCTACGACTGGTCCATCGCCACGCGCTTTCGGCTGACCTCGGGGAACCCGGCGCTCAAGGTCGTGGGCGCCGAGTATGACGGGGACGCCGACAGCTACCAGCCCGTCTACCGCGGAACGGAGCGCCTGCCGCTGTTTCATCAGCTCGACCTGCGCGTGGACAAGAAGTTCCGTATGGACACCTGGATGATCAGCGTCTACCTGGACGTGCAAAACGTCTACTACGCCAAGAACGCCGAGTTCTGGCGCTACAAGTATGACTTCTCGGAGCGGATCCCCGTGACGAGCATCCCCATCCTGCCCACCCTCGGCCTCCGGGCGGTGTTCTGATGTGCGCCCGCCGCTCGCTCTCGCCGCCGCCGCGGGCCCTCGTGGCCCTGCTCTCGCTGGCCGTGCTCCCCGCGTGCATGGGCGACCTGGAGCCCCGTGACCAGGTGTCGGACCTGCGCGTGCTGGGCGTCCGGGCCGACCCGCCCATGGTCCACGCCGGGGACACGGTGGCCCTGTCCGCCTTGGTCGTGGACCCCTCGCTGGCCCCCGGGGACGACGCGGGGGACGCGGGCGACATCCGCTATCACTGGTACGCCTGCGCCTTGCCCGAGAGCGTCTTGGGGTTCGAGGGCGGGGGGGGGCCCGGCAACCCCAAGGCCAACGCGTATGAGGGTTCGTGCCTGGACGACCCGGACGTCATGGACCTGGGGACGGGCGCGACGGCTCGCGTCACCGTCCCCCCCGACTTCTTGGACGACGCGGATCTCCTCTTGGGCGCCTTCGGGGCGGATCTTCCGGCGGGCGCCAAGGAGGCGCTCTTGGCCGTGGCGGGGCTCTACCTGCGGGTGGTCTTGGTGGTGGAAACGCCGGACAAGCGGGTCACGGCCTTCAAGCGGGTCGTGGTGACGACGGCGCCCACCTTGAACGCCAACCCGGCCCCCCCCGCCTTCGTCATCGTGCCCGAGGAGGACCGCGGCACGGCCCCGGCGACCGCCACGCCGCCGCCCGCGCCGGATCCGGGGTCCAACCAGGGCCTCCCGCGCTGCCTGTCCCCGGACAGCCCGGTCCAGGCCCTGTCGCCGGGGGTGTTCGAGCTGGCGCCGGTGAACCTCCCCGTGGACCCCGAGACGTATCCCGTCATCGACATGCGAGGGGGGCTGGAGGTGCGCACGGAGAAGCTCTATCTGTCGTGGTTCTCCACCGTGCCCGGCGGCGACCGCCCCGTGACCCAGTCCACGCGGCCGGAGGTGCTGTTCACCGTCCCCGACGACGTGCCCGAGGCCCAGCTCGTGGCGGACCCCGACACCGGCGCGCCGTCCATCCCCGTGTGGCTCGTCGCCCGCGACGCCCGCGGCGGCACGGCCTGGTGCGTGAGCTACCTCCCCTGGCACCCCGACGCCGGCCGACCCTGACGAGGCGCGGGAGGGGAGGGAGCCCCCCGTCGCAAGCGCTCCCGCGCTCGCCCCGTAGCCGCCAGGGCCACGCGGTGGGGGGGGCGGCGAGCGCCGCAGGGC
>CAYZID010000412.1:0-3690 GCA_964478315.1 uncultured Myxococcales bacterium | reverse complement strand
CCAGACGCGCAGCTCGACGCCGCCCACACGCGGGATCCAAAGCCGAATCCCAGAGCAGGTGGCGGATCTGGGCGCACGGCGCACGACGGTCTACTCGCAAGGAGCGGTGAGCGGAGCGACAGGCCCCGCCGGGTCCCAAGCGTCCTCCACGCAGTCGCCGTCCGTGTCCACGCGGTTCTCCCGAGAGTCCCCGGCGCAGCTCGGGTCGCGCTCCGCCTCCCACTGGATGGTCCCGCACCCGCCCTTGGCGAGCTTGAGGGCGTTCACCTTGTCCTTGTTGGCGGCCTCATCCCCGAAGATGTCGTAGCGGACCACGATGTGGTCGCCGTTGAGATCTTCCAACTCCAGCAGGCGCTGGTTGCCTGGCCACTCCTCGCTGCCGGTCCAATTCTGGCCCTGGAGCCCATAGGTGTACTTGTAGGCCATGCGAACCCCGGCGCCGTCGGGCGACGAGGCGGTGGGGATGTACGGGAGGTCGAACACCGCGGTCCAGATCCCGTCCCCGCTCGCCGCATCCCCGTGGGTCCCGTCGTCGTACATGGGCGTCACGTTGGGGACCCAGCCCCCAAGCTCCTCGTTCACCGCGTCGATGGTCGCCTGGGTCAGGCAGTGGTCGACGCGCTCCGGTCCACACACCGGGGTGTCCTCGTGGATCCCCCCCGCGAGGAAGACCCGCTTGTCCGCCGCGGGCTGGGCCCACTTGAAGTGGGCCACCGGAGAGCAGTTGCGGTTGAGCACGCCCTCGCGCAGGTCCACGTGGAAGACCACCCGAATGGAGTCCGGGGGGTAGCACACGCCGATCTCCACCCCAGCCGCGGCCTCCGCCAAGGCCTCATCGAAGGCAGCCGTGTCCAGGTCGCGGGTGCCATCTCCGTCGTAGTCCACGTCCACCCCAGCGAGCCACGCGGCGGACAAGAAGGAGCCCCCGCGCACGCCGTCGGGTTGAAAAACCGGCGCCCCCACACCGCTCGCCGCGGCCGCCTGGTCCAGCACGGCGACCATCCCCGCGAAGCGGCTCGCAGCCCCGGCGCCCGCCGCCGCCACAACCTCGTCGACCCCCGCGCGCAGGACCCCCGGCGACAGCCCATCCAGGCTCACCCCCACGCGTTGCGCGGCCGCGGAGGTGATCATCGTCACGGCCGTCGTCGCCGCGTTGAGGTCCGCCATGGCGGGCAGCTCGTCCCATAACGGCAGGATGTGCTCCTCATGAAAGACGGTGGGCTGCCGCGGGACGTCGGGCACGAGTCCCAAGAGCACGCGGTCCCCCCGCCCGACCCACACCAGGAGCCCGGTGAAGGCATCCCGCCCGTCGAAGTGTTGCTCGAAGACGCCGTCGTCCCCCACGGGGCTCGTGGCGTCCGGGAGGACCGCGCCGCCCCCCGTCGTGAACGTCACGGTGCCCCCCGCGCCAGGCGTGGACTTGCCCACGACGACATTGTCCCGAGGCTCCGGGAGCCGCACGTGGCCTCGGTCCGTCACCGCAGCCACCAGCTCGTCGTCCAAGCCACAGCCGGGCGTCGTGAGGCTCCCCAGCGCGCCGAGAGTCCACGCCACGGCGAGGAGGGAGCGTCTCGCCGACCGCCCCAAGGGCCACATCGTCCCGTCGTATCGCATGCGCCCCTCCCCTACCACCGCACTTCCAGCGTCGCCTTGGACCGGAACACGTCCCAGAGCTGGTCCGGCTCGCGCTCGCGATCCTGCGTCTTGTGGATGTACTCCAGCACGTAGTGGAAGTGGAACCCGGACCAAGCGTACGTCGCGCCGAAGAAGACCTTCTGCTTGTCGGTCGTGTCGTCCCCGTACCCGAGCTCCAGGGTCCCCCGGCGGTTGTCTTCCTTCCAGTGCTCCACCTGCCCGCCCAGGACCAGCTTGAGCTCGTCGAGGACCTGAGCGTCCACGGACAGCCGCCCGATGTACTGGTCCCCCGCGTAGTCGTCCGCGGTCGTGGTGTGGCTCCGCGCGTCGCGGTCGAAGATCGCCTTGAGCTTGAAGTCCACGCCGAGGGGCAGCCCCACCTCGTCCGACCAGCGCCCCTTGAGGAGCGCGATCCACGTGTGCCGGTCTTCGTTCCGGCGATACACGCTCCGCGGGTCGCGCCCGCGGTCCGTGGTGTTCGCGTAATCGTAGAGGTCCGTGTCCGTGAACCCGTCGGTGTGCAGGAAGTCGGGGTAGACGTTCTCCACGTCCCGCTCCTGGGCGTTCGTGTGGTAACCCAGGTAGGTCACCTCCCCGGCGAACTTCACGGTGTCCAGCTCCAGCTCGGGGACCAGCGTGGCCCCGTACCAGCCGATGGCGCTCTCGAACCACGGCTCGTCGAAGTCGATGAACTCGTTGGCGAGGTTGAGCGTGGGGAGCTGCCCCCCCTCCAGGAAGCCGTCCGTGAGGAGCACGTCCGCCTCTCGGCGCGCGGCGAAGATGGAGTTGAACTCGGCCCCGATGCTGAACCCCTCGGCGCGCAGGGTGAACCCCACCTCGAAGGGATCCAGCAGCTCCACGCGCACGACGGTGGCGACGTCCAACGTGTCCTTGTAGAGCACCGGCGAGACACCCGCGTTGCCCGCCACGCCGTTGAAGGCGGCGTCCTCGTTGATGTCGTTGGACGACACCGCGAACAGGGCGTCCACGCCCAGCACCTCCAGGGGGATCCCACGGTATTGGAGCGTCGCCACGGCGTTGGAGTACCGCGTGATGCGCTCCACGGCGTGGTCCTCCACGCACCCGGCGATGGGGTTGCCCAGCGCGTCCTTGCACCCCGCGTTCACGGTGCCCCGGGCGTCTGGGTCGGCCACGTCGATCTCGTGGTCTCGGGTCATGGAGCCGATGAGGGTGAACGTCCCCAGGTCCTCGGGCGCCCACTCGAACTTCGCCGCGTAGGCCCAGTCCCCCGCCCAGAAGGGGTTCAGCAGGTCGGGGTCCCCCACCCCCGTGGACCAGCCAGGGCCCACGAAGAGCTTGGGGAGCGCGATGGCCGCGAGCACGTAGCCCAAGGCGCCGTCGTCGCTCCCGCCCGTGATGAACGTGCCCTTGGCGTTGTCGCGATCGATGTAACGCACCTTGCCGATGGTCCAGGGGTTGAACATCCCCAGGTCGCTCGAGCCGACGAGGACGGACCGCACCGTAGGGATGGGCAGGTTCGCGTCGATCCGGTAGCCGCGGAGCTTGATGTACTGGGCGTGGTTCATGCCTAGAGACTCGCCGCTCGTGTTCACGGAGTCGTAGCGCTGGTCACCGTTCTCCCACCAGTCCTGCCAGACGGTCCCAAAGCGGCTCTTGAGGCGCACCTCGGCACGCACGGCGTTGGAGACGGTCCCCATGACCTTGAGCTCGAACTCGCTCCCCACCCCGTTGCTGCCCGTAATGTTGTCGGGCCAGAATGGGTTCCCCAGCCAGAGGGTGCCCTGGGAGTCGTCGTTCCGGTAGAGCCACTTGTTATAGATGCTGCCAGCGAGGTCGAAGCTCCCGATGTCGGCGCGGGCGACGGCCCCCGGGCCCGCGGGCGGGGCCCCCAGGCCCCAGGCGAACGCGGCCGCACCGACGAGGATCCGGGCGGCCCTAGCGGCCCCGGCGGTAAGGATCGGGGGTGGTCTGTTCATGCGCGGACCGTAGAAAGCGGCCCCCGAAGTGTCAACGCAAGCCCCCGGTCCGCCACCTGCTCTGCGGACCGAGGCGCAGGAGGCCGCGTTTGGGCAA
>CAYZID010000411.1:0-3711 GCA_964478315.1 uncultured Myxococcales bacterium | reverse complement strand
CGACCGCCCAGCTCCTGGGACGCCGGAGCCGCCCGGAGAACCTGGTGATCTACGATCAGACCGCGGAGGTGGCCGACGTGCGGGAGGGGCGGGGCCCCCAGGTCACCGTGCGCGTGAGCATGCCGTGCAACCAGGACTGCGTGTTCTGCTTCGTGGACCGCACGACCCCGGGTCTGTCCCACGACGCGCTCGTGGAGGCCGTGGACGCGGCTGCCCGCGCCGGGGCCTCACGGGTGTCCTTCTCGGGCGGGGAGCCGACGCTCTACCCGCGCCTCACCGAGCTGGTGGAGCGGGCTCGGGACGCCGGGATCGCCGAGCGTGAGGTGCAAACCAACGCGCTCCTCCTGGCCGACCCGGCGCGCTGCGACGCCCTCACCGCCGCGGGGCTCACGGCGGCCCTCGTGAGCCTCCACGCCGTGGACCCCCAGCGCTACCGCGCCATCACGCGGGCCGGGGACCCCGAGGACGCCCTGCGCGGCGCGGCCAACCTCCTGGCGCGCGGCGTGCGGCTGGAGGTGAACGTCGTCCACTGCGCCCAAAACGTCGATCACCTGCGCGCCATCGTCGAGACCGTCGCCCGGCGTCTCCCCGGGGCGCGGATCGTGTTCAGCGTGACCTACATCGTCGACGGGCTGCCTCGGCCCTGGGAGGAGGTGGCGGTCCGCTACACCGAGGCCGTCCCCCACCTGGCCGACGCCATCCGGCGCGCCAGGGCGTTGGGCGTGGAGGTGGGCGTGGCGGGGCGCTGCGGGGCGCCGCCCTGCGCGTGGCGCGGGCACCTAGAGGTCCTCGGGACGCTGGGCCTCGCCCATCGGGCAGGGCGGCCGGCCGAACCCGGGCACCGCTTCCTGGAGCGGTGCGCGGAGTGCGCGGCGCGGGCCGTGTGTCACGGCGCGAACGAGGCCTACCTGGCGCGCTTCGGCGACGCGGAGATCGCGGCCCTGGCGCCCCACGAGTGGCCGCCCGGCCCGGGCGACGGCCGGGCGGCGTAGCGCGGCTCAGCCAGGCGGCCAGCGGAGGTCCCGGCCGCCCAGCACGTGGAAGTGGAGGTGGAAGACGGACTGGCCGGCGCGGGAGCCGTTGTTCGTCACCACGCGGTAGTGCTCCAGCCCTTGGCGCTTGGCTACCTCGGCGCACACGCGCAGGCAGTGCCCCACGAGGGCCTCGTCGTCCTCGGTCATGGCGGCGACGTTGGGGATCTCGCGCTTGGGGACGACCAAGAAGTGCGTGGGCGCGGCGGGCTTGATGTCCCGAAAGGCCATGACGCGCTCGTCCTCATAGAGGACGTCGGCGCCCAGCTCGCCGCGGATGATCTTGCCGAAGATCGTGCTCATGGAGGGCTCCCTCTTGTCCCGTGGAGGCGTGGGGCCACTGCCCCCTGCAGCCGGCCTGGACCCTACCAGAGCGGGCCTCTCGGGGCGAACGCGGGATCAGAGCTCCAGGGGCCGTCCTTCGGTGAATGCGCCCGTGGCGCGGTCGAAGACGCGCACGCGGGCGGACACCAGGGCGCCGTCGCGGATCTCGTAGAGGTTGTAGCGCCCCACGCGGTCGGGCTCGGGGCGGTCCCAAGACGTGCTGCCGCAGCCGATGACCCACAGGCGGCCCCGCCGGAGCTGGTGGGCGCGGTGCGTGTGGCCGTGGAGGACCAGCCCGAAGCCCAGGTCTTCGAGCGTGTCCAGCACGGCGTCGCGGTCCCGGAGGCCGTGCATCCAGTCCTTGCGGAGCCCGCGCGGGTGGAGGTTGTGGTGGAGCGCCGCCACGCGGAACGAGGCGTCCGCCAGGGGAGGGCGCGAGGCGGCGCGGCGCAGGCGATCGAGCTGGGCCTCGCCCACACGTCCGTGGGCGAACAGCGGCGGGGTGGGGTGGACCGAGCGGAGCCCCACGAGGGCCACGTGGCCCGAGCCCCGGTCGGGATCGCCGAGCCGGCGCACCCAGGGGAAGGGGGCGGCGGAGGACAGGGGCTCGCCCAAGAGGTCGGCGAAGTGGCGCGAGAAGCGCCCCTCGTGCGCGCCCCCGCGGAGGTAGACGTCGTGGTTGCCGGGGACGACGGACAGTCCGCCCGGCGCGAGGGGCGCCAGGACGCGGCGGGCCAGCCGGAGCTCGGAGTCGAAGGAGAGGTTGGAGAGGTCGCCGGTGACGACGGTGTGGTCCGGGGCCTGGGCGAGCACGTCCTCTACCGCGGCCCGCGCGATGTCCGCGGAGTGGGCGTGGCGCCGCGCCAGGGCGAGGTTCACCGCCCCCGTGGCGCGCTTGTTGAGGTACTGCCACCAGCGGGTCCCGGCGAGGTCCAGCAGGTGGAGGTCGGAGAGGTGGGCGAGGAGCACGTGATCGCTCATCCCGCCGCCGGTCCCGTCTCGGTGGCGGCGCGGCTCGTGGCCGCCCGCTCGGCCCCGTCGTCGCGACGCGCGGGGGCGGCCGCGTCTTCGCTGGGCTCCTCGTCGCCCGCGAGGAGGGTGGCCTCGCTCTGGTGGGTCGCTTCCCAGACCCCGTGCATGGAGACGCTCCCCCGCACGAGGAACCACGCGCCGAAGGCCGTCTGCTGGACGAGCTGGAAGAACCACACCGCGAGGCCGAAGGCGATGGCCTGGGTGCTGCCCGCCGTGACGCCGTAGAGGACCGTGGGGAGGAGGAGGAAGTACCAGAAGCTGCCCACGTTCCCGGGCGAGTTGGGGATCATCATGCCCACGACCACCGAGGCCATCATCGCGTAGCTGCCCACGAGGTCCACGGGGAGGTAGAAGGCGCGCGCCATGAACCAGGTCCCCACCCCGTTGATGCCCCAGTAGACCACGGTCAGGGCGAGGAACCAGGCGAACGACCGCGCGGAGGGCATGCGCCTCAAGCCGCGGACGAAGGCGTCGAGGATGTCCTCGATCTTGGCGGCGAGGCGCTTGGACACGAGCCCCACGGTGCGATCGATGATCCGCGCGGTGAGCGCGTGCTTCCAGACCGTGCCGGCGAGCAGGACGCTGGCGCCCACGAAGACGCCCAGGGCGATGAGGGCACCCACGTGGAGGCTGGTGGCCACGGTGGGATCGCCCGCGGGCAGCCAGGCGAGGACCACGAAGAGCAGGAGGGACACCACGAGCCCGTCGGTGACGCGCTCCACGAAGACGGTGGCGAGGACCTCGCTCATGCGCACCCGTCGCCCCGTGGTTTTCTTCACCAGGTAGGGGCGCACCAGCTCCCCGAGCCGGAGGGGGAACAGGAACATCGCCATGAAGCCCACGGCGCCCACGCGGTTGTGGGTCCAGAAGTCCAGCCGGACGATGGGGTCGAGCAGGGGGCGCCAGCGGATGACCCGCAGGAAGTGGATGGCGGTGAGGGTGAGGAGGTAGGGCAGGACCCACGTGAGGTCCATGACCCAGCCGTGGGTCGCCTGGGAGACCACGGCGGTGGGGGCGGCGGTGACGGCGGGGAACTCGGCGCCGGAGACGAGGGACGCCGGGGGCGAGCCCACCACCAGGTGCCCGTGCTCCACCGACACCGGGCCCAGGAGCTTGTCCAGGGGCCAGGAGCGGGCGCTGAGCCAGATGAAGAAGGCGCCGATCGCCAGCCCGATGAGGGTCCGGGTGAAGAGCTTGTGCAAGGGACCTCCGCCGAGGGGCGGCAAACGCTACAGACCCCGGCTCCCGCGAGTCAAGGCCAGGCGCCGCGCCCAGATCCGCCACCTGCTCTGCGGACCGAGGCGCAGGAGGCCGCGTTTGGGCA
>CAYZID010000410.1:0-3751 GCA_964478315.1 uncultured Myxococcales bacterium | reverse complement strand
CCCACACGCGGGATCCAAAGCCGAATCCCAGAGTAGGTGGCGGATCGGGGGCGGACCCCGAGGCGCCAGGCGCTTCCGTCCCTCCCCCCCTACCAGCCTGCTCCGATGTCTCGGCGGTAGTGCATACCGGGAAACGACACGGCGCCCACCGCGTCGTAGACCTTGGCCCGCGCCTCGGCGACGGTGTCCCCGACCGCGACGAGCGTCAGGGTCCGCCCCCCGGTGGTGACCAGGGCCCCATCGGAGAGCACGCGCACGCCGTCGAAGTAGACCCGCACGTCGCGGTCGGCGCGCAGGCGCTCCTCGTCGAGGGAGATGGGCGCGCCGCGGACGAAGCGCCCCGGGTAGCCTTCGCACACGACCACGAGCGAGACGCGCGGCCGCGGATCCCGGTGGAGCCCCCCAACCACGCGCCTCAGGGTGCTCTCCGCCCCGGGCCCGCCGTCGCGCGGCGCCGCGCGACACGCCTGGAGGGCCCCGTAGAGATCCCCGCTCCAGGCGCTGAGGAGGGTCTGCGTAGCGGGATCCCCGAAGCGGACGTTGTAGTCGATGACGTAGGGCCTGCGACCAGGTCCGATCATGAGGTCCAGGAACAGCGCCCCGCGCAGGGGCGCGCCCCGCTCGGCGAGCTCCCGCACGGTGGGAGCGAGGATGTCACGCCGCAGCTCCTCCACCTCGCCCCGGCCGAGGATGGGCGCCGGGCTCACCTGCCCCATGCCCCGCGTGGGTGGCCCCGTATTGCCGTCCCCCAGGCGGGGGTAGTTGAGGACGTCCCCCATGACGACGACGTCCTCGCCGTCGGTCAGCGAGAACAGCGTGATCTCCTGGCCGTCGATGCGCTCCTCCACGACGACGCGCTCGGACTCGAGCCCATAGACGTTGTCGACCATGACGTCGTCGATCGCCTGGTCGCACTCGGCGAACGAGCTCGTGACCCGAACGCCCTTGTCGTAGGCGATCCCGTCGGCCTTGAAGACCCGCGCCCAGCGGTGGCTCCGGGCCATGAGCCGCGCGCGATCCGGGTTGTCCGCCACGCCGAAGCGAGGCGTGGGCACCCCCAGCGAGCGCATGAGCAGGCGCCCGTAGACCTTGGACCCCTCCAGCCGGGCGGCGGCGCGCGTGGGCCCGAAGATGGGCAGCCCGGCCGCCTCGAAGGTGTCGACGATCCCGTCCACGAGGGGGGTGTTGGGGCCCACGACGGTGAGGTCGAACTCCTCCATCTCAGCGAGCTCCACGAGCCCGGGGAAGTCCTGGCTCGCCACCGGGTGACAGGTGTACCCCAGCCGCTCCAAGGCGCTCGTGCCAGGCGCGAAGGCCACGCGCTCGACGTCGGGGCTGCCCAAGAGCCGCTCCGCGAGCGCGTGCCCCCGCGCGCCGCCGCCCACGATGAGCACCCTCGCCCCCACGACCTCCCCCTCGCTCCTTGGCTCTCGCCCCGCGCGCGAGCCACGCACCCAACGCGTTTGTACCACGGCCCCGTGTGATATGGAGCCCCCGACGCGCCGCGCCCCCACGTCACTCCAGGAGGTCCCCCGTGGCTCACACCGCCCCCTTCCGCCCCCTGTCCATCGCCGTGCTCACCGTGAGCGACACGCGCACGCTGGACACCGACACGTCCGGCGCCACGCTGGTCCGGCGGCTTGAGGAGGCCGGTCACACGCTCGCGGACCGCCGCATCGTCCCCGACGTCGTGACCCAGGTGCGCGACACCGTGCGAGCCTGGTGCGACCGCCCGCGCGGTTCCGCGGCGGATCCGGCCGCCCCTCCCATCGACGTGGTCTTGACGACGGGGGGCACGGGGATCACCGGCCGAGACGTCACCCCCGAGGCGGTGGAGCCCCTGTTCGAGAAACACCTCCCGGGCTTTGGGGAGCTGTTCCGGTGGCTGAGCTACGCCGACATCGGCGCCGCCTGCGTCCAGAGCCGCGCCACCGCCGGGGTCCGGGGCGAGACGTTCGTGTTCGCCCTGCCCGGCTCGCGCGGCGCGGTGACCCTCGCCTGGGACAAGATCCTCGCACCCCAGCTCGACGCCCGCACGCCGCCGTGCAGCTTCGCCACCCTCCTCCCACGCCTCGCGGAATAGCGCCTCCCCCCCCAGCCCGCGCTGGGCCTCCACGGGCGCCACCGGCGGCCTCCCGCGACAGTCCCCCGGGAGGCCCCCTGCGGGCTCCCCGTAGACCCCCTCTCCGGCGGCGCCCGGGATGCAACCGCGGGGGCGGCGGCCCTTGCGTCCTCGCCCGCAATTGGGTTCAATCTCAACGGGACGATACAACGGATCGCGCCCCTATGGGCGCCACCGCCCCCGCCGTCCGGGCCCCGACGCGGCGGGGTGGCAGGGCACGGGCAGAGGTCGCCCCTCTGGAGACGCCGCGCCAACCACCGCGAGGGGCCGGAACCAACGCTATGCGCATCTGCCCCCAGTGCCACACCGAGACCGAGGAGGAGCGGTGCCCCAAGGATGGCTTCGCCACCGTGGACAAGGCACGCTTCTTCGACAAGAAGGTCGACCCCCTGCTGGGCACGATCTTCGCCGGTCGCTACCGGGTGGAGCGCATCATCGGACGCGGGGGCATGGGCGCCGTCTACCAAGCCACGCAGCTCGCCGTGGACCGACCGGTGGCGCTCAAGATCCTCAAGACCGAGCTCGCCGACGATCTCAAGGAGGTCGCGCGCTTCCAGCAAGAGGCCAGGGCCATCGCGACCCTGCAGCACCCCAACACGATCCGCCTCATCGACTTCGGGGCCACCGACGACGGCAGCCTGTTCCTCGTCATGGAGTACCTGGAAGGCGAGGGGCTCGCCTCGGTCATCAAGCGCGAGGCTCCCATGGAGCCCAAACGCGTCATGCACATCGGCCTCCAGATCTTGGAGGCGCTGTCCGAGGCCCACAACGCCGGCATCGTGCACCGGGACCTCAAGCCGGAGAACATCATGCTCACGGAGGTCTTCGGTAAGACCGACTTCGTGAAGCTCCTGGACTTCGGCATCGCCAAGGTCGCCGAGAACGCCGGCGACGCCGCGCACCTCACGAAGACCGGGATGTTCGTGGGCTCCCCGCGGTACATGGCACCCGAGCAGGTCCGCTCCCAGTGGGTGAGCGACCGCACGGACATCTACGCGCTGGGCGCGCTCATGTATGAGATGCTCTGCGGGCACCCGGTCTTCAGCGCCGACACCCCCACGGGCTACCTCATCGCCCACGTGCAGCAGCCACCCGATCCGCCCACGCGCGGCGACAAGCTCCTCGTGGGGCCCCTCGTCGACTTCATCATGCAGTGCCTGGAGAAGCAGCCGGACGCGCGCCCCGCGGGCGCCGTAGCGGCCATCGAGGCCCTGCGGGCGTGCCTGGCCCACCCGGCCCCCGCGGTCGCCACGGACCAACCCGCGCTCGGGGAGACGCGCGCCGCGCCTGCCCCCTTCGGGGACGCCACCGCGCCGAGGTCCGCCCACACCCAGGGGGCCCCAGCGCCCACGGATCCTGCCCAAAAGAGCCCCACCATGGGCGGCGCGATCCCCGTGGATCCGGTCTCCACGGGCCTGCGCTCGGACGCCGCGCGGAGCCGCTCCCGCGCCCTGCTCTGGGGCGCCCTGGCCGCGACGGTCGTCCTGGGGGCCACCGCGGCCTTTCTCCTCACGCGTGGGGACAGGCCTACGGCCCAGCCCTCCGAAGCCCCGGCGAAGGTGGCCCACGCCACTCCCGCCGCGAGCGCCCCCGCGGCCCAAGCGGACCAAGCCCCGCCCCCCCCTGCAG
>CAYZID010000409.1:0-3805 GCA_964478315.1 uncultured Myxococcales bacterium | reverse complement strand
GCCCTGGGGGGCGGGGGGCTCCGCCTCCGTGGCGGGGGCGAGGTCTTGGAACAGGTCTGCTTGGTCAGGTGTCATGGGGCTCGTCGTCGTCGTCGTCGTCAGCGGGCGGTGCCGTGGGCGCGTCCTCGTCGTGGTCTCCCTCGCCGTGGGCCTCGTCGCGGGCTGGCGGCTCGGGCGCGGGGAGGGAGGCGAGGAGCTCGTCGAAGCGGTAGTGGGAGGCCTCCACGCGGGCGCGGAAGGCGGCGCACGCGGCCACCGCGCGGGCCAGGTCGGCCGCCGTGGGGGTCGGTCGCATCCCCAGGTCCGTGGCGAGGGACAGGCGCCAGGCGTCGAGGAGCTCCTCGGCGCGCTCGCGCACGAACCAGCGCACGCCCTCGTGCTCGTGGACGCCCAGGTGCTCGGTCGCGGACTCCACGAGGGCTCGGAGGTCCACGGGCTCCGGCAGCAGCAGGGGCAGGAGGTGCTCCCAGGCGGGCGCGGCCAGGAACCGCCCCACCTCGCGGGCGAGCCGGAAGCGGGACACCGCCCCTTCGGGCATGGTGCGCAGGAGGGCCAGGACGGGCACGAGCCCCGGCACGGGGCCGGCGAGGAGGCGGCCCACCAGCTCGGGCGGGGCCCCGGGCGCGGCGGTGAGGCGGTCGGGGGCCGCCAGGGCCCACTCGAGCTGAGACTGGACCTCGGCGCGCTGCGCCACGCCCGCCGCGTCCAAGAACTCCCCCAGGGCCGCGGGCACGCCTCGGCCCCCCGCCAGGGCGTGGAGGAGGCGGTTGAAGGCCTGGGTGACCGGCTCGACCTCCACGTCCCAGCGGAGGTCGTCGAGGTTGTCGGTGCCGCGGCCCTGGAGGCGGTGGAGGACCGCTCGCCAGGCGTCGTCGGCCTGGATCTCGCGCCAGTCCAGGAAGACGTGGGAGGCGTAGGCGCCCAGCTCCACGTAGAGGCCGTCCTGGCAGAGCTGACGGCCCGTGCGGAGGTATTCCAGGCCGGTCACGTGGTCGCGGAAGGCGTAGAGCGTGTCCTCGTCGTCGCGCAGGCCCAGGGCTTGGCCCAGCGTGCGGCGCTCTAGGTGAGGCTCGTCGGCCGTGCCCAGGTTGATGGGCGTGGAGAGTCGCGCCCACCCGGCCGTGTCGGCGTAGGCGTTGTGGAAGAAGATGAGGGCCCGCTCGTCGCCCGCACGGTTGGAGTAGGCGAAGACGTTGGGGTCGAGGCCGCCGTTCCCTCGGACGAAGTCGTAGAGCGCGAAGGCGCTCACGTGGCTGAACAGGTGGCGGCGGCGCATGAGGGGGAAGATGAGGCGGCGGTGGCGCTCCACGAGCTCCTCGTCCGGCGTCTCGTCCCAGTAGGCGCGGCGATACTCCATGCCGTACTTCTCGGCGAGCCCCTCGACCTGGCCGTGGGCGAACATGGGCAGGCCCGGCATGGTGACCAGGAGGATCGCCGCGCCCAGGTACTTGTCCCCCTTGCCGAACTGCTCCACGGCGGTGCGCTCGTCGGGGTTGGACAGGAAGTTGACGAAGCGCTGGAGGATGGGCGGGCTGTACTCCAGGACGTTCTTCACCGTCTGCCGGTAGGCCGCGTTCTCCTCCATCTTCAGCATGTTCATGAAGGCGGAGTTGTAGACGCGGTGCATGCCCAGGGTGCGGACGAAGTAGCCCTCCATGAGCCAGAAGGCCTCGGCGAGCAGCAGCGTGTCCGGGGCCTCGGCGCGCACCCGGTCCACCACCTCGCGCCAGAACTCCACCGGCATGCGGGCCCGCATCTCCGCGTGGCTCAGCCCGTGCTCCGCCCGCGACGGGATGGCGCCGCCCTCGCCCGGCGCCGGGAACCACAGGCGCTGGATGTGGCGGCGCGCCAGGGTCATGGCCGCGTCGAACCGGATGATGGGGAAGCGCCGGGCGACGTCGAGGATGACCTCGATGACGGCCTCGCGCACGGCTGGGTCGAGGTAGTTGAGCTGGGCCGTGTCGTTCCAGGGCGTGCTGGTGCCGTCGTTGCCGTGGTAGATGTAGTCCCTGCGGCCCGTGCCGCGGTCCACGCGCTCGAAGACGACGGCGGCGTCGGATTGGTTCCAGTAGCCGTCCTCGATGCGCAGCTCGCAGCGGCCGTCGCGGCTCAGGTCCGGCCCGGTGAAGCGGTAGCCGGGGAAGGGCGGGCGGTCCAGCCGGATGAAGCGCTCGGGGTGCTCGACCACCCATTTGGAGTAGATGCCGAAGTGGTTGGGCACCATGTCGGCGGCCAGGCGAATCCCCCGCGCCCAGGCGCGGCGCGCGAGCGCGCGGTAGGCTTCCTCGCCGCCGAGATCCCAGGCGATCTGGTAGTCGTAGAGGGAGTACGCCGAGGACAGCGCCTCGGGGTTGCCCATGCGCCGCTTGATCTCCGCCGAGGCCGGGGAGCGCTCCCAGACGCCGATGAGCCACAGCCCCGTGAACCCCCAGCGGGCCAGCCGGTCGAGCTCCTCGTCGGGGATCTCATCCAGGCGGCGGATGGGGCGGTCGTAGCGTCGCGAGAGCTGGTCGAGCCACACGAAGGTGGACTTGGCCATGAGCACGACGTTCGCCATCCAGTCGCGGTCGGGCGTGAAGCCCTCCACCTCCTCGTCGGCGCCCGCGCCTTCGCCGAACACGAGGACCTGGTTGGGTCCGGGGCCCCCACCGCGGTGCAGGCGCTCCTCGCGCAGGACATCCTGGGCTTTGAGCAGGGTGTGGAGCAGCCACGCCGGCAGGAGCGCCGACCAGCGCTCGATGATGTGGTCGAGTTGGCCGCTCAGGGAGGTGGGCGACGCGGCGATGGGCTCGCGGAGCAGGGCGAAGAGGGTGGTCCGCTGCTCCCGGACCGGGGGCCCGGCGGCGAGCTGCGCCTCCAGGCCGGCGATGAGGGTCTCGTAGGCCTCGCAGCGCTGGCGCAGGGGGGTGTCGTCCAGGAGCTCGCGAAAGGGGGCGATGGCGGGGTTCATGGCGCTCACGGAGAGTGTCGCCAGCTCCTCGATGACCTCGGTGGGCGAGGAGCTCTGGTCCAGCCGTGGGAACTGGGCCATGGCCTCGCGGACACAGGGTTCGCCCAGATCCGCACCCGCGCGCGCTTCGGCCGCGGCGATGGCGCGGTCCAGGAGGCCGGGGTGGTCCTCGGCCCAGTGGAGGTGCGCCACGTAGCGGAAGCAGTAGTGGATGGCCGCAAACGTGATGAGCTCCCCGGCGGACACGGGGGGCTCCCCGGCGGGCCCACGCGCCTCGTTCGCCCGCGCCGCCAGCGCCCGCAGGCGGGTGGACAGCGGTGCCTCCTCGAGCTCGGCGCTGAGCGCGTCGAGGTCGAGGGCCGTCCAGGCCGCGCCGTGGATGGGGAAGCCGAAAGGCGTCGTGGTTGGAGCGAGGACGTGGTCCATGGGGGGCTCCTCGTGTGCGATCGGGCTGGTTCCCAACGGGCGCCGGGCGCGGCTTGTCGGGGGCGGCTCGCGGCGGGCGAGCCTGCTGCGCATCCTCTACCACCCAGCGGCCCCGAGGGGAACGGACAGGGGGCCGCGGTGCCCACGGCCTTCACGACGGCCTGGCGCAGGCCCGCGAATCGGTGGCGGACTCGGGGCGCGCGGGTGCCCAGCGGGTTCCCAGAGCCCTCCCAAGCCAGCGCGAGCCGACCCCGGCGGGTTCCCAGAACCCTCCCAAGCCAGCGCGAGCTGGCGCGCTGGGGTCAGCGGGGCGGGGTCACTCGGTCGGGGGCGGCGTGGCGGGCTCACCGGGGGCCGGGGGCTCGTCCGGGGCGTGCCCCGATCCGCCACCTACTCTGGGATTCGGCTTTGGATCCCGCGTGTGGGCGG
>CAYZID010000408.1:0-3808 GCA_964478315.1 uncultured Myxococcales bacterium | reverse complement strand
CGGCCGGGGTCTGGGGGGCGCGGCGGGCGGCCCCGGGTGGGGTGGCCGCTGTCGCTGCGGTGGCGGCCTCGGGGCCGGTGACCTTGGACGGCGACGCCCTCCGCGCCCTGGTCCACGCCTCCCGTCGAAGCGCCGTGCGCCCCGCTGGGCCCCCGACCGACCCCTTGGCGCGTCTGCGCCCCGCCCTGGTGAGCGTCCGGGGGCTCCCGGGGGGCCTCGTGGAGACCCAAGGCGAGCGCTCGCGCATCGTCCTGGCAAGCTACCCCACCTGCGGCGACGCCGAGGCGGGCGCGACCCTGGCGGTGCTCCGGGCGGACCGCGTCACCCTGCCCCCCGCCGTGCGCGCCGGGCTGGACACGCGCGGCGTCTACGTGGATGTCGTGAGCGGCGCCGAGGTGCGCGTAACCGAGGCCGCGGGGGAGCTGTTCGTCCTCGTGCGAGCCCTCGACGACCTCCCCGGTGGGGACGACGGGGCCATCTGAGCTACCATGTCTGCGCGGGCCACGGAGGGCGGCATGGGAGACGACGCGCGTGTGGAACTCAGGGTCACGGGGCGGGTGCAGGGCGTGTGGTTTCGGGTCAGCACGCAGCGCGAGGCCCAGGCGTTGGGGCTGGCTGGGTGGGTCCGGAACTTGCCCGACGGGCGCGTGGAGGCCGTGGCCGAGGGCCCGCGGGCGCTGGTGGAGCGCCTGGTGGCCTACTGTCACGAGGGGCCGCCCATGGCCCGCGTCGACGACGTGGAGGCGCGCTGGACCGAACCCCAGGGGCTGACGCCGCCCTTCGAGGTCCGGCGCTGACTCCGGGTTGAGGTGCGCCGGGCCTACCAGTCCTCGAAGGCGCCGTTGTCGCAGTCGCCTTCGCTGGCGGTGTCGTCGTCGCAGCCCTGGACGTTGTCCGTGCCGCCCAGGAGCCAGCCGCCGCCCAGGCACTCGTCGCCGTCCCAGCCGCCCCAGAGGGTGTCGTCGCCGCCGTTGCCGCACAGGCGGTCGTGGTCGAGCTGCTGGGGCGGGCCCCAGGAGTCGCCGGACACCAGCGTGTCGTCCCCGGTGCCGCCGCGCACGAAGTCGGGCCCCAGGCCGCCGTCGCAGTAGTCGGCGCCCCCCTCGCCGTCGAGCTTGTCGCGCCCGGCGTTGCCGTAGAGCTGGTCGTCGCCGCTGTCGCCCACCAGGGCGTCGTCGCCGTCGCCGCCCTCCAGGAAGTCGTCGCCGCCGTAGCCGTCCAGGGTGTCGTCGCCGGGGCCGCCCAGGAGGAAGTCGTCGCCGCTGCCGCCGTCCAGGTCGTCGTCACCCCCCACATAGCCCGTGCCGGCGTCGTCCTGGGCCCATCCGTCGCCGTAGAGCTCGTCCTTGCCCGGGCCGCCGCGCAGGTGGTCGTCCCCCGGGCCCCCGATGAGGATGTCCCCCTCGCCGTCCGCGACGATGCCGCTGTTCTCGCCGTAGAGCTCGTCGTTCCCAGGGCCGCCCTCCAGCGTGTCGTAGCCCTGGTTGCCGCGCAGCTCGTCGTCGCCGCCCAGGCCCACCAGGCAGTCGTTGCCGCCGCCGCCCGAGAGGTCGTCGGCGCCCGCGGTCCCGATGATGAGGTCATCCCCGTCGGTGTTTTCGTCGCCCTCGGCGTGCAGGGTGCAGGCTCCTCCCGGGAGGCACTCCCAGCGGGCGCCGCCCGTCCAGATGGTGGCGCGGCCGTGGGCGGCGTCGTCCACCCAGGCGCCGAAGGGGCGCCCGCAGAAGGGGCGCTGGAGATCGGTCGCCGCGCAGGGGTTGGTGGGGTCCCACACCACGCCGTCCGCCGAGCCCGCGCTCCCCATGTCGAGGATGTCGTCCAGGGACAGCATGGCCTCGCAGCCCACAGGTGGCTTCGTGGGCGGCGCCGCCACCTGCCAGGGATGGTCCTGATAGAGGTGCCACGCGGCGAACAGGGCCATGTAGTCGATCCCGTTGAAGGCCGCCCGCCGCTGGTGCTGGCTGCCCATGCGGCCGCGGGGCGAGATGGTTCGGGACTCGCCCCGCCACCCGGGGGCGTCGGCGCACCCGTCGGTGCCCCAGCAGGGGCCGCCGCAGGGGGCGCTGCGCAGGAGGGCCTCCACGCGCCAGGCGCTGAAGGGGGCCTCCAGCGGGACGCCTTGGACCAGCGCGTAGACGAGCGCGAAGTAGTCCTTGCCGTCGCTCAGGGACTTCTTGGGCATCTTGCTGGCGTCCCAGTCGCTGGTCATGGCCGCCAGGCGCAGGGCCATGGTTCGGTTGAAGGCGTGGGTGGTCTCCCAGATGGCCTGGATGCCGTTCCACGCGGCCTGGCCCGCCGTCTTGGACAGCGTGTCGCGGTAGTCCGAGATGCCGAACTCGTCGCCGCAGATGGCGTTGGCGGCCTTGGCGATCTGGTTGGAGAAGCCGATGGCGTTCCCGCCCCAGGCGTCGGGCGGGTGGCTCCCGTCGGGTGCGGTCACGCGCCAGGTGTGGTCGCGCAGCGCCATGACCAGGCGGTGGACCTTGGCTCGGGCGTCGTAGCGCAGGTCCACACCGTCGACCACTGTGCCGTCGGGCACGAGCGCGGCCACCACGCCCAGCCCGAAGAGGAGACCGATGGACTGGTCTTCGCTGGTGAACGAGCCGTCGTCGACGCTGGGCTGGTCGCAGGAGCTGAGGAGATCCCCCGCTACGCACTCGTAGCCCGCGACCCCGTCCGTAGCTGGATCCCGGGGGAAGCGGTAGCCGCCGTCGTCGGTGTAGGCCAGGTCGGCGGGCACGTCGTCGCGCAGGTAGAAGCCGTCCAGGGCGGGGGTGGCGCCATCGAAGTAGGTGTCCGCCCGGAGGTCCAGGCGGTCCAGGGCCTTGAGGGCCAAGGCGAGGTCCTGGTCCGTGACGTCCGTGGGCAGCCCCAGGTCCACGAACAGCGCGCGCTGGAGGCCCAGCATGGCGATGTAGTCGCCCAGCCAGATGGTGGCGTCGCCCCACTTGTAGAGGCCCTTGGCGTTGGGGTCGTCGTCCGGCTTGCATGCGTCGGGGAAGCCCCAGTAGCCGTGGCAGTCCTGGTCGGGCTTGCGGTGTCCTGCGGGCATGGAGCGCCCCGGCCCCTCGCCGATGACCACGAAGCCCGGGAAGGCGGGCGTGCCATCGCCGCGGAGGATGCGCCGGTAGCGGAAGTACTTGGCCAGAAGGTCGGCCTCGCCGCAGCTCGCGCCGGTGGTGTCCACGCCGGCCGCGTCGGGGTTCTCCATCCAGGGTGAGGGGGCTCCCTGGCAGCCCGTGTCACAGGCTCCCGGCGCGCCGTTGCCGGTCAGGGGGTCGTCGCCGTCGTCACAGACCTCGTCCGGGGCGTCCACGACCCCGTCGCCGCAGTGTGGCCCCAGCCCCGAACAATCCGGCCTGCAGTACCCGTAGCCGCCGTTGCTGGCGCCGTGGTCGCAGGCTTCGTACCCCTCGTCGCGCACGCCGTCGCCGCAGAAGGGCCCGGGGCCGGCGCAGTCCGCCGCGCAGTGGCCATAGGTGCCGTTGAGCGGGCCGTCGTCGCAGACCTCGTCGTCCAGCACCAGGCCGTCGCCACAGCCCCAAATGGTCGGGACGTCGGGGCCCGTGTCCGCCACGGCGTCCGGAGCCGTGTCCGTGTCCGCCGCCGCGTCCGGGGCTGTGGCTGCGTCCGCGTCTGCGCCCGTGTCCGCCGTCGTGTCCGTCGCCGCGTCCGCCGCCGTGTCCGTGCCCGCGTCCGCGTCCGCGCCTGAGGTCGAGTCCCCTGCCGCGCCTGCGTCTGCCCCCGCGTCCACGACGACGTCGAAGGCGGCGACGCCCGCGTCCACGGCGCCGGGCGTGGCGTCGCC
>CAYZID010000407.1:0-3817 GCA_964478315.1 uncultured Myxococcales bacterium | reverse complement strand
TGTCGAGCTTGTTTTTGCTTTCTTTGGCGGTCCGGGCACCCCCGGGTGTGCGCGGGTGGAGGTCGGGGGCGCGGGCGGGGGTGTAGGGGGGGCGGGGGGGGGGGGTGGGGGCCCGGGGGGGGGGGGGCGGTGGCCGGGCGGCGGGGCCCCAGCAGGTTGGGGAGGCGGGCGTCGCGGCGCTTCGCGCGGGGGGCGGAGCGGCGCGCGTCTCCCGTGCGGCCGGCGTCGGGCTCGGGGGCGCCGGGCCGCGGGGGGGCCCCGGGCCCCGCGTCGGGGGCGCCATCCGCTCGCTCGGCGCCGCCGTCTCGTGGGCTTGGGGCCGCCAGCGGTCGCGCGTCGGGGGCCGCCGCCGGGGGCGCGCCGCGATCGCTCGTCTTCGCGGCGCTCGGAGGCTCTCTCGGCACCTCGTCGTCGTGGCCGCAGCCCGCCACGCCCGTGAGCGCGAGGGCCAGGGTGAGGGCCAGCGCGCTCCGCGGCTGGCGGCGGTGTGGCGTGTGGGGGGCGTCCGTACGCATGGGGAGGGTCTAGGTGTTGGGGGGGGCGCGGTCAAGCGCGGGCGTGGACCTCGCGCGTCCTCGGGTCCGGGGGGCGGCGCCCCACGAGCCCGCGCGTTGTGCTACCCTGGCGATCCTGACGCTTCGGTTAGCGCGCTCGCCGCCTAGGGTCTGGGCGCCGCGCTTCGAAGAGCTGACGGTCCACGCCTTGGGGAAGGGGACATGGTCCGCAAACGAACGACGCAGGAGTTACGCGCGCTGTCCGACGGGGTAGCGCTGGGCAACCCGGAAGATCTTCGGCCCGCCTTGGTGCAGCTCACCGGGCGCGAGATCGGCAAGCTCATCCTGTTGGAGCAGGAGGTGACGGTCCTGGGGCGCGAGGAGGACTGCGACGTCGTCGTGGAGGACCCGGGCGTGAGCCGGCGCCACTGTCGCTTCGTGTTGGACGGGCGGCGGGTGCTCGTGGAGGACCTGGCTTCCCGCAACGGCGTCTATGTGAACTGGGAGAAGGTCACCGGGCGGGCCTTGCAGAGCGGCGATCGGCTGCGCGTGGGCGAGCGCGCCCTGTTCAAGTTCGTGCGGCTGGACGAGACCGAGGAGGCGTTCCAGCAGACGCTCTACAACGCCGCCGTGAGGGATCCGCTGACGGGCGCCTACAACGCGCGTTTCCTGCGCGACGCGCTGAGCGCCGAGCTGTCCTTCGCCCAGCGCCACCTGACGCCCCTGTCGGTGCTCTTGTTCGACGTGGACGGGTTCACGGCGCTCAACGACGAGCTGGGGCGTGTGGCCGGGGATCGACTGCTCGTGGGGCTGGTGCAGGCCGTGCGCGAGCAGACGCGCGCCGAGGACATCCTCGCCCGCCTGGGGCCGGACGAGCTGGCGGTGTTGGGTCGCGGGCTGCGGGCGCGTCACGCCTATCGGTTCGCCGAGCGGTTGCGGGAGATCGTCGCCGGGTCCCAGCTCGTCGTGGACGACGACGGGCGGCCGGTGCCGGTGACCGTGAGCGTGGGGCTCGCGACCCTCACGCCGCCGGCTGGGCGCTGCACGGCGGCCGATCTGCTCCAGCGGGCGGAGGACGCCCTCGCCGCGGCGCGCGAGACGGGCAACCGGAGCTGGCCGGTCCCGGACGACGTGCCGTCGCTGCCGTGAGCGGCGCGGGGCGGTTGGGCGGGGGCGACGAGGACTGGGCGCGGGCGGCCCGCGCGATCGCCCAGGCGGACGCCTTCGTCTTCACGGCGGGCGCGGGGATGGGCGTGGACTCGGGGCTGCCGGACTTTCGGGGCGACCGCGGGTTTTGGCGGGCCTACCCGCCTTACGAGCGCCTGGGGCTGTCCTTCGTGCAGATGGCGAACCCGGCGGTCTTCCAGCGCGACCCCGAGCTGGCTTGGGGGTTCTACGGCCACCGGCTGGAGCTCTATCGGGAGACGACGCCTCACGCGGGCTTTGCGATCTTGGCGCGCTGGGCGGAGCGCGCGTCGCGCGAGCGCCTGGAGGCGGGGGCGTTCGTCTTCACGTCCAACGTGGACGGGCAGTTCCAGCGGGCGGGCTTCCCCGAGGAGGAGGTCGTGGAGTGTCACGGCAGCATCCACCACCTCCAGTGCACGCGGCCCTGTAGCGACGACATCTGGCCGGCGCCGGCCGGGCTGCGGGTGGACGTGGACCAGGACACCATGCGGGCGCGTCCGCCGCTGCCGCGGTGCCCGCGGTGCGGTGCGCTGGCGCGGCCCAACGTCCTCATGTTCGGGGACGGGCGTTGGGTGCCGGACCGCACGGCGGCGCAGGAGGAGCGGCTGCGCGACTGGCTCCAGGAGCGAGCGGGGGCGCGCCTGGTGATCATCGAGTGCGGCGCGGGGACGGCGGTGCCCACGGTGCGCCACACCTCCGAGAGCCTGGCGCGCCTGCCCGGCGCGACGCTCATCCGGGTGAACCCCCGCGAGCCCCAGCTCCCCCGAGGGCTGTCCGGGCCTCACGTCTCGCTCCCCGCGGGCGCCCTCGCCGCCCTTGGCGGCCTTGGACGGTTAGTCCAAGAATAGCAAGAGGTTGGCGAAGAGGTCGGCGAACTCGTCCCGCCACGTGGGAACCAGCCCAAGATCCAGGTTGAAGCGCAGGACCGCCTGGTCCTCTCGGTCCACGAAGGGGAACGACGGAGGTGTCGGAGTACGCAGTATCCGCTGGAACCAGGGCAGGAGCTCGGTAGCTGTGGTCCCCTCCGGTGCAAAGACGTCGAGGTAGCTCCGCACACGGTTGCCACCTGGCTCAACCTGGAACCGGCTCTTCGCCAGGGAAGCGCTGGACTCCAGCGCCGTGAGATCGTCCGTTGTCCAGGGCGTGTCCGCGTAGTGCTCATAGTGGTACGAGTTGATCCCCACCAACCCAGAGGGAGCCACCACACGCTGCGCGGTGATGAGCATCAGGCGGCCTCTCGGGGGAGCCGGTGACCTCCCAGGGGCACCACGCGCTCGCGCAACCCGAGTTCATCAGGCGCGTTACTGGCAGCCCAAGCGGCCGCGCGTTTCTCCGCCTGGCGCCGCTCGGCGTCGGTGAGCTGGAGCCAGACGTCATCCATCTCCTCCAGGATTCGGTCCAGTCCATCCTCGGACAGCGTGCCCAGGGAGCGACCGCGAAGCATCTGTCGTTCCAGCAGGGCGTAGCGCTCGGCGGCGTTCATGACAGCGACCTCCAGATGTCTCTCGTCGCACAAAGGGCGTCCTGGAAGGGCTCCAGGGGCATCGCGCGAGAGGGCTCGATCAGCGCGTGCGTCGCGCGGTCCCTCCGCACGGCCAGGGTCGTGGGGAGCTCATGAGCGAGGACCTCGAACACCGGGTCGGGGCCGGTGCCACCGAGGGATCGGGGGCGGCGGTGCGGCGGGAGGTGCTGCGGATCGTCCGGCGCGACCGACAGCCCTCCCGTCGCTGGGCGAAGGAACCCTTCGGCGTCAGGCCGTATGTCTCGCGGTACTCGCACCCCCAAGGTTCGAGCCGATGGCCCACATCGCGGGCGACCATCTCGATCGGGGCGCATGCTTCGGAACAGGCTATTGGGAGTCACGACGCTTCGCTCCTAGAAGCTTGATTCACAAGGGCGGACCGAGCCAGGCGCCGCGTCGTGATTTCAGGTGGTTTCGCGAGGAGGGAGCGTGCTGGTGGCACGTGACCAACGAGGGGAACCTCCTGGAATCACAAGGGCAAGCCTGGCGACGGGAGACGTTGTGAATCATGCTTCTAGCCCTGATGATTCCACCTTGGCGTCTTCGTGGCAACACAGCGCGCGGCCCCAGATCCGCCACCTGCTCTGCGGACCGAGGCGCAGGAGGCCGCGTTTGG
>CAYZID010000406.1:0-3842 GCA_964478315.1 uncultured Myxococcales bacterium | reverse complement strand
CTTGCCTCCTTGCCCAAACGCGGCCTCCTGCGCCTCGGTCCACAGAGCAGGTGGCCGATCTGGGCTCCGGCGGCTCCCGGTGGGGGGACCGCGGCGCCTACCAGGCCGCGGCGACCGCCACCCCCAGCATGTGGAGGCCGGCCCAGTTGGGCTTGCCGCGGCGCTTGGCCTCATAGCCGTAGAAGATCCGCGTGGCGGGCCCCGCCCCGTGGCCCTCGTGGAAGCGCAGGGCGACACCGAGCCAGCCGTCGAACAGGTTCACCCGGCCCGCGTCCGAGTCCACGCGCAGCTCGGCCCGGGCGAAGGGCGTGAGCCACCAGAGGGGGCAGCGCCAGCGGACCTCGAAGGCGTTGCGGTAGCGAAAGAAGCCGTCGGTGAGGTGCGCCTCGAAGCCGCTCTTGTCCCACAGGACGAAGGGCCCCACCCGGGGCGCCAGGAACACGTCCACCACGGCCATGTGCGCCTGGGGCTTGCCGGCCAGGACCAGGTCCTTGTGGGCGTAGTAGGTGGCCGCGCTCAACCACTTCACGGTGGGGAAGCGCAGGCGCAGCCCGGCGAAGGTCTTGACGTAGCCCAGCCCGGCCTCGCGGAAGCGGCTCTCCTCGCGGAGGAAGGGCGCCAAGCGCAGCGCGGGCGCCTGGGAGGATCCCGGGGCGCCGAGCGACCAGCTCTTGGAGATGTCCAGGTACGTGCGAACCTCGAACGGGTCCGCCTGGGCGGCGGGGGCCGCGGTCACGAGCGCGGTCGCCGCGAGCAGCGACAGGGCGAAGGGCGCGCGGAGGCGCGCGAGGAGCTGCGCGGTCATGGTCGCCTCCCTCAGCCCACGAGGTTGAGGATCATCTTGGCGGCCACGGCCAGGAGGACCAGGCCGATGAGCAACTTCACCTGGCGGCGGTTGAGCTTGTCGGTCATGAGCCACGCGCCGATGACCGCGCCGGCCGCCGAGCCCACGCCCGTGAAGGCCAGGAGCTCGACGCCCACGCCGCCCGTACTGATGTGCCCCAAGAACCCGGCGAACGACAGGAAGATGATGATGAAGGAGGTGGTACCCGAGGCCTTCTTGGGGTTGATGCCCAGCCAGACCAGCACGGGGATGATGAAGTTGCCCCCACCCACGCCGATGAGCCCTCCCAGGAAGCCAGCGAAGGAGCCGATGCTCATGCCGTAGGCGAGCTGGCGCTTCTTGGACTGCTCGGCCCCCCGCTCCTTGGGTTGATAGAAGAGCATCATGGCGGCGGCGAAGAGCAGGAAGCCCACGAAAGCCCACAGCAGCGTCGTCCGGTCCAGCCCCTGGCTCACGTAGGCGCCCAGCATGGACAGGGGGATGCCGATGACGATGATGGGCCAGGCGATGTCCCACAGCACGAGCTTCGCCTTGATGAAGCGCCGGGAGGCGAAGATCATGGCGATGCTGTTGAGGAGGAGGGCCGTGGACATGGCCACGTGGACGTCGATGCCCAGGGCGATGAACACGGGGATGAGGATGAAGGCGGCCCCCACACCGGCGATGGTGAGGAGGGTCGTGAAAAAGAGGGTGATGAGCCCAGCGATGAGGGCGGTTCCCATGGGGGCCTCCGGGGTGTGAGGGGCGAACGGAGGGCGCCGGAGGCCATCGCGTCACGGCGCCCGGCCGGACAAGGGCCCGCGGCGCCCCCCCCCGGCCTGGAAGCGAACGGTGGGGCGCTTACCCCTCGGCCGCCACGAGGGCCTCCTTGCAGGGGATGCACACCTTCTTGTCGCCGTGGACCCGCCCGTAGGTCTCCACCACCATGTCGCCGCACTCGTCGCACAGGAACGAGCTGAAGGGGTGCGGCTCCTTGGGGATCTCGTAGTGGAAGATCTCGCTGATGTTGAACAGCGCGTCGTCGGGCGCGTTCATGACCTGCTCGATGAGGGGCTCGACGACCTCGTCCGGGACCTCCGAGGCGGGGACGCCCTTCTCGCGGTAGTTCTTGAAGAAGGGGGTGTCCTTGGTCTTGGCCTGCACCTCGCCCTTGGGCACCACGCGGATCGCGCGCCCCGTGGCCTTGTCCACGAGGGTGAGCCCGAACTTCCCGTAGCCCAGCTCCTTGATGTTCGCCTTGCCGAAGGTGCAGCCGGTGATCATCTGGACGCCGTCGCCCATGCAGTGGGCGCAGTGGTTGTCGCCGAGCTCTACGAGGGCCAAGAGCTGGCCGTCCTTGGCGCGCTCCACGCCCAGGCGGTTCATGGCGATGGCGCCGGCGCGCAGCCCCAGGGGCATGGCGGGGCACTTGTGGCCGTGGAGGAGCTGACCTGCGGCGAGGAATTCCTTGGGATCGATCATGGGGACCTCTCTGGGTGCTCGGAAGCGGGTTGATCGGAAGCGCCGGGAGGCAGGGAGCAGCCCTCCCGGCTTCGATCTGCGGTCGGGTTCGACCGAAGACGAGGCAAGCGTAGGGCCCCCGCGCGAGCCGCGGTTGATCCCGATCAAGTCGCGGTCGTTCTCCGCGCCGGCGGGAGCTTGTTTCCCCCCCGTGCGGGCCTTAGGGTCTGGTCCCCATCACCCCAGGAGCCCCCGTTGGCCAAGGCGAAGCGCCCCCTCAGCCCCGAGGACTACGCCCAACTCACGCGCATCCAGGTCCTGCTTGCCAGGAAGACCCCTCACCCCCGCGTCTACAAGCTCCTCACCTTCGCCAACGTGGCCGTCTTCATCGCCATGGTCGCCTCCGGCGTGGACATTCTCAGCCCCACGGTGGGCGAGCTCATCGACTGGGGCGGCAACTTCGGGCCGGCCACCCTGGGCGGCGAACCCTGGCGCCTGGTCACCAGCATGTTCGTGCACGGAGGGCTCGTGCACATCGCGATGAACATGGCCTTCTTGTGGACCGCAGCCGGGTCCATCGAGCGCGTCCTGGGGAGCAAGGGCTTCCTCGTGGTCTACGCCCTGTCGGGGATCGCGGGGAGCATGGTCAGCGTCACCTTCCACCCCTTCACCACGTCGGTCGGGGCTTCGGGCGCCCTGTTCGGGGTCTTCGGCGCCCTCCCCGCCTTCGTCCTCCCGCGCTGGCGCACCATGCCCGCCCCCCTGTATCGAGGCACCCTCAAGAGCTTCTTCACCTTCCTGCTCCTGAACCTCGCCTTCGGCCTCTCCGTCCCGGAGATCGACATGGCGGCCCACACCGGCGGACTCGTCATGGGGCTCCTCCTGGGGCTCCTCATGAGCCACCCCCTCACGCGCGAGGGGCTCGCCCGCCACGGGTGGCGCGTGGCCCTCGCAGCCCTCGTGGGCGCCGCCGGCCTCGCGGCGCTCACGCCCGCCCTCCCCACCGAGGTCGTGCACGCCCAGGAGGACCTTCGAGCCGCCGCCCAAGCCCTGGACCGCGCGGAGCAGCGATACGACCAGGCGGCGCGACGCGCGGAGCGCGGCGAGCTCAGCGACGCCGGCCTCGCGGACCTCATCGCCCAAGACGTCCTCCCCACCTGGGACGACGCCTGCGCCCAAGTCTCCCAGGTGCCGCGTGTGGGCGCCCTCGCGGGGCGGGTGGCCGCCATCGAGGACTACTGCACCCGCCGGCGCGAGGCCTGGGAGCTGGGGGAGCGCGCCCTGCGGCGAGGAGACATGGCGCTGTGGAAGCGCTCCCAGGAGGCCCACGAGGCCGCCAACGCGGTCGTCCGGCGGTACACCAAGAGGCCCTGAACCTCCCGGCGCCGCGCCCGCTCTCCGGGCGCTCATGCGACCCCAACCTTGGGCCCGCCGCCCCTCCCGTGCACGCTCCGGCGGTGCCCGCGGGCCCCGTGCTCGACGCCCCTCCTGGGCCGTCAGGTGCGCCGCGGAGCGCCCTGCCCTCTCCCGAGGTGACGACGATGACCGATCCCACGCG
>CAYZID010000405.1:0-3862 GCA_964478315.1 uncultured Myxococcales bacterium | reverse complement strand
GCCCACACGCGGGATCCAAAGCCGAATCCCAGAGTAGGTGGCGGATCGGGGCGAGCCAGGACCGGGTTTACAGACGACCGCGCCGCGGGTTCAATCGTCACCATGCGCGCGTCCCTCGGCCGGGTGGGGGTGTTCGGCATGGGGCTCCTGGGGGGCTCCGTGGCGCTGGGGCTGCGCGAGCGCTTCCTCGTGGACGAGGTCCACGCCTACGACCCGGACCCCCAGGCCGTGGAGACCGCCCTGGAGGTGGGCGCGGCGCAGGTGGGGCACACCTCCCTGGGATCCTGGGTGTCGTCCCTGGACGCGGGCGTCCTGGCCGCGCCGGTGGGAGCCCTGGTGGAGCTGGGCCGCGCCGTGGCCCCCCTCGCCCGCCCCGGCAGCTTCTGGACGGACGTGGGCGGCGTGAAGACCGACGTCGTCACCGCCCTCCACGGGCTCCTCCCGGGCTTCGTGGGCGGCCACCCCATGGCCGGCAGCGAGCGCGCCGGCGTGGCCCACGCCCACGCCTCCATGCTCCAGAACGCCGTCTGGGTCCTGACGCCCCACGCCGAAACACCCTGGGGCGACGTGAGCCGCGTAAAGAACCTCGTGGACGGGCTCGGGGCCTTCCCGCTGGTCCTGGACCCGGACCTCCACGACCGCCTCGTGGCCCGCGTCTCCCACCTCCCCTACCTCCTCGCCGTGGCCCTCACGCTCCTGGTCGCCACCGACCGGGACGCCGAGCAGCTCATGTTCCTGGCCGCGGGCGGCTTCCGCGACCTCACGCGCGTGGCCTCGGGCTCCCCCCGCATGAGCCGCGACATGGTGGCCGCCAACCGCGGGCCGCTCAAAGAGGCCCTGGGGGATCTCCGCGCCCAGCTCGCCCGCCTGGACGCCCTCCTGGACGATCCAGACTTCCTCCTGGAGCGGGCCGTGGAGGCCAAGGAGACCCGCGACGCCCTGCCCGTCGTGCGTCGCAGCCTCCTGCCCCGCATGTACGACGTGGTCATCGCCGTCCCCGACCGCCCGGGTGAGCTCGCCCGCATCACGAGCACGCTCGGGGAAGCCCAGGTGAACATCAAGGACATCGAGGTCCTCACCATCCGCGCCGAGGGCGAGGCCATCCGCCTGGGCTTCGGGACGCCCGAGGAGCGTCAGTCCGCTCGGGACGCCCTGCGCGCCGCGGGCTATGAGGTGGCCTCGTGAGCGCCCACCTCGGGGACGACCGCGCGCCCGCTGGCCCCCGCCTCGTGGGCCTGCGCGGCGCCACGACGGTCCCACGGGACGCCGCCCCGGACATCGTCGACGCCACCGAGGAGCTCCTGCGGGAGCTGGTCCTGCGCAACGGGCTCCAGCCCGAGGAGCTGGTCAGCGCCGTCTTCACGATGACCCCGGACCTGCGAGCCACCTTCCCCACGCGCGCCGCCCACCGCCTGGGGTGGCACCAGGTCCCCATGTTGTGCGCCCAGGAGATCCCCGTCCCCGGGGCCCTCCCTCGCGTCGTCCGGGTGCTCCTGCACTGGAACACGGCCCGCCCCCGACGCGACGTCCGCCACGTCTACCTCCGCGACGCCGTGGCGCTGCGCCCGGACTGGGCCGGGGAACCCGACGAAGCCCAGGAGACCGCCCCGTGACCGCGCACCTCACCCGCCTCACACGGCCCGCTCACCACCTCGTGCTCCCCTTAGGCCTGGTTGTAGCCGTGCTGGGCGCCTGCGTGGATAGCCCCCCCGCCGGGCGCGTGGACGCCAGCGCCGACGCCCGCACGGACACCGGAGCCAACGGCGGCGCCGACGCCCAGCCCGAGACGAGCGCGGCGCCAGACGCGATGCCAGACGCGCTGCCAAACGCGCCTACGGACGCGGGACCCGACACCGAGCTGGACACGGTGCCCGACACCGCCCCCGACACAGCAGTAGACACCGGCCCCCCGGCCCCTCCCGTCCTCCTCCTCACGGTGAACGAGATCCCGGCCACCATGAACGGGTCCATCCCCTACACCCAGGTCACCGCCCAGGACCCCGACGGCACCCAAGAGCACCCCTTCACCCTCCGCGTGAACCGGGCGGACTTCACCCTGGACGCCTCCCTGGATCCCCGCGAGGGGCCCGCGCCCTGGGACGCCCTCGCGCTGACCTGTGACGCGGATCTCACCCTCCCCTCGGGCGTGCTGTGGCCCGCGGGCGCGCCCCTCTCGGGAGCCGACATGGAAGCCACCGAGGACCCGGCCCACGTCCGCGTCCACTTCGGGCCCGCTCCGGCCGGCCCTGCGGGGCTCCAGGTGCGCTGCGAGGCGACGGTCGAGGGGCCCGGCGGGACCAGCACCAGCGCCGTGCCCTTCGAGCTCGGCGAGCTGCTCCCGTCGCTGGACCCCTTCCCCCAGCAGGACCCGTGGCTCATCGTCCTCGGCCGAGACATGTTCCACCTCCGCGTGGAGCCCGCCGAGGGCGGCACCTACGACGTCGTGAGCGAGCACGTGCCCCAAGGAGACGGCGTGCCCGACCTCGACGAGGCGCTCTCGGCGCTGGGGCTCATGAGCGCCACCCACCCCGAGCTGGCCGCGCTCTCCCGCCAGCGCATCCTCGACGGGGTCCGCGCCGAGCTGGAGCGCATCTTCGGGCTCGACGCCGCGACGCCCCCGGGCGAGGGCGTGCGCCTCGCCCTCTGGTTCGAGGGCGACCCCGGGGCCCCCGACCCGGCGACGTGGGGGGACAGCGAGCCGCCCGCCTTCTCCATGATCGCCCTGGGCGGCGACGCCACCCCCGCGGACCAGGCGGACCACGTCGTGGGCAAGGCGACCATCGACGCGAACAACCAGCACCGCGAGGACGACACGGGCTACGGCCTGGGGATCTTCACGACGTCCCTGGCGCGCCAGATCCTCGCCAACCCCTTGGGGGTCATGGCGCTCGGCGAGTTCCTCCCCGCCGCGGGCGGGACCCCCGTGGGGGACGCGCCGGGCGACGAGGCGTTCCTGGCCCCCGGGTGGACCGTGGAGGACGCGGACACGCCCGCCCAGGCCGACCGAGGTCAGCTCTACCTCCTCGCCCTGGACCTCCTGTCCCGCGCCCTGGGCTCCCTCACCGCCCACGAGATGGGCCACTCGTTGGGGCTGGTGCCCAACGGCCCACCGCCCCAGGGTCTGTTCGGCGGCGTCGCCGGGCTGTCCTTCACCGACCACGACCTCTCGGGCTGGCACATCGACACGCCGGGGCTCAACGTCATGCAGACGGGCGCCGTGACCGACTGGACCAAGGCCCTCAGCGAGCGCCCCCGCTTCAACGCGCTGAACCTCGCCTACCTACGCCGGCGCTTGGTGGTGGGAACGGACGCGGTGACGGCGCAATAGCCGGCCACCGCTCAGCGCAGGTCCAGATCCCGCACGCACCCGCGGTCGCAGTCGTCGTGCTCGGGCCAGCGGGAGCACCCCTTCACCTTGGGGTGGCCGTGACCCGCCATGGCGTCCGCCGTGCTCACGACGCCCAGCGTGACCTCGCCCGGCTCCCCGTCCACGGTGCAGGTGACCTCGTGCGGCTTGGACGCCTCGGCGCCCGCCGCCGCGAAGGTGAAGAACGACAGCGAGAAGAACCCCACCACGCCGCCGATGAGCGCACCGATGACGCCCCCGATCCAGCCGAAGGGACCCGCCCCGAAGATCACGCCGATGACGACGCCGATCACCGCGCCGATGAGTCCAACCCACATGAGGCACCTCCGCGTCCCGTCCCATCGCACAGGCGCGACCCGCCTCTGCCGAGCGGCAGCGCGAGCCACAGCCAGACCATAAGGCGTCAGGGCACATCGGTCTAGCCGGGCCGCGTCTCCCCCGATCCGCCACCTGCTCTGCGGACCGAGGCACAGGAGGCCGCGTTTGGGCAAGGAG
>CAYZID010000404.1:0-3916 GCA_964478315.1 uncultured Myxococcales bacterium | reverse complement strand
GTCGATCACAAGTTGCGATCCCTGTCCAGCACTATCAGAACTCGATCGCCCTGGCGCGGGCTCCCAGTCGCCTTGACGGCCTCCCGAGGCTGCTCCTATAGTCCAGACGGTCGTGTCGAGCCGACCCCTGGTGCCACGCGGAGGCGACCGATTTCATGGCTCAAATGATCCGCTGTCCATCGTGCGGCCAGTCCGTGGGGGTAGGCCACAAGTACTGCGGGAGCTGCGGGCAGCCCTTGGCCGGTGAGCACACCGGGGGGCCCGGCGGTCCGCGGGCTCGGTTGCGGCTCATCCGCGGCGACGGCCAGGACGGTCTCACCTTCCAGCTCCTCGCCGACGAGCTCATCGCTGGGCGCACCGAGGGGGGCGTGCTGTTCCCGGAGGACCCCACGGTCTCCCCCAGGCACGCTCGGTTCTTCTACCGGGACGGACGCCTGTTCGTGCGCGACGCGGGCAGCCGCAACGGCACCTTCATCCGGGTCTACGACCCCATCGAGCTCCGGGACGGGGAGCGCTTCCTGTGCGGGGAGCAGCTCATCCGTTTCGAGACCTACAAGCCTCCCAGCGCCGCGCCCCTTCGGGACGGCTCCCAGTTCGGGGGTACGCCGCTGGGCCCGTGGCAGTTTCGCCTGGTGCAGCTCCTCCAGGGCAACCGGGAGGGGCGGGCCTACTGCGCCATGAAGGACAAGGTCACCATCGGGCGGGAAGACTGCGACGTGAACTTCCTGCACGACCGGTTCATCAGCCGCTTCCACAGCCGCGTGGAGCAAGAGGACCAGCGCTTCTTGCTGTGCGATCTCGACAGCCGCAACGGGACCTTCATCCAGATCCACGGCGACTGGCCGCTCAACGACAACGACTACCTGTTCATCGGTCGACAGCTCGTCCGCGTGGAGTTCGGATAGCGATCCCGGGCTTGCCCCGCGGGGGGCGAGGCGCCAGGGCTGCCCTTGGGCGCTGCAGCCTCCTGGGCACCTCGGCCACCCGCTGGTCTTGGCCCATCGGTCGCTCGGGGACAGCACGGGCCGCCCCTTGGGAGGGGGGTGCGCCACAGGAGATGGGGCGCGGCGTTACCAGCCCGAGTCGCTACCTTGCTCGGAGGCGGGCGCCGTGTCGTGCCCCGGGCTGGCGGGGAGACGGAGGCTGGGCGCGTCCGAGGAGGCCGGGGCGCTGGCGACCGCCTGGTAGACGAGCCAACCCGCCGCCGCGACGACCAGGGCCACGACGACGCTGATGATCCACAGCTTGGCGCCGCTCCCGCTCGGTTGGGGGGTCGCGCTCCGGCGCGCCGCGGGCGCCGCGCCCGAAGGGCGCTGGACTGGGCGGTTCTGGCTGCCCAGGGCTTCGCGCACGGCGTTCGTGAGCTGGTCGCTCTCGGCGGGGACGGTGTCCGCCACCCCCTGGCTCATGGCCGTGGGCGCACGGCGCTTGGCCTCGTACTCGCGTTTGGCCGCTTCGAGCTGGGCGAGCTGCACGGGCTTGAGCTCGACGATGGTGCGGTCGTTGTCCTCGCCGCCGAAGTCAGGCCGCGCCTCCAGCTCGCGCTCGATGCGGTCGAGCTCGGCGCTCACGTCGAGCGCCGTGGCCGGGCGCATGTCCCGGTCCTTCTGCATGAGCGACATGGTCAGCCGCTCCAGGGCCGGAGGCACGTCGGGGCGGAGGGCGCTGGGTAGGGGCGGGTCTTCGGCCAGGTGCTTGGTGACGATGGCCAGCGCGCTGTCGCCGTCGAAGGGGATGTCGTTCGTGATGAGCTGGTAGAGGAGGATGCCCAGGGAGTAGAGGTCGGTGCGGGCGTCGAGCTTCTGGCCGCGGGCCTGTTCGGGGCTCATGTACTCGGGGGTCCCGCAGACGACGCCGGCCTGGGTCTGGAAGGTCCCGGCGCCGCCGCGGCTGGACTCCTGGAGCTTGGCGATCCCGAAGTCGAGCACCTTCACGAAGTCGGCTTGGTTGCGCCGCTGCGTGATCATGATGTTCTCGGGCTTGAGATCGCGGTGGAGGACGCCGTTGGCGTGGGCCTCGTCGAGCGCCGTGCAGATCTGCTTGACGATGCTGATGATGCGCCGCCACGCCAGGGGATGCTCTTGGTAGACGAGCTCCGCGAGGTCCACGCCCTCGATGAACTCCATGGCGATGTAGAGCGTCCCGTCGTCCGTCTGCCCGAAGTCGATGACGTTGATGCAGTTGGGGTTATCGAGCAGGCTCGCGGCCTTGGCCTCGCGCTCGAAGCGCTTGGCGAGGGTGGGATCCCCCAGCAGGTGCCGGTGGAGGAGCTTGATGACGATCTTCTTGTTCAGCGACAGCTGCGTCGCTCGGTAGATCGTCCCCATGGCGCCCGAGCCGATGCTCTCCTCGAGCCGGTAGTTCCCGGCGATGACCTTGCCGACGAAGGGATCCCCTGTCTGGAAGGGCGCCTCGGAGAGGTGAAAGCCGCACTCGGGGCAGAACCGCGCCGTCGCTTCCACGGCGACACCACATTTGGGGCACTCGTTCAAATCCGGCCTGCTGTCGTTGTCGACTGGTGCCTCTTTATAGCGAGCCCCGAGGGGGCTGACAACTTTACACTGCGGGCCCCGCCGCCTCCAGGCCCAACGCCGCGAACTGCACGGTGGTGCAAAAGACTACGGCGCCGACGCGGGGATCGCGCCGACGCCGTGCGGTTGCCTCGCGGAGTCGCCGCGGGGCCGAGCCCACTCGGGGCTCATACGTGGGATCAGAAGTAGAAGTGGAAGGCGCCGCCCCAGCCGGCTGCGCGGAGGTTGATGGTCGTGCCCGGGCGCCCGATGGAGGTGTTGGCAAAGCCGATGGGGAGGTTCACTTGGCCGGAGACGGAGAAGTAGTCGGTGAAGAAGTGCTCGACGCCCAGGAGGAGATCCAGCGTCACAGAGGTGTCCGCCGTGTCGTAGAGGCCCAGGGTGACGCCACCGCCCGCGAAGAGGTTCGTGTCGTTGGCGCGCGCGATGTTGTAGAGGGCGCGCAGGGAGAGCTGGAGGTTGTAGGTGGTGTCCACGGTCACGCCAGCCACCTTGTGGGACATCACGACGTCCGTGCCGAGGACGCCCTGGAGGTGGAAGTTGCCCATGGCGTACTTGAGGCTCAGGCCGTTGTTGACGTTGTCGATCTGGCCGCCCACGGCGAGGCCGTGCCGCTCCTTGGCGAAGGCGGCCGTGGAGCCGAGCGTGAGCGTGAGGAACATCCCCGCGGCGAGGAGCGACGTGAGCTTGTTCGTGTGCATGACACCCTCCAAGTTGGGCGGGCAACCCGCCGTTTTGTGAGCCGCCCGCGGGGACACCCCCCGACGAGCGGACGCGCCGAGCTTCCGGCTGGGCGAACCCGTCGTCAACAAAGGTCCCGAGTGAGCGCTCGGTGACGCTGGGCGGGGCGCTTGCCGGGTGGCCTCAGCGCTTGGCGGCCGCTGGGCGCGGCGTGGGGGCCCGTCCCTCGGGTGGGGTGCACACGAGCCACGCGCCGCTGAGGCGGTCGTGGAGGGTCTGGCGGGCTGGGTCCGCGAGGGCCCAGAGGTGTCCCCCCGCCACGAGCGCCGTGCTCACGAGGCGGAGCGCGGCGTGGACCACCGCGCGCACTGGCCGAAGCGGGCGTCCGGCGCGGTCCACGAGGCGCAAGCCCAGGAGGCGCTGGCCCGGGGTGGGAGTCCCCGCCGCTTCGAAAGCGGCGTGCAGCAGCAGGGAAAGCCCGAACCACACCCCGAGCGGCACCCAGAAGGTGCGCGGAGACATCCAGTAGGCGTCTACGGCGACGTCGAGGGCGTTCCACGGGAGGTCACTGGCGGCCGCGGGCCACAGGGCCCAGCCCGCGGCGAGGGCGGCCGCCAGCGGGGCGGCGGTGTCCACGGCGCAGGCGGCGGCGCGGCGCCACGCGGGAGCGGCGCGGAACGGGGCCTCGGGGGGCGGGGCCGGGA
>CAYZID010000403.1:0-3941 GCA_964478315.1 uncultured Myxococcales bacterium | reverse complement strand
ACACGCGGGATCCAAAGCCGAATCCCAGAGTAGGTGGCGGATCGGGGCGCGGCCCCCGTGAGCGGTAGAGGACCTCCTCGCGTGAACGCCTCGCGCGGCGCGCGGGCGGTGTGTAGACTCCGGGCCGGTGGAGGGGCTCACCCGCCGCCCGCCGGGGCGCAGCCCGCTGAGGTGGCACGCCCCCCCAGCGCCACACGGACAGGAGGAGCAGGATGTCCAACGCCATCAAGCAGGTCCCCACGCCCGCCAACGAGCCGGTGCTCGGCTACGCGCCGGGGAGCCCGGAGCGCGAGTCCCTGTGGAGCGAGCTCCAGCGGCTCGCCTCCATGGAGGTCGAGATCCCCCTCATCATCGGCGGCGAGGAGGTCCGCACGGGGGATCTGGGGACCTGCGTGGAGCCCCACGACCATCAGCACGTCCTGGGCCGCTACCACAAGGCCTCCGCCGAGCACGTCCAGCAGGCCATCGCCGCCTCCCAGGAGGCCTGGCGCGACTGGCAAGCCATGCCCTGGGAGGCGCGGCTGTCGGTGTTCCTCAAGGCGGCGGAGCTCCTGGCGGGTCCCTGGCGCATGACCCTCAACGCCGCGACCATGTTGGGGCAGAGCAAGAACGCCTTCCAGGCCGAGATCGACAGCGCCTGCGAGCTCATCGACTTCTACCGCTTCAACCCCTTCTACGCGCGCCAGCTCTTCGAGAACCAGCCCGCGTCCTCCGCGGGCGTGTGGAACACGACCGAGCAGCGGCCCCTGGAGGGCTTCGTCTTCGCCGCCACGCCGTTCAACTTCACGTCCATCGCGGGGAACCTCCCCACGGCGCCGGCCATGATGGGCAACACGGTGCTGTGGAAGCCCGCATCGAGCGCCGTCTACTCGGCCTACTGGATCATGAAGCTCTTGGAGGAGGCGGGGCTGCCCCCGGGGGTCATCAACTTCGTCCCGGGCGCGGGTGGCGCCGTGGGGCGCCCGGCCCTGGCGAGCCCGCACCTGGCCGGCATCCACTTCACGGGGTCCACGAAGGTCTTCCAGGGCATGTGGCGCGCGGTGGGGCAGAACATCGGCAACTACCGCGCCTACCCGCGCATCGTCGGCGAAACCGGTGGCAAGGACTTCGTCTTCGCCCACGCCACGGCCGACGTCACCGAGCTCGCCGTGGCCCTGGTCCGTGGCGCCTTCGAATACCAGGGCCAGAAGTGCTCCGCCGCGAGCCGCGCCTTCATCCCCGCGTCGCTTTGGCCCGAGGTCCGCGACACGGTGGTGGGCATGATGTCCGAGCTCCGCATGGGCTCGCCCACGGACGCGGGCAACTTCATCAACGCGGTCATCGACCGCAACGCCTTCGACAACATCAAGCGGTACCTGGACTTCGCTCGTGAGAGCGACGAGGCGGAGATCCTCGCGGGGGGCGGCGCCGACGACGCCGAGGGCTATTTCATCGAGCCCACGCTCGTGCTGGCCCACGACCCGCACACGAAGCTCCTGCGCGAGGAGATCTTCGGCCCGGTGCTCACCGTCTGGGTCTACGAGGACAGCGCCCTCGACGAGACCCTCAAGCTCTGCGACGAGGGGTCGCCCTACGGGCTCACGGGGGCCATCTTCGGGCGCGACCGTCAGGCGCTGGTCCACATGGCCGAGGCCCTGCGCTACGCGGCGGGCAACTTCTACATCAACGACAAGCCCACCGGCGCGGTCGTGGGCCAGCAGCCCTTCGGCGGCGGCCGGGCCTCGGGGACGAACGACAAGGCCGGTTCCATGCTCAACCTCCTGCGGTGGGTGAGCCAGCGGACCATCAAGGAGACCTTCGTGCCCCCGCGGTCCTACCGGTACCCGTTCCTGGACGCGTAGCGACGGCGGCCCGCGCCCGCGCCTGCGGGCGCGGGCGCGGATGCGGGTGCGGATGCGGGCGCGGATGCGGGTGCGGATGCGGGCGCGGATGCGGGCGCGGATGCGGATGCGGGCGCGGATGCGGGCGCGGATGCGGGCGCGGATGCGGATGCGGGCGCGGGCGCGGATAGCGAATGCGGGCGCGGATGCGGGCACGGATGCGGATGCGGGCGCGGATGCGGAAGCGGCCGCGGATGCGGGCACGGGCGCGGATGCGGATGCAGATGCGGGCACGGGCGCGGACGTGAAGACGGTCAGGAGGAGATGACGATCTCCACGCCCACGGGCGCGAACCGGGCGGCCTCCGCTTCCAGGTCGGCGCGCGTGAGGGGGTGGGCCTCCAGCCACGGGCTCGGGAGGGTGAGCTCCACGCGGTCCCCCTCGGCGATGAGGTCGAGAGGCGGCAGGGCGTCGGGCTGACGCCCCCGGTGCAGGCGCACGGCCAGGCGCAGCAGCACGAGGAGGCGCAAGACCTGGCGGGCGTCCAAGCGGGGGGAGCGCCGCAGCTCCTCCGGGCGGATCTTCCGGCGGTGAAAGCGCACCAGCGAGGCGACGATCGCCTGCTCGCCCTGGGAGAAGCCCGGCATATCCGAGTTCTCCACGATGTAGGCCCCGTGGCGGTGGTAGCCCGAGTGCGCCAGGGACAGGCCCACCTCGTGGAGACGCGCGGCCCACGAGAGCGCCCGCCGCGCCTCGCCCCCCTGGAGGTTCCAGGCCCCCGCCACACGGTCCAGTGCCGCGAGGGCCGTGGCCTCCACGCGCGCGGCGTGGTCCTGGTCCACGCCGTAGCGCGCCATCATCGTCGCCACCGTGCCCTCGCGAACGTCCGCACCGGCCTCCCGCCCCAGCAGATCCCACAGGATGCCCTCCCGCAGCGCCCCGCTGGCCGGGGTGAGGACGTCCACCTGGAGGGCGTCGAAGACGGCGAGCAGGACGGCGAGCCCCCCCGGCAGGACGGCGGCGCGCTGGCTGCTGAGGTCAAAGGGCAGCTCGCTGGGGCGGCGGACCTCCAGGAGGAGCTCCACGAGGCGCTCCACGCCCTCGCGGCGCAGCCCCTCGGGACTCCACCCCGCCTCGCGCGCCATACCCGCCACGGCGCGGATGGTCCCCGAGGAGCCCACGCAGCTCGCCCACCCCAGGGAGCGGTAGCGGCGGGCGATGGGCTTGAGTTCCAGGCGCGCGGCGAGCAGGGCGCGCTCGAAGGCGCCGCGCTTCACCTTGGCGCGGGCGCCCTTGTCCGCGGTGGGGAAGAAGCGGCGACTGTAGCTCACGCAGCCCATCTGGAGGCTCTCGATGTGGGAGGGCTCGGACCCCTCGCCCAAGATGACCTCGGTGCTCCCGCCGCCGATGTCCACGACGAGGCGGCGCCCCGCGGCGTCGGCGGTCACGTCGTGGGACACGCCACGGTAGATGAGCCGCCCCTCCTCGTGCCCGCTGATGATCTCGATGGGGCGCCCCAGGGCCTCGCGGGCCTGGGCCACGAAGCGGCCCCCGTCTCGGAGCTTGCGCAGGGTGTTGGTGCCCACGGCGCGCACGGCGTGATCGGGGAGGGCTCCCAGACGCTGGCGAAAGCGGGCGAGGGCCTCCAGGGCGCGGGTCGTCGTGGGCTCGTCCAGGCGCCGCTCGGGGGTGAGACCCCCGGCGAGTTGGACGCGCTCGCGCACGCGGTCCAACACGGTGACGTCCTGGCCCTGGCAGCGCGCCACGGCCATGTGGAAGCTGTTGGAGCCCAGGTCTACGGCCGCCACCACCCGCTGCCCGGCTGGTTCGGGGCCCACCGCCTCGCCCACCGGCCGCGCACCCTGCTCTCCGTGCTCTCCCACCGTCACCTCCCCGCGACCCGCGCACCATAGCGCAGGGCTCCGCGGGGCCCAAGGGCCCGAGACTGCCCCCGATCCGCCACCTACTCTCGGATTCGGCTTTGGATCCCGCGTGTGGGCGGCGTCGGGCTGCGCAGCCCCACAAGCGGCTGGCCGCTCGACGTGACACAGCCACGCCTGCGCGCCGAGCCGCTTGCCTCCTTGCCCAAACGCGGCCTCCTGCGCCTCGGTCCGCAGAGCA
>CAYZID010000402.1:0-3958 GCA_964478315.1 uncultured Myxococcales bacterium | reverse complement strand
CCGGCCTCGGACACGGCCCCGGCCTCGGACACGGCCCCGGCCTCGGACACGGCCTCGGCCTCGGACACGGCCTCGGACACGGACACGGCCTCGGCCTCGGACACGGCCTCGGACACGGCCTCGGACACGGCCTCGGACACGGCCTCGGACACGGCCCCGGCCTCGGCCCCGGCCCCGGCCCCGGACACGGCCCCGGCCTCGGACACGGCCCCGGCCCCGGACACGGCCCCGGCCTCGGACACGGCCTCGGACGCGGCCCCGGCCCCGGCCTCGGACACGGCCCCGGACACGGCCTCGGCCCAGCCTCGTCCGTCCGATCTCGGCGCCGACCTCGCCCAGCAGCTCGTGCGATCCGCCCTGGGGAGCTTCGGGCAGCTCTTCCAGAGCCTGGCCGACGCCTTGGCGACGCCACCTGCTCCGGGTGGCGGTGGGAGCTCCGCGTCCCCCAAGCCGGCGGATCCCCCGAAGCGCACGGACCCGGAGGAGGGCGCGGAGTAGGCGCCCCCCTCTCCCGGGCAAGGGCGGTGGCCGTCTCCCGGGGACGCTCTCGGTGGACGCGGGGGTCACGAGGGCGCTTTCTCGCTGGCGCGGTGGGGCGTGCCTCATGTAAGGTGCCGGCTTTCCGCCGGGCCCGTCGGGCCAGGCGGACGGGCGACGAGGCAGCCGAGGAGGGCCCCGTGACGGGTCGAGAGCCAGTGCGAGTCGGGATCGCCGGCGTGCGGGGGTACGCCGGCCTGGAGGCCATGAAGATCCTCGCTCACCACGAGGGCTTCCGCGTGGTGACCGCGTCGAGTGACGCCCTGGCGGGCGCCCGGTTGAGGAAGCTCGACCCCGAGCTGGCGGCGGACGGCGACGCGGTCGTCGTGGGCCACAACGACACGGTGGCCGCGGCGCGCGCCTATGAGGTGGACATCATGTTCCTCGCCCTGCCGGCCAGCGCCGCCGCCGTCGTGGCCGGCCCCCTGGTGGACGCGGGCGTGCGGGTCGTGGACCTGTCTGGCGCGCACCGCGTCGTGGACCCCGAGGCCCACCAGAAGGCCTACGGGTTCAAGCGAGCGCGGGAGATGGCCGGGGTCTATGGGCTCACGGAGTGGGTCGCCCCCGAGGAGCTCGCCCAGGCCCAGCTCGTGGCTAACCCCGGGTGTTACCCCACGGCCGTGCTCATGGCGCTGCTCCCGTTGGTGGAGGCGCGGATCCTGGACCCCGCGAGCGTCGTCGTGGACGCCAAGAGCGGCACGACCGGGGCGGGCCGCAGCGCCAAGGTCTCCCTGCTCCACGCCGAGATCTTCGGCAACATGTACGCCTACCGCGTGGGCCAGCATCAGCACACGCCCGAGATGGCCCAGCAGCTCGCCGCCCTGGGCGAGGAGCCCTGCGCCCTGACCTTCGTGTCCCACCTCCTCCCCGTGGCGCGGGGGATCCTAGCCACGGCCTACCTCCGCGTTCGCGGCCAGGACGACCCCTTCCAGGCCGCGGACCAGGTCCGCGAGACGCTGCGCGCGCGTTACGAGGGAGAGCCCTTCGTGCGGGTCCTGGATCGCGCGGAGGATGTCCAGCTCAAGGAGGTCGTGGGGACGAACCGGTGCCTGCTGAGCGCCACCGCCGATCCCTTCGGCAAGCGCGTCGTGGTCGTGAGCGCCATCGACAACCTCATCAAGGGCGCCGCCGGGCAGGCGGTGCAGAACGCCAACCTCATGGTGGGCTTCGAACAGACCCAGGGGCTCGCGCCCGGCAAGGGCTGGGCCCGATGAGCTCGACGCTGCCTCGGGGGTTTCGGTTTGCCGGCGTCCACAGCGGTGTGAAGGCCAACAAGGCCGACACGGCCCTCATCGTGAGCGATCGCGACGCCCAGGCGGCGGCGCGTGTGACCACGAACCGGGCGCGCGCCTGGTGTGTCGAGCGCACGGAGCGCCTGCTCCCCGCCGGCCACGTGCGCGCCATCATCGCCGTGAGCGGCAACGCGAACGCCTTGAGCGGGGAGGCGGGGCGCGCGGCGGACGAGGCCATGGCCCAGGCGGCGGCTGAGGCCCTGGGTGTGGAGCCCGAGCAGGTCGTAACGGCCTCCACGGGGATGATCGGCGTACCCCTGCGCGCCGAGGTCGTCGCCGCAGCCCTGCCCGGGGCCGTGGCTTCCCTGGGACCCCACGCCTTGGAGGCCGCGCGCGCCATGATGACCACGGACCGCGCCCCCAAGCTCTCGCGGGCCTCCGTGGATCTGCCCGACGGGCGCCAGGGCGTGGTGCTGTGTCTCGCCAAGGGATCGGGGATGATCCACCCGAACATGGCGACCATGCTGGGCTTCGTGGTGACCGACCTGCCGCTGACGGCGGCCGCCCTGGATGCCGCCCTGGGGCACGCCGTGGCGCGCAGCTTCCACCGCATCAGCGTGGACGGCGATCAGTCCACGAACGACATGGTCGTGGCGCTGGCAAACGGCGCCGCCGGGGGGGCGGCCATCGACGTGGGGGATCCCGCCTTCGCGCGCGTGCGGGACGTCCTCACCGAGGTCTTGGCCCAGGGGGCGCGGGCCATCGCGGCCGACGGGGAGGGGGCGACGCGTCTGCTCAACGTGGAGGTCTCGGGGGCGCGGGACGACGAGACGGCGGCGCACGTGGCCCGCCAGGTGGCGCGCTCGAACCTCGTGAAGTCCGCGATGTTCGGGGCCGACCCGGGGAGCTGGGGGCGCATCTGCGCCGCCGCGGGGCAGGGGCTGGCCGAGCGGGGTGCCCCCGGGGACACCAGCCGCTGGCGCGTGCGCGTGCAGGGCACCGAGGTGTTCCGGCGCGGGGAGCCCGTGGCCTACGACCGCGTGGGGCTCGCGCGCCGGCTCGAAGACGAGGAGGTCGTCGTCCACTTGGACCTGGGCGACGGGGACGGCGCGGCGCGCGCTTGGGGCTGCGATCTCAGCTACGACTACGTGAAGATCAACGCGGACTACGCCGGGTCGGTGACCGAGCAGGCGGGGACCGTCGTCCTGGACCCCCACCTGGCGGCGTTCTCGCCCGCGGTGAAGCGATCGCTGCTCCTGGAGTCCCTCCGCTACATCGAGCGCTTTCGCGGCAAGCGCGTGGTGGTCAAGGTCGCGGGTGCTCTCCTGGAGGATCCCGAGACGACCGAGCGGGTCGCCGAGGATCTCGACCTGCTGCGGGCCGTGGGGATGCAGCCCATCGTGCTCCACGGCGGCGCAGACGAGGTCTCTCGGACGCTGGCCGCGTCGGGTCGCGAGAGCGACTTCGTGGACGGTCACCGCGTCACCCCCCCCGAGGACGCCGAGCTCGTGGAGATGGTGCTGCTCGGGCGGGTGAACCGCCGCCTCGTGAGCCGCATCCAGGCCGTGGGCGGCCGCGCCGTGGGGCTCAGCGGGCGCGACACGGGGATCCTCCAAGCGGCTCCCCTGGAGGACGGCGAGGGGGCCTCGTCGTGGGGGCGCATGGGGCAGGTGGCCGCCGTGGACGCCGCGCTCGTGGAGACCCTGCTCGGCGATGGGTACATCCCGGTGATCGCGCCGGTGGGGGTCGCCGCCGACGGCTCCACGTGGAACCTGGACTCCGACGACGCCGCCGCGGCGCTGGCGCGGCACCTTGGGGCCTTCAAGCTCGTCTATCTCCTGGAGGTCACGGGCGTGACGCGGGACGGGGAGAGGCTGAGCCGCCTGCGCCCGCGGCAGGCCCAGCGCATGCTCCGCGAGGGGGAGATCGGGCCTCGGCTGGTTCACGTGGTCGAGGCCGCCGTGGCCGCCGTGACCGCGGGCGTACCCGCCGTGCACCTGGTCGACGGGCGCGTGGCCCACAACCTGGTGAGCGAGCTGTTCACCGACGCCGGGGCGGGGACCATGGTGGAACCTCCGGCGTAAGCGCCGGCCGGCACCGAGCAGCGCGGTGCCGCTCGACGGCGCCGTGGGGGGGACCCCGATCCGCCACCTGCTCTGCGGACCGAGGCGCAGGAGGCCGCGTTTGGG
>CAYZID010000401.1:0-3959 GCA_964478315.1 uncultured Myxococcales bacterium | reverse complement strand
CTCATCGACGCGCCCATCATCGTCGCCGCGCCCGCCCCCGACGCTGCGCCCACGCGCGCCGCGCCCCCACCCCAGGGGCCGCCCGCGCCCGAACCTTTGGCCGCCGCCGACCGCGCCGCGGTGCGCGACGATCCCGCGGCGCGCGGGCTCAAGGCCGCCCCCCCCAGGCCAGCCCCGCCGGCCCCGCCGCCGGCCCGGAGTCCCCAGGAGGCCACGCGCCCCCGGGACGCGGCCCCCGCGGGAGCCCCCCCACCCGCCGCGGCCCCGGCGCCGGCCCAGCGGCGCGGCGAGCCCCTCGCCCAGCGGCGCGGCGTGGAGGTCTTCGGGGAAACGGACGGGCTGCGGCTGGTGGACATGGCCGTGGGCACGGACGTCCAGGCCCGCCAACCCGTGGGGGCGGGGACGGAGTTCCGAGCGGGCGCGGGCAAGCTCATCTGCTTCACGATGGTCCGCAACGGCCGCGCCCCCACGACCATCTCCCACGTCTGGCGGCGGGGGAGCAAGGTCGTCTCCAAGGTGGAGCTGAACGTCGGCACCAGTCCCAAGTGGCGCACCTGGTCCCGTCAGCGTGTGCGCCCGGCGTGGACCGGGGACTGGAGCTGCGAGGCGCTCGCCGCGGACGGCTCCCCCCTGGGCCGCGCGTCGTTCCGCGTCGTGCCCTGAGCGCTCGGCGCCAGCCGCTCGAAGCATGAACCCCTCCCGAGCCGCCGAGGCGGTCGGCCTCCCCGGAGTTCCCCCATGGGCACCCTCCACGTCTGCTTCCTCTGGCACATGCACCAGCCGTCCTACGTGGACCCGACGACGGGCGAGGCCGTCATGCCCTGGGTGCGCCTGCACGCCGCCAAGGACTATACCGAGATGGCCGTGGCGGCGGCCGCCCACGGCGACGCCCGCGTGACCTTCAACTGGGTCCCGGGGCTCATGGACCAGCTCGAGGTCGCCGCGGACCCGGGCGGCCCCTACGACCGCTTCGAGCGCCTCACGCGCACGCCGGCCCACAGCCTCTCCCCCGAGGACCAGACCTTCCTCCGGCGCGCCTTCTTCAGCCTCAACCACGAGACGATGCTCCAGCCCTGGGCGCGCTACCGCGAGCTCAAGGCCCTGGCGGACAGCCACGCCATGACGCCCGACGACCTCCGGGACCTCCAGGTGTGGTTCAACCTCGCCTGGTGTGGGGACACCACGCGCGCCAGGCCCGAGGTCGAGGCCCTGGTGCACAAGCAGCGCGGGTTCTCCGAGGAGGACAAGGAGGTCGTCCTGCGCGCCCACCACGAGGCGGCCGGCGCCGTGGCCGGGCGCTACGCCACCCTGGCGGCCGCGGGCCAAGTGGAGCTGTCCTGCTCTCCCTACTACCACCCGATCCTGCCGCTGCTCGTGGACACGGACAACGGCCGCGCCGCGGACCCCACGACGCCCCTCCCGACGCGGCGCTTCGCCCACCCGGGCGACGCCCGCGCCCAGGTCGAGCGGGCCGTGGCGCGTCACGCCGAGGTCTTCGGCCTGCCCCCGCGTGGGATGTGGCCCTCCGAGGGCTCGGTGGCCCCCGCCGTGCTCCCCATGCTGCGCGAGGCCGGGGTGCGCTGGATCACCACCGACGAGGCCATCCTCCACAAGTCGCTGTCCACCTCGGCGCGCTCGGCGGCGGACCGCTACGGCCCCTGGGACGCCGACGGCGTGGCCATCTTCTTCCGCGACCACGAGCTGTCCGACCGCATCGGGTTCGTCTATGGGCGCTGGGAGCCCGAGCACGCCATCCGCGACATGGTGGAGCGGCTCACGGCGCTCCACCGGACGCTGGGCGGGCGCGACGCCGTCGTCACCATCGCCCTGGACGGCGAGAACTGCTGGGAGACCTACCGCGGCGGCGTCCACGCCTTCCTGCCAGGCCTCTACCGCGCCATCGCGGACGCGCCCGGGCTGCGCCTGAGCACCATGTCCGAGGCCCTGGAGGCGGTGGGGACGGAGGGCCGTCGCATCTCCAAGCTGGGCGTTGGGTCGTGGATCGACGGGACCTTCCGCACGTGGATCGGCGACCCGGCGAAGAACCGCGCCTGGGAGCTCCTCGCCGCCGCCCGAGACGCCGTGGACGCGCCTCTGGAGGAGGTGGCGCAGGAGGACCCCGAGCTGGCGCAGCTCGTCCTGAAGGCCGAGGCCTCCGACTGGTTCTGGTGGCTGGGCTACGGGCACTCGTCGGTCTTCGACGCCGAGTTCGACGAGCTCTTTCGCCGTCACGTGCTCGCCATCTACCAGCACCTCGGGCGCCCCGCGCCGCCGGCGCTGGACCTCCCCGTGGACCCCGCTGCGGCGGCCGGCGCCCAGGCCCAATCGGCGGTCCGCGCGCCGGTCCTGGCGGGCCGGCCGGCCATCACGGGCCTCCGCGACGACTACTACAAGTGGGCGGGCGCCGGACGGATCCTCCCCAGCCAGGGGGCCATGCACGGCGGGACGACCTTGGGTGAGATCCGCTACTGCTTCGACGAGGAGACGCTGTCGCTGCGCGTGGACACGCGCGGCCGCGCCGAGCGCGTGTTGGCGAACGCCCGGGTGTCCTTGCGCGTGCGGTGCGGCGCGCCCGGCGACGCGGGAGACGCCGCCCCCACGCTCGTCCCCCTGTGGCCGCCGAGCCAGCTCCCTCCGGGGGTGGAGGCGGCCTGCGGCTCGGTGCTGGAGGCCCGCGTGCCCCGAGACGCCTGCGCCGCGGGGGACGCCACCGTGGCGCACATCCAGTTCGTCCTCCAGAGCCCCGACGGGGCGGTCCTGGAGCTCTCCCCCCCCACCGGCGTGGTGACCCTGGACCTGAACCTGGAGCACCTGGCACGCCGGGACTGGGTGCTGTAGGAACAACCCTGCCCGCGCGCGGGCGCCTGGTTGTCGTGTAGTGAGCCGCGCCCGCGGACGACCCTGAGAGGCCCCGGATGTCCGAGCTGAGACGAGACCCCCTGCGGCGACGCTGGGTCGTGCTGTCCAACGACCGGGGGCGTCTGCCCCTGCGGCCCCCCCGACCCTCGGGCGAGGCCCGCGATGACGCGCGCTGCGCCCTGTGCCAGGCCAGCACCTCGGGCGGCGCGGTCATCGCCCAGCGCTCGGGACCCGTGGGGCCGGTGACCGTCCTCGCCAACCGCTTCCCGGTGTTGGAGGCGCGTCCTGGCGGTGTGAACCGCTGGCCCCAGGGGCGCCACGATGGGGTGGAGGGCATCGGGGCCCACGAGATCGTCGTCGAGGCGCCCACCCACGACCTGGATCTGTCCGACATGGCCCCGGGGCAGGTAGCGCAGGTGCTCCGGAGTTGGCGGGACCGGCTGGCGGATCTCCAGCAGGACCGGCGCCTCCGCTGGATCCAGGTGGTTCGGGATCGGGGCCGGGAGGCGGGGGCGCGCACGGCCCACCCCTACAGCCAGGTCATCGCCCTGCCGGTGGTGCCCGAGCTCATCGCGCGCCAGGGCGAGGCGCTCCTGGCCCACTGGGAGGCCCACGAGCGGTGCCTCGTGTGCGATCTCCTGGCCGACGAGCTCGCGGCCCGGGACCGTGTGGTCCGCGCCGACGACCGCTTCGTGAGCCTGTGCCCCTATGCGAGCCCGTGGCCCTTCTTCGTCGAGATCGTGCCCCGGGCGCACGACGCGTCCTACGCGCGGGCCACGGACGAGGACCTGGAGGCCCTGGCCGGGCACCTCGTGGACGTGCTCCGGCGCGTGCGCGTGGCCACGGCGGACGTGGGCTACCACCTGAGCCTCATCACGGTCCCCAACACCGCCGACGGCGCGCCCCCCGACAGCGCCAGCCCCGCCGCGCGGCGGGCGGCGTGGCACTGGCGGCTCGAGGTGACGCCCCAGCTCTGGACGCCCACGGGCCTGTGCCTCACCACGGGCGTCACGATCAACCCCACCTCTCCGGAGGACGCGGCGGCCCACCTGCGGACCGTGGACGTCCCGCGGCCCCCCCTCCCCTCCTCCCTCTAGCCC
>CAYZID010000400.1:0-3960 GCA_964478315.1 uncultured Myxococcales bacterium | reverse complement strand
GCCCAAACGCGGCCTCCTGCGCCTCGGTCCGCAGAGCAGGTGGCGGATCGGGGCCAGGGGGCGAATCGGCCGGGGGCGGGCGCGGATGCGGTTGCGGTTGCGGGTGCGGGCGCGGATGCGCGTGCGGATGCGGGTGCGGATGCGCGTGCGGAAGCGGATGCGGGTGCGGATGCGCGTGCGGAAGCGCGTGCGGAAGCGGTTGCGGTTGCGGGCGCGGATGCGCGTGCGGAAGCGGATGCGGAAGCGGATGCGGATGCGGATGCGGATGCGGATGCGGAAGCGGAAGCGGATGCGGAAGCGGATGCGGTTGCGGGCGCGGATGCGGTTGCGGGTGCGGGCGCGGATGCGGTTGCGGTTGCGGTTGCGGGCGCGGATGCGGAAGCGGGCGCGGATGCGCGTGCGGAAGCGGAAGCGGGCGCGGAAGCGGGCGCGGATGCGGTTGCAGTTGCGGTTGCGGTTGCGGGTGCGGATGCGGATGCGGATGCGGATGCGGCCCCGGTTACAGGCCCGGGCGCGGAGGCGGGCACGGCCCTGGGCGCGGTCCCGAACGCGGCCCCGAAACCGGCCGCGAGAGCCCTACCGCTCCAGCACGTTCAGGACGCCGGGCACGGCGCCGGGGTTGCTCAGCACGTAGTGGGCCGCGCCCAGAGCGTCCGCCGGGAAGGTGCCCACCAACGCCGCGGTGTGGCAGCCCGCCGCCCGCGCGGAGGCCACCCCGGCGGGGGAATCCTCCACGGCCAAGACCTCCGCGGGCCCGAGCCCCAGGCGCTCGCACGCCAGGCGGTAGGGCTCGGGGTCCGGCTTGCCCCGCGCCACGTCCTCGGCCGCCACGACCACCTCGAAGCGCTCGGTCCACCCGAACCGCTCCAAGGTCCACCGCGCCACGTCCCCCCCGTTGGAGGTCACGAGACCCAACCGATAGCGCCAGGGCAAGAGGTCATCCAGGGCCCGCAAGACGCCCCGCACCGGCGCCGTCCGCTCCACGACCTCGTCGCGCACGCGCGCCGCGCGCTCGGCCAAGACCTCATCCATCAAGACGTCGCGCGCCTCACCCGACAGCCCGGCGGCGTCCAAGATCCGCCCCACCCCCTCCCGCGCGCTCACCCCGCGCAGCGCGCCCAGCCCGCCCTGCCCCACGGCCACGCCGCGCGCGGCCAAGATGCCCCCCACGAGCCGCGCGTAGAGCCCCTCGGTGTCCACCAGCGTGCCGTCCAGGTCCCACAGGACCGCCCGAACCTTCCAGTCATCCCCACGCGCCACCGGGACCTCCTCGTCGGCCGTCGTCGCACCCCAAGGGCGCCCCATGATGCGCGCCCAGCGCGCCCCGGCAACCCCAAAAGAGCCGGAAAGGGCGGCGCAGGCGAGAGCACGAGCGGCGGCGGGCGCGGCGGCGTCCCTGCCCCGCCACACGAAAAAGCCGCCGCTCTCAGCCCAGCGGCGAGAGCGGCGGCTCGGTGTGGAGTGGGTCGCGCGCGTTCTGGGGGGTCGGTCCCAGTGTTCGTGTTGAATCTTCCGCCAAAAGGTTTGTCTCGGGGGGCGGACGCGCTGTACGACCCGCGCCGTGGTCTAGCAGGGTTCGTGCCATCGCGCGACGGGCCTCGCAAGGAACGCAACAACCCCTGTCATCTCATAACCTTCCAGCGCGACCACGACCGCGCGGTCCCGCGACGGTCCCGCGACCTCCCCCGCGCCCGCCCAGCGCGGGGCGCGCGGACCCCCGGGGACACACAGCCCCGCTGGGGTCGGTTGACCGCAGTCTCCCCAACGCCCCCCGGCGACAGCGCCATCAGTAGGGCGCCACGTGCCCCCGGTCCCACCGCTGAAAGGCCACGTGTACGCGCCCGGGCCGCACGGCGCGCACCACGAGGAAGCGCCGCGCCCGCCCCAGCGTCGTCTCGCGGTCCGACTCCAGCACGGGCGCCCACGACCCCAGGTTGTAGTAGCGCCCGCCGTCGGCCAGGGGGCGGCGCTCGGGGCGGTGGCTGTGCCCGAAGGCGATGACCGGCACGTGGAGGTGGCTGGAGATCTGCTCGGCCACGAGCCCCCACCGCGCCCTCTCCTGGAGGGCCAGGCTCCCGCGCCCCAGCATCCGGAAGCCCACCGTCGCCACGGGCAAGAGCAGGAGCAGCAGCGCCGCCTGGGTCCACGTGTGGACGTTGACGATCCCCACCACCAAGAGGGTCACGAGCAGCAAGATGAGCGCCCAGCGGTCCAACCACAGCTCCCGGATGAGCGGCACGAGCTGGTCGGCGAGGGGCGGCGAGCTCAACCGAAGCAGCAGCCGCACGAAGCCGTCGTCCACCCCCGCACGGCGCGCGTAGGCGCGATAGAGGTCCGAGGTGTCCCGCCGCGCCCGCAGGGCCTCGCGCCGGCGCCGCCGGGCGTCCCGCAGGGCCCCCAGCCCCGCCCGGAAGTAGGGCCGAAAGAGCGCCCGGTGAGGCCAGTAGTACCGCGCGAAGTGGCGCAGGTAGCCCCCCAGCGACAGGATGAAGCTCTCGTCGTTGAAGGGGTTGAAGGTCCCGAGCTGGCTCAGGATCTTCCGCCCGAAGACGGACCCGAAGCTGGGCTCGATCTCCACGCCGTGGGTGCGCGTGGCCGGCAGGAAGGGCCACAGCACGTCCCGGTAGCTGCACGTCGTGTCGTACTGCTGCCCGTGCTCGGCGTAGAGCACCCCGGGCACGTGGAAGAACCAGGGCTCCACGGCCAGCCGCTCGGCCACCCGGGACGCCTGCCCCACGGGCGCCGCCCGCGACACGCGCTGGCGCAGCAGCTCCTCCACCTCCGCGAAGGCCAGCTCCCGATCGTGGTTGCCCATAAGAAAGGTAGCCCGCCCGCCCCGCCCCAAGAACCCCGCCAGCGCGGCCACGAACCGGGGGTGCCCGTCCAAGATGCGCCCGAGCTTGTAGACGCTCCCCGGGACGTCGGAGGGCAGGCCGTCGCGCGGCGCCACCTCGCCCTCGGGCGCCGAGAAGACCGAGTCGAAGTCGAAGGTGTCCCCCGTGAACACCAGGTGCGTCGTCTCGAACTGCGCCGGGCGAAAGGCCTCCACCGCGGCCAAGAAGGACACTAAGTCGTCCTCTTGGCTCGCCGCTGGCGACTTGTACTCCCACCACCCGGCCCGCCGGCTCGTGACGATCTCGGTGAGGTGCACGTCGCTCAGCAGGACGTACTCCGTGAGGGCGTCTCTCCGCACGCTCGGCCTACCGCTCCCCGCCCGCCGCGCCCATCACGCGGGCAGCTCCAAGAGCGCCGCCTGGAGCTCGGCCCAGACGTCCGCCATGGCGTCGTCCTCCAGGGCCTCGATCATCCAGCCCAGCCGCGCGCTCGCCTCCATCGCCTGGACCCACACGCGGGAGACTCCCAGCATCCGCGCCGCTTCGTGGATGGCCTCCCGCTCGCGCTCCGAGTACCCGTCCACGACCGCCACGGCGATGGCCGCCACGAGGAGCCTCCGCGCCGCTCCGCCCCCCTCCGGCTCGGCGGGGATGTCCCGCACAAGCTCGGCCAGCGAGGCGCTCGCCGGGTCGAAGGCCTCCACGGCGGCGCGCACGTCCGCCGGGGCCCCCATGTCGGCCATGTGCTCCCCCAGCCGCGCCGCCTCCCCCGCCGACAGACCGTCCGCCGCCGCGAGGGCCTTGACCGCACGCAGGGTCGCCAGCGCCTCGGCCCGAGACGACCACACGCCCACACGGGGGCCGGCGTCTCCGGGTGCGGGGGCCGAGGGCGTGTCCGACGGCTGGCCGCTGTGTCTGTCGTCACGCCCTCGCGCGCCCATGCGTTCCCCCGTCGTCGTGTTCGTCGTCGTGTCCGTCGCCGTGTCCCCGCGCCCCGTGGAGCCGCGTTCCACGGAAGGGGCGCGGCATGGTGCCGTGTAGTGTGCACGACGAGCGAGCCGGCGGGAAGGGCCCCGATCCGCCACCTGCTCTGAGGACCGAGGCGCAGGAGGCCGCGTTTGGGCAA
>CAYZID010000399.1:0-3964 GCA_964478315.1 uncultured Myxococcales bacterium | reverse complement strand
CCGCCCACACGCGGGATCCAAAGCCGAATCCCAGAGTAGGTGGCGGATCTGGGCATGAGGCCCCCCCGCGCGGCGCGGCGGCCAGCCAGGTCGCGCGGGCGTCCCCGGTCCGGACAACGCCTCACACCGCGGGCGCCACGCCCGCGAAGTCGAAGCCGGCGTCCTCCACCGCCTGGCGCACGGTCTGGGCTTCGTGGGCGCCCTCCACCGTCAGCGTCCCCGCCTCCAGCTTCACGTCCACGGTCACATCGGGCAGCGCCGCTTGCACCGCCGCGGTGACGGAACGCACGCAGCCGCCACAGGTCATGCCTTCCACCAGGTAGGTCGTCGTCTCCATCATGAGTTCGTCTCCTCGTCTTCGAGGGTTCGCCCCTCGGATTGGTTGCTTCGGCCCCTCGGCGTCGCCGGACGCCAGCGCCGCAACAGCAGCGAGCTCGTCACCACGCTCACGCTCGACAGGGCCATGGCCGCGCCCGCCAACACCGGCCCGAACACGCCCAGGGCCGCCGCGGGCAACGCCGCGACGTTGTAGAAGAAGGCCCAGAACAGGTTCTGGCGAATCTTCCGGGTCGTCGCCCGCGAGATGGACAGGGCCTCCGCCACCAGCACGGGCTCCGGCCGCATGAGCGTCACCCCCGCCGTCTCCATCGCCACGTCCGACCCCGTCGCCATGGCCATCCCCACGTCCGCCGCCGCCAAGGCCGGCGCGTCGTTCACCCCGTCGCCCACCATCGCCACGACCCGCGGGCGGCGGCTGCGGCCCTGGACCCGCAGCTCCACCACACGCGCCGCCTTGTCCTCCGGCAACACCTCGGCCACCACCCGCTCGATACCCAGCCCCCGCGCCACCGCCCGGGCCGGCGCCTCGCGATCCCCCGTGAGCATCACGACCTCCACGCCCAGGGCCCGGAGCCGCTCCACCGCAACCCGCGCCCCGGGTCGCGCCCGGTCCCCCAAGGCCACGCCGCCCAAGACCTCGACGCCGCCCGCCACCTCCCCGCCGTCGGAGCCCCCCACGCGCGCCACGAACACCACCGTCTCGCCGCGCTCCTCGGCCGCCTGAACGCCGGCCTCCAGCGCCGTGTCTCCGAACGACCCCACCGCCGCCGCGCCGCCGCGCTCGACCATGAGCCGGGCGCTGCCCACCAAGATCGTCCCGGACTGGCCCGGCTCGCCCCCGTCGCCCGCCAACGTCGCCTCCACCCCGCGCCCGGGGAGGGCCTGAAAGGACACCAGCGCCGGCAGGGCCAGCTCGCGGCGCTGGGCCTCGGCCAGCAAGGCGCGCCCCAAGGGGTGCTCGCTCCCCTGCTGGGCGGCCGCCGCCAGGGCCAACAGCGCGTCCTCGGCCCTCCGGTCGTGGCGGCCGGGCTCGGGCGCCGCGGCCCCCCCGGCCGGCAGGACGGCCCGGACCGTGGGCGCGCCCTCGGTGAGCGTGCCCGTCTTGTCGAAGACGACGACCTCCACCTCGTGGGCGCGCTCCAGCGCCTCGGCGTCCCGGATGAGCACGCCCGCCCGCGCCGCGGCACCCGTCCCCACCATGAGGGCCGTGGGCGTGGCCAGCCCCAAGGCACAGGGGCAGGCCACCACCAGGACGGTGATCCCGTGGACCAGGGCGGACTCGACGCCAGCCCCGGCCAGCAGCCAGCCGCCCACCGTGAGCGCGGCCAGGGCCAGCACGGCCGGCACGAAGACGGCCGCCACGCGGTCCACCTGGCGCTGGACCGGCGCCTTCGTGGCCTGGGCGCCTTCCACGAGGGCCAGGACGCGGCTCAACAGCGAGTCGGCGCCCACGCGCGTGGCCTCGACGTGCAGCAGCCCCGCGCCGTTGATGGCCCCGCCCGGTACGTCGTCGCCCTCACCGCGGACCACGGGCAGGCTCTCGCCCGTGAGCAGCGACTCGTCCAGCTCGCTCTCGCCGCGGACCACGCGCCCGTCCACGGGGACCCGCTCGCCCGGGCGCACGACGACCACGTCGCCCCGGCCCACGGCCTCGGCGGGCACCTCCACCTCCTGCCCGTCCCGCAGCAAGCGCGCCGTCTCCGGGCGCAGCGCCATGAGGGCCCGCACGGCGGCGGTCGTGCTGCGCTTGGCCCGGCCCTCCAGCCACTTCCCCAGCCACACCAGGGTCACCACGGCGGCCGAGGCCTCGAAGTAGAGGTGGGCCTCGGGACGCAGGCCCGTTCCCAGGCTCGTCGCCAGGTTGTAGAGGCTCAGGCCGTAGGCGGCCGTCGTGCCCAGGGCCACGAGGACGTCCATGTTGGCCGAGCCCCCGCGCAGGGCCGACCAGGCGCCGCGATAGAAACGGGCGCCCGCCACGACCTGGACCACCGTGGCCAGGGCGAGCTGCATCCAGGGCGGCAGGCTCCAGGTGACCCCAAAGGGCGCCAGCAGCATGGGCGCCACGAGAGGCAGCGTGAGGGCCACGGCCCCCAGGAGGATGGCCGTCTCGCGGTGGGCGCGGGCGGCGGCGGCGCGCTCGGCGGCGCGCTGCTCGGCGCCGGTGGAGGGGGCGCGCGCGGCCCCGTAGCCCGCGCGCCGGACGGCGGCGGCGAGGTCGTCGACGGTCACCAGGCCCGCCTGGAAGGCCACGGTGGCCCGCTCGCTGGCGAGGTTCACCTGGGCGGAGACGACGCCCGGCACGCGGCGGAGCACGCGCTCCACGCGGCTGGAGCAGCTCGCGCAGGTCATGCCCTGGATGCTCAGGTGCGCGACCTCGGTGGGGACGCGGAAGCCGGCCTTCGTGACGGCCTGGGCCACGTCCCGGGCGATGTCCCGGGGCAGGGGCTGGGCAGCGGACGCCTGGCCCCCGTGGGCCGCCCCGTCGCCAGACGCCGCCGGGGCCGCGGTGAGGCGCACGTGGGCGCGCTCCAGGGCCAGGTTCACGGTCGCCGACTCCACGCCCTCCACGCGGGCCAGCACGCGCTCCAGGCGCGTGGAGCAGGCCGCGCAGGTCATGCCCTCGATGGGCAGGACCAGCTCGGGGCCCAGGAGGTTCGTGGTCGGGGTGGCTGCCGTGGGGCCGCCCGCGGGCGTCTCGCCGGGAGGGGCCGCGCTCACGGCTGGGCTCCCCGGGGCACATCGAGACGGGCGGGCACTCGTTGCCGTGCGTTCATCACGGGGCTAGCCCTACGCCGCCGCCGGGGTTTCGGCAAGGGGCGGGCCGCCTGGGCAAGGCCGCCGCGCGGCGCGCTAGCGCTCCTCGCCGCGGCCGGCGGCCCGGAGGCGCTGGGGGTCCAGGACCTGCCAGCGGCGGGGGCCCAGCTTGTGGAGGACGCCCTGCTTCTCCAGGCGCTTGAGCTCGCGCGAGAAGGTCTCGGGGGTCACGCCCACCTCCTCGGCGAAGGTGTAGCTGGGCTCGGGGATGATGACGATGGCCGCGGGCGAGCGGGTGCGGGCGGGGACGAGGCGGGCCAGCGCCGCGGCGACGCGCACGGTGGCCTTGCGCTGGGCCAGCTCGCTCACCCGCTCGAAGGCCTCGCGCAGCCGCAGCCCCAGGGCCTCGAACAGGATCATGGACAGCTCGGGCTGGGCCGTCACGGCTCGGCGCAGGGCGTCGCGGGTCATGACCCGAGCCTCCACGTCCTCCAAGGCGATGGCCGTGGCGGGGTAGACGCCGCCGTCCAGGAAGGGCAGGAAGCCGAACAGATCGCCCGGCGTGAACACGTACAGGAGCGTGGCCGTGCCGTCGGCCTGGTCGCGGACGGCCTTCACGCGGCCGCGGTCGAGCTGGATGAGGAGCCCGGCGTGGTCGCCCTGGAGCCACAGCACCTCGCCGGCGTGGAAGCGGCGCGGCACGAGGAAGGGCGCGAGCGCCCGCGCCACGTCCGCGTCCCGGCCCGCGGATGGCGCCTGGGGGCGCAGCGGCGGCAGGTAGCACGAGCCCGTGGGATCGAGCGCCACGCGGGCGTCCCCGCGGGCCGCGCCGCCGGGCTTGGGGGCCGGGCCGGTCATCGCAGGTGTGAGG
>CAYZID010000398.1:0-4001 GCA_964478315.1 uncultured Myxococcales bacterium | reverse complement strand
AGGGTGTCCCAAGGGTGTCCCAAGGGTGTCCCAAGGGTGTCCCAAGGGTGTCCCAGGAGGGGGCCAGGAGGATTACTCTGGGTCGATCGCGTGGGAGGGAGGGGCTTTCCGCCGGGGCCGTTGGCACGTATGGTCCCGCGCCGTGCTTCTCTCTACTCCCAGACGGGCGCGGCTCGTGGGCCCGGCCTCGCCGCCGTCCATGGCCGCCGCTCGCCGAATGATCCGCGCCCAGTACGCCCTGGTCTATGTCCTCGTGGGCGGCTTCGGGAACTACTTCGGCATCTGGCTCCGAGAGATCGGTTGGGACGAGACCCAGATCGGCTGGCAGGGCGGCGCCTTCGCTGCCTGCCTCGTGCTCTTTCCCCTCCTCTGGGGGCGGTATGTGGACCGCACCGGCCACCCGGCCCGCGCCCTGCGGCGGATTACTCTCGGTGCCGCCCTGGCCTTCACCCCCTTCCTCCTCACCCACGACTTCGCCACCCTCCTCGTTGCCACACTCATCTTCGGCGCGTTCCGGACCGGCATCGTCACAGCCGCCGACACCTACACCCTCCACCTCGTCGCGCGACACGGCGCCCACCACGCAGGCGACTACGGCTCCCACCGTGTCTGGGGTTCGGGCGGCTTCATCGTCGGCGCCCTGGGCCTCGGCTGGCTCATCGGCGCCACCTCCCGCCACGCCGTGCCTTTCTTCATGGCCGCCGTCCTCGTCCTCCACGCTCTGTCCGCCCGCTTCGTGCCCGAAGACCCCACCACCCCAGGCACCCGCGAGTTACTCTCGGTCACCCTCCGGCGCCTGCTGGCCCAGCGCCGCCTACGCCGCTTCTACGGCGTCACCTTCCTCTCCCGCCTCGCCTCCCAAGGCATCTACGTCTTCCTCCCGCTCCATCTCCAAGACATCGGCGTCGCCGACCAACACATCGCCTGGTACTGGACCATCGGCGTCCTCAGCGAGATCGTCCTCATCCGCAACAGCCCCCGCCTATTCCACCGCCTACGCCCCGTCCAAGTCATCGCCCTCACCATCTTCCTCACCGCCGCCGAGTACGCCCTCATCGCCGTCATCTCGGACCCCGTCGCCCTGCTGCCCGTCATGCTCCTCCACGGCATGTCCTTCGGCGTCTGGTACGTCTACAGCGTCGTCTGGCTGGGCGACGCCGTCCCCGAGGCCGACCGCGGCCGCGCCCAAGGCGTCTTTCAGTCCCTGGGCTTCGGCGTCGGCGGGACCCTCAGCGCCGTCCTCTCCGGCTACCTGTACTATGGCAGCGGTGGCCCCGCCCTCTTCGCCGCCGCCGCCGCCCTCTCCCTGGTCACCGCCGCCCTCGCCCTCCGCACCCTCGACGACTGACCCGCCCCGCGTTCCTCACGCCCGCTCCTCCAGCAACCTCCGCACCCGCTCCGGCGACCGCTGCCGCGTGAGCAACCCCAAGAAGCTCCCGCGCCTCCCATTGCTCCCCTGGGACGTCACCGCCGCCAACGCCGCCAACGCCTGAAGGTGCGCCTTGGGCTGGTCCGGCGCGCTCAACACGAGCGCTACGAACCGCAACGGCCCCCCCACCGGCGGCCCCTCGAACGCCGTGGCCCCCTCCGGGATCAGCGCCACGTACGCCCGGCTGGGCGCCACCCCGGGCACGTAGGCGTGCGGGATGGCGACCCCCCCGCCCACCACCGTCGGCATGAGGGCCTCACGCTCCAGGATCGTGCGTGCCAACTCCGCCCAATCGACACCTCCCTTTCCTGCCGCTCCCGCCCCGCGGCCCAGGTCCTGAGCTGCCACCTCCAGCAACGCGGGCACCACGTCGGCCAACCCCAACCCCCGCTCCCCCATGATCACCACGTCCCGCACAAGCCCGTGGAGCCCCAACACCGGTCGTCGCAGCACCACCGCCAACCCCGGCCCCGGCGGCCCGGCTTCGCCACCGGCGGCCCCCTTCCCCACGCCCCAGCCCACCCGCCGCGGCGTGCGGACCAACTCCGCCCGTCCCGCGCCGTCCTCCGGGACCCAGAACAGCGGCAGCAGGTCCTCACCGAAGCGCCCGACCTCCACCTCCGCCCCCACCTCGACAACGTCAAACACCACCCGCCCGGCCTCCACCTCACTCTCTATGGCGCCCGGGTCGGGCAGCCCCTCCCAAACCGGCTGCACCCCCGCCGGGCTCTCGGTGGGGGGGGCCGCTGCTCGCCGCTGCCGCCCCCCATGCCACGAAAACACCCGCCCGGGGCCCAGCCGCACCGCCCATCGCCGAGCGATGTCCGCGCGCGAGGCCTCGCCCGTCGCACCTCGCGCAACCTCGGCCCGCTCGCCCGGACACGCGCACAGCACGCGCTCCACCCGGGGCGGCCGCAGCGCCGCGAGACCCGACTCGCCCGTCGCCGCTTCGGCCGCCCCCATGTCTCGCCACAGCCCTGAGTCAGAGGGCACGCCTCCGGGCCCCAACTCCAGGCGCCCAGCGAACTCCCCGCTCGTGCTGGCGCTGCCCGCCGCTGGTGCCACGGCTTCGGGCGACGACACCGCCAAGACCCCGGCCCGGCGCAGCGCCCGGACCAGCCCCTGCCCCAGCGCGCGGGGGGCCACGATGAGCCACGCCCCGGGCTCTGGCGCGCCCACGCCGAGCAACCGCGCCACCCACGGCGAGGCCAGCCCCTGGACGGCCACGGTGAAGACGATGAGGGCGTAGGTGATGGTCTCCAGGTGGACGGCCTGGGGGACGCCTTGGTCGCTGAGGCGCGTGGCGAACAGCGACGCCATGGACGCCGCGACGATGCCTCGCGGCGCCATCCACGCCAGGAAGGTGCGTTCGCCCAGCGAGAACCCTTGGCCCCACGTGGAGACGGCGACGTTCAGGGGGCGCACGACGAGCACGGCAGCACCCACGATGACGGCAAGTTGCAGAGCGAACTCGCCGAAACGAACCAACTCCAAGCGGGCCGACAAGAGGACGAACAGCACCGCAATGCCAAGCTCGGTGAGTTCGAGTTTGAAGTGGCGTACGCGGCGGGCCTCCGCCGGGGCTGCCAGGGCCAGCGTCAGGCCCCCGGCCACGACGGCCACCACCCCCGTCTCGTGGAGGATGGCGTTGGCGCTCGCGAAGATGCCCAGGGCCGCGCCCAACGTGAACAGGTTGGCGTAGGCCACGGGTACCCAGCGGCGGTGCAGGAGCCACGCGGTGGCGAGGCCCCCCGCGGCCCCCACTGCGAGGCCGCCCACGACCCGCCCGCCGAAGCGCGCCAGGGGCTCCAGGACGCTGGTGGTCGTGCCGGGCTCCAGGCCGCGTTCGAGCCACTCAAAGCACAACACAGCGATGAAGACGCCGATGGGGTCGATGAGGACGCCCTCCCAGTAGAGGACGTGGTGCAGGCGCTCGCCCACTTGGAGGCGTCGAAGGAGGGGGGAGATCACGGTGGGGCCCGTGACGATGACCAGCGCGCCCGCCAGGAAGGCGAGGGGGGCTGGCCAGCCCATGACCAACCAGACGGTGCTGCCCAAGCCGACCCATGTGATGAGCACGCCCACGGAGAGCATCCGGCGGATCACGGTGGGGCTGCGGCGGAACCCGTCCACGCGGAGGCCCAGGCCGCCCTCGAAGAGGATGACGGCCACAGCGAGGCTGATGACCGTCTCCAGCCCGCCGCCCAGCGCGTGGGGGTCCACAAGCCCCAGCCCCTCAGGGCCCAGCAGGACCCCCCCTAGCAAGAGCAGAACGATGGAGGGGACGCGCGCAGCGTCGGCGACCACCAGGAGCGAGACCCCGGCGGCCGCGGCGACGGCCAGCGTGAAGGTCGCGTCGTTGGGCATGGTGGGGGACTCCTGAGGCCAAGGGACGGGGAGCGACGGTGAGTGTCGAGCATACCTGCCCTGCGCGGCGCCGCCTATCGCTTGGGGGCTCTGGGCGGCCCAGATGGGAGCGGGCGCCGGGGGCCCCAGATTACTCTCGGTGCTTCCCTGGCCCCAGCCCCTCAGGGCCCAGCAGGACCCCCCCTAGCAAGAGCAGAACGATGGA
>CAYZID010000397.1:2005-4083 GCA_964478315.1 uncultured Myxococcales bacterium | reverse complement strand
CTCGTGCGCATCGTGCAGGCCGCCCGACTACAGGCCGAGCCCGTCGTGCTCGTGCGCAACGGGCGCCCCATCGCCGCATTGATGCGCACCCACAGCGCCGACGCCGACCTCGTGGTGGCCGGCATGCGCACGCCACGCCCCGGCGACCGCCCCCAGCACGTCAGCGGCCCCCACGCCCCGCTCCTGGCAGGCGCCGCGCTCGTCTTCGGCGCCTGCGCCCGCCCCGCGCCCGCCCCGCCCTCCTCGGCGCGCGAGACGACCCAGCAGCCCGCGGCGACGGCGCCGGGGCCCGCAGCCCAACCACGCTACGACTACGTCTTCCAGCCCAACAGCCCCATCCTCAAAGCCTACAGCGACCGGATCCTGCTCCCGGTCCAGAAGGGCGACGCATACGACGACATCCGGGCCACCCACCCCGAGCGCTACGCCATCACGGTGCCGCCCGCGAACATCGCCACCGTGCGCCCCATGGTCGAGTGGGAGCCCATGCGGGCCATCGTCATGCAGTACGTGGGCTACATGACCGGCTCCAGCAACGCCACCCAGACGGCGCTGGAGATCGCGAAGAACGCCGCGACGGTCGCCGAGGTGTGGTTCATCGTCGACAAGAACACGACGGCGGACTTCCTCCGTACGGGGCTCGCCGACACAGGCATGAGCCAGGCGGACATCGACGCCCAGGTGAAGTTCCTCGTGACCCCGGACATGGACGCCATCTGGGCCATCGACTTCGGCCCCCTGCCCATCGTGGACACGACGGACGGCACCTGGGCCTTCGCAGACTTCCGCTACTACCACCAGCGCGCCTACGACGACGGCATCCCCACCGTGCTGGGCCGCGGCCTGCCCCAGCTCGGCGTGAGCGCCCCCGCGGTGACCTACCGCATGCCGCTCAACACCGAGGGCGGCACCTTCCAGGCGACCTCGGACGGCGTGTGCGTCACCGGGAGCCGCCAGTTGGTCTACATGACCGGGGACTGGAGCTACGAGACCATGCCCCTCGCGGACCTCCAGACCTCCGCCCCCGCCCAGGAGATGAAGTCCATCCTCGCCCAGTACGTGGGCTGCAAGGACCTCATCGTGCTCCACAGCATCACGGACGACGGCACCGGCCACATCGACATGTTCCTCAAGATCGTCAACGACGACACGGTGCTGGTGGGGGACTACCCCACGCCCTACGCCAACGACGCCCAGCAGACCAACGCCGCCCGCATGGACGGCAACGCGGACTTCCTCGCGGCCTACGTGAAGCCGAACGGCGGCCAGTTCACCGTGGCACGCCTGGTCATGCCCGGCCACCGCTCCACCAACAACGGGCCCGTCCCCTTCACCTACATCAACTCGACCTTCCTCAACGGCCTCAACCTGTGGCCGGCCTTCACCTACCCCGAGTGGGAGGCCAGCCGCGACCTCGCCCAACAACAGTGGGAGGCCGTGGCGCCCGACATGACGCACATCTGGATCGACAGCGAGGAGCTGTCCTTCTGGTCGGGGGCCATTCATTGCATCACGCGCACGATCCCCGCGGGGGAGCCCGGTGCCTGGGTGGCGGACGGGACGTGCGACGGCGACACCTGCGCCGCGCCGGCGGGGGGCTACTCGGGCGAGTGCCAGCCCGCCAACCTCACCACCGACGTCTGCTGGGGCCCCGAGTGGGAGTGCACGTGCAACGACTGCGGCAACTGCGGCACGGGGACGCCGGTGACCGGCCTCTGCGAGAACCTGGGCTACGAGGGCTGCTGCGAGGGCACCCAGCTCAAGTTCTGCGAGAGCGGCCAGCTCAAGAGCTACGACTGCGGCGGATCCTGCGGCTGGGATGACGCGAACGGCTGGTACGACTGCGACCAGAGCGGTTCCGACCCCTCGGGCCAGTTCGCCAGGGAGTGCTCGACCTATGAGCCCGGCCCCTGCGCCCCCGACTGCGCCGGCAAGACCTGCGGCGACGACGGCTGCGGAGGCTCCTGCGGCACCTGCCCCGACGGCCAGACATGCACCGCCAGCGGCACCTGCCAGGGCGGCACCTGCGCCCCCGACTGCGCCGGCAAGACCTGCGGCGACGACGGCTGCGGAGGCTC
>CAYZID010000397.1:0-1905 GCA_964478315.1 uncultured Myxococcales bacterium | reverse complement strand
CTGCGGCACCTGCCCCAACGGCCAGACATGCACCGCCAGCGGCACCTGCCAGGGCGGCACCCCCAGCCCCGAGTGCGCCACGCTGCCCGCCGAGGGGGAGTGCCAGGGGACGGTGGTGCGCTGGTGCGAGGGCGCCCAGCTCCAGACCTACGACTGCGCGGCCCAGGGCAAGGTCTGCGGGATGAAGGCGGGCGTGGGCAACACCTGCGTGGACGCCGGGAGCTGCACGCCCCAGTGCGCGGGCAAGAGCTGCGGTGACGACGGCTGCGGCGGCTCCTGCGGCGCCTGCCCCGAGGGCCAGACGTGCACGGCCGCCGGCGCCTGCGAGGCCCCGGCGGGCAGCGACGCCACGGGCGGCGCGGACGCGGGCGGGACGGGCGGCGCAGACGCCACGACCAGCGGCGATGGGGCCTCCGTGGGTCCCGACGCGGGCGTCCCCTACTACCCGCCGGTTGGGAGCGGGCACTCGCCGGGCTGCGAGGCCGCTGGCGGGGGCCCCGCCTCGCCGCTCCCGGTGCTCCTGGGGCTGGCGCTGGTGGCCCTCGTGCGGCGGCGGCGGGCGGCCTGAGCCGCCTGCCCAAGCCGACGCCTACAAGATCACGCCCGCCTCGGAGAGGGCGGCGCGGGCGTGGACCTCGGTGGCCTGGCGGCGCACGCGCTCGATCTCCTCGGGGGACAGGACGGCGGCCGCGGCCAGGGTGGCGGCCGTGTCCGGCTGGGAGAACAGGTGCGCCGCGTGGGTGCGTCGCGGGGGCCGCGTGAGGGCCGCCCGGAGCTGCACCCGGGCCCGGGCGCGCACGGCCTCGTCGCCCGGCCAGGGGAGCCACCGGGGCGGCGTCCCCGCCCGGAGCTGAGCCAGCAGGGGCGCGCCGAACTCCGCGTGCCAGGCGCGGTCGCGCGCGATGGCCTCCAGGGCCTCCCGGTACGTGGACGGCGGCACGGTGTGCACCAGATGCTGGACGATGGCCAGCTCCAGACGCTTGGCGATGATGTAGCGGCCGGTCAGCGTGCTCACGAGATCCCCGGGCAGGTCGTCCTCGTCGCGCTCCTGGGCGAGCTCGTCCACGGAGAACGACAGCTCCTTGGGGCCGCCGAGGGAGGTCGCCGCCCGGTGGCAGAGGCGGGCGTGGCGCTGCTCGTCGAGCATGAGGCGCAAGCCCAGCTCCTGGAGGTCCATGGGCGCGTTGAGATCCACGAGGAGGCCGTGGAAGCGCCGCGCCACCATGACCCCCACGTAAGCGCGGCGGGTCCGGTGGAGCCACACCGAGGCGGCCTCCTCCCGCGCCGGCTCGGTCATCTCCGGGGGCTCGAAGCGGGGCAGCGCGAGGACCACGTCGCGCACGGGCGCGGCCCGCGCCAGGGCGGAGGTGTCGAAGCGCAAGGCGACGGGCTGGCTCGCAGCCCCGTCGAGGGCCGGCTGGGGCACCGTGGGAGAGGCTCCGTCGTGGGTGTCACCGTGCATGGGGGCGACCATAGACCCGCGCCAAGGCCGATGGAAGCCCCAGCCACCACGGCGTCCTCAGCCCGCGGCGCCGCCGCCCACGGGCCGCAGCTCGAAGTGGAGCTCGCCCAGCGGCCGCTGCGCGGCGTCCAAGACCTCCACGGTCCAAGGGCCCGCGTCCCGCGGCCCCACGCGCTTGCGCGACCAGGTGCGCCACCCGGGGGAGGTCCCCACGCGGAGCTGCACGCGGGCGCGCTCCACGCCCCCCTTGCGCCAGACCATGAAGATGTGGGTGGGCGGGCCGGGGTTCGCCACGCGCACGAAGGCCCACACCCGGCCCGCGTCGGTGGGGAAGTGGGCGCTCACGCCCTGGGGCACGCGGCCCTCCACGTGGCGGGCCAGGACGCCCTCCACGAGCCGCAAGCCGTCCGAGCGAGGAGCGAGCGCGGGCGCGGTGGTGGGGG
>CAYZID010000396.1:0-4110 GCA_964478315.1 uncultured Myxococcales bacterium | reverse complement strand
GCTGCGCGGCCCCACAAGCGACTGGCCGCTCGACGTGACGCGGCCACGCCTCCGCGCCCAGCCGTTTGCCTCCTTGCCCAAACGCGGCCTCCTGCGCCTCGGTCCTCAGAGCAGGTGGCGGATCGGGGTGTAGGCGAACGCCTTGCGCTCGATGAGCCCCTCGTTGGGGCTCGTCGAACGACGTCGAGACACACGCGCGGCCGCCGGGGAAGCCCCCGGCGGCCGTTCGTGCCTGGGGCCCCCGTGAAGGTCCGTCCGTCCCCCGCTCCCCCCCAAGAAACGACCTCATCGTTGTCGCGGGCACGGGCGGCGCTTCATCGTGGGGGCGTCAGCGACCCGGGAGGAGACCCCATGACCGACGAGACGCAGCGCGACGAGGCTTACTGGCGGGCGCGGCTGGACCCCGAGCGCTATCGGATCCTGCGTGAGAAGGGCACCGAGCCGGCCTTCACGGGGCGCTACTACGACTTCAAGGCGCAGGGGGTGTATCGCTGCGCGGGCTGTGGAGCCGAGCTGTTCTCGTCGGAGACGAAGTACGACTCGGGGAGCGGCTGGCCCAGCTTCTGGGCGCCGGTGGAGGCGGGGCGCGTGGCGCTCCACGAGGACCTGAGCCACGGGATGCGGCGGGTGGAGATCACCTGCGCCGCCTGTGGCGGGCATCTCGGGCACGTGTTCCCGGATGGTCCCAGGCCCACGGGCGAGCGCTACTGCGTGAACTCGGCCTCCCTGGACTTTGAGCCCGCGGGCTCCGGGGGCGGTGAGGGCTGACGCCCGCGGGTGCGCCTGCTAGCCTGCACGCCATGAACGCCTCGCCTCGCCTCGTGTCGTCGCTCCTCGCCGGGGTGCTCCTGGGCCTGCTCCTGGTCCCGGCCCCTGGGGCGGTGGCGGCCGGGCCGGCCCCGCCCCACCGGCGGTCCACGCCCAAGGCGCCGACGATCCTGAACACGATCGACCTGCCCCGGGCCGTGGAGCTGAGCCCCTACGTGTTCGAGGCGCGCGTGCTCGCCACGGACCCCGAGTGGAAGACGGCGCGTCGCACCGGCCAGCGCTACTTGGCCTCCTGGCGCCTCCAGGTGGAGGTCGTCCGGGCCTTCCGAGGGGGCGAGGAGCTCACGCGGTACGCCGTGAAGACCGGGCCCTTCTGGCTGCGCAAGCGCAACCCCCCGCCCTGGCGCAAGCTCAGCGACGTGTACCCCAGCGACTACGCGCTGGACAGGGCTCAGCCCGGGGACACCTTCATCGCCTTCTGCACCTCCCTCGAGCAGGTGCCGGGTGTGGACGACCGCCCCACCGTGGAGCTCCGCTACGCCGACCACGCGCGCGTGGCCGACCAGCTCGCCGCCCTGGCCGCGCGGGCCGATCGCAAGATGCGCGAGCGGTGGCGCCGCCAGAGCCCCTGCCAGGCCGACCTGACTTTCTTCTACGAGGGCCGATGTCAGCCGCGGGATGCGCTGGTCGCCGCCTGGGTCTGCCCCCCTGGTGCGACCGTGGCCCAGCGTCTCGAAGGGCGCGAGCCGCGGCTGTGGTGTGCCCGCGCCGACGGGACGGAGGATGGGCTCACCGCCGCCTGGGGGCGGGACGGGCGGCTGCGGGAGGTGGGCGTCGTCCGCGCGGGGGCGCGCGAGGGGACGTGGAACTTCTACGGGGATGACGGCGTCCGGCGCGAGACGCGGACCTACGCGGCGGGCGTCCTGGCGGGGCCCTACACGCGCTGGCACCCCAACGGCAAGCCGGCGATGGAGGGCGCCTACGCGGATGGCCACCCGGTCGGCGTGTGGGTCCAGCGAGACCCGCGCGGCAAGGTCATCGGGCGCTCGAAGCTGGGGGCCGGCACCGGAACGCTGCGCCGTTGGTTCCGGCGCGGCAGGTTGGCCGAGGAGACCACGTATCGAGAGGGTCTGCGCCTGGGCCCCTACCGGCGCTACACCGAGAGCGGTCGGCGTGCCGTCGTGGGGCAATACCTGGCGGACCAGAAGGTGGGCTTGTGGCTCTTCTACGACGCCAAGGGGCGCATCGCTTCGGCGCGGTGTTTTCGGGCCGGCGCGCTGGCCTGGGAGACGGAGGACCGTGAGGTCATCCGCCACAGTGAGTGCAAGCCGTGAGCGCCCTCGCGGGGATGCGAGGGAGGACCAGGAGGTGAGCCGTTGACCGCGTCGCAACGTCAGGCGGGGGCTTCGGGGGTGCACGGGGCTGGAGGGCTCACCAGCCCCCCGGACCCCTCGTACCACCGCGCCATCGACGCCCAATACCTGGACCCCGTGGACGTCATCTGGCTGGGCGTCGCCCGGCGGTTGGGGTTCCGCGTCGTCCGCAGCCCCGACGTGTGGGCCGGGTTCGACGGGCGGGACACCATCGCGCTGGCGCCGGCGCCGCTGCTGGACGCCGACGACTGCCTGGCGCAGATGATCCTCCACGAGCTGTGCCACGCGCTGGTCGAGGGCCGCGAGGGCCTCACCCAGCGCGACTGGGGTCTCGAGAACGTCGACGACCGCGACCTGGCGCGCGAGATCGCCGCCCTGCGCGTGCAGGCGGCCTTCGCGGACCGCTTCGCGCTGCGGGGCCTCCTCGCGTCCACGACCGACTGGCGCCAGTACTGGGATCGCCTGCCTGAAGACCCCCTCCAGGGGCCGTCGCCGGACATGGAGGGGCGCGGCGGCGAGGGCGTGGAAGATCCCTCGCTGCCTCTGGCTCGGCGGGCGATGCGCTTCGCCGAGGAGATGGGCTGGGACGACGTCATCCAAGACGGGCTCGCGGCCACGGCGCGGGTAGCCGACGCCGTGCGGGCCTTCGCCGGACCCGAGAGCCTCTGGTCCCGGGCGCGGGAGCTGCACCCGGTGGGCCTCCCGGTGGGGACGCCGGGGCGCACCTGTGGCACCTGTGGCTGGAAGTACGTGGACGGCGCGGGCGACGAGGGGCAGGCCCGGTGTCGTCAGCAGAAGCGCGGCGGTCGGCCGGGGCCGGTCGTCGAGCCGTCGTGGCGCGCCTGCGTGCGCTGGGAGCCGCGGCTCACCGTGGAGGACTGCGCCGCCTGCGGCGCGTGCTGCCGCGAGGGGTTCCACGTGGCCCCGGTGGAGCCGGACGAGGACGTGGCCCGGCGCCACGCGGAGCTGTTGGTCGAGGACGACGGGCGCCTGGTGCTCCCGCGCCCGGATGGGGCGTGCGTGGCCCTCAGGGGCGGGCGGATCGGGGACCGAGACGAGCCCTACCGCTGCGCCATCTATGACGTGCGGCCGCGGGCGTGTCGGGACCTTCCGGTGGGCGGCGACGCCTGCCTCTTGGCCCGGAGGCGCGTGGGGCTGAGTCGCTGACGTTGCTTGGACCTGGGGGCCCGGGGCGGGGGGTTACTGGCCGAGCAGCCGCCTCACCTGGGCCTTTGCGGCGGCGAGGTTGGCCTCGGCTGCCGCCGCGCGTGCGGCGATGGTGGCGCGCTCGTCGGGGAACAGCGTGCAGTGCCAGGTGCCGTCGGCGGAGCGGACGTAGCGCAGGGTGTCGCCTCCCCACGTCGCCACCGTGGCCGTGTCTCCTTGGGTCTTGACGGCGCGGACGCGCGCGCCGGCCCGGGCCCCGAGCCCCAGGGGCCCCGAGGCGCCCACCAGGGACACGAAGAGGTCGTGGCCGCTGCCGAAGGCCCGGGTGGGGAAGGCGTCCAGGGCCTGGGCGCGCTGGTCGGCCGGGTAGGAGGTCGTCACCAGGCGCGCGCCCTCGCGGTCCGCGGCCACCCACCGATCGAAGAGCGCGCGGTCCGCCGGGGCGAGGAGCTCCCACAGGCGGTCCCCGTCCCCCTGGCTGCGCGCGCGGAGCGTGGCGTAGTGGACCCCCTCGGGCGTGCTCGGGTCCCCTTCGGGGAGGTTGCAGGCGCTGGTCGCGACCAGCGCCGCGGTGAGGACCGACAACAGGACCGCCCGCGCGGAGGGTGAGGGTGATGGGCGGGTGCCCGCGGAGGCGGTTCGGCGCGCAGGCCGCGGGACCTGGTTGCCCTGCGCGCGGGATGGAGGCGAGCCCAGCATGGGGCCCACGCTAGTCCCTCCAGCGGCGGCCGGCAAGGGCGCGGAGATCCCCCAGATCCGCCACCTACTCTGGGATTCGGCTTTGGATCCCGCGTGTGGGCGG
>CAYZID010000395.1:0-4117 GCA_964478315.1 uncultured Myxococcales bacterium | reverse complement strand
CCCACACGCGGGATCCAAAGCCGAATCCCAGAGTAGGTGGCGGATCGGGGGGCCCTCCCGCGCGTTGTCGGTCCCAGTGAATAGTGCTAACGGGATGAGGGTTGTCGAGGAGCGCCCCAGTACCTTGGCGGGGTGCGCTGCCCTCGGCCGGAAGGCCCGGTCGCGTGGGGTGGTCCCTCTCGGGAAGTTGGCCGAGGACATGGCGCCAGGGTGCGGCGCATCCTGCCGCTACCGAATCAGGCCGCTACCGAATCAGATCGTTGAACGGATGGAGGTTGCGCATGAGAGCGACGACGAGGACGCAGGGTGGACGGTGGCGCGGCGCGGCGTCGAGCTGGCTCGTGCGGAGCGCGACCCTGAGCGCGGTGCTGGGGCTGGTGAGCCTGGCGGGCCTGGGGTGCCGCTCGTCGGCCAAGGCCCCCGATGGGGACGCCCCTGCGGCGGTGCCCTACAAGATCGAGGTGTCGCCCACACCGCTGGAGGTGAAGGTGGGGGCCACGGGCGACGTGACGATCCACTTCACGCCGGACAAGGACCACCACTGGAACGAGGAGTACCCGGCCAAGGTCACCTTCGACGCGCCGGCCGACCCCGCGAGCGCCAAGGCGACCGTGACCAAGCAGCAGTACAGCAAGGCCAGCGGGGACTTCGCGGTCAAGGACGGGGCGGCGGCGCTGACGGTGCGCGTGCGCGGCAAGCAGGCCGGGGATCAGACCCTGGTGGCCAAGGCCAAGTTCTCGGTCTGCAACGAGACGACGTGCCTCATCGAGAAGCGGGACATCGCCCTCTCGGTGCACGTGGTGCCCTGACGAGGGGCCCCGGCGGGGGCGACCGCCTGGGCGGTGCCCAGCGTGGGAGCCGGATCGGGACGGGGACGGGTGGCGAAGGGAGGCGAGATGGACGCTCACGAGACACTCCGAGAGCTTGAGCAGGGCGTGCGCGGCGAGTTCGAGCGCAAGCGGCGGGTGCTGAGCTTCGACGAATACTTCGCGCTGTTCTCCGAGCGCCCCGGGCGCCACGCGCGGTCCTTCGCGGCCTACGTGCGGGACTGTTTCCGGTGGTTCGGGGAGCGGGTCGAGGAGCGCCCGGAGGGTGCCGTGCGGCGGTTCAAGCTGTTCGACGCCCCCTGGGACGAGGGTCGGGGTCGCTTGGTAGGCCAGGAGGAGGCCCAGCGGGCGCTCCTGGGGGCCATCCAGAACTTCGTCCGCGACGGACGTGTGACGCGGCTGCTGCTCCTGCACGGCCCCAATGGCTCGGCCAAGTCCACGATGATCCAGAACCTCGCCCGGGCGCTGGAGACCTACAGCGCCACGGAGGAGGGGGCGGTCTACACGTTCAAGTGGATCTTCCCCAAGCACACGGTGTCCAAGAAGCGGCTGGGCTTCGGCGGTGAGGGCAAGCGCGCGGCCCTCAAGAGCTACGCCCACCTGGAGGACGAGGACGTGGACGCCGTCCTCCCGGCGGACCTCCGGGATCACCCGTTGCTGCTGCTACCCCGAGCCCAGCGCAAGGCGCTGCTGGAGGGGCTGCGCGCGGAGGGGAGGCTGGGCACGGAGGTGGGGAGCTATCTGCTGGAGGGGGCCCTGTCCCCGCGCTCTCGGGCCATCTCCGAGGCCCTGCTGGCGGCCTACAAGGGGGACTTCCAGCGCGTCCTCCAGCACGTCCAGGTGACCCGCTTCGACTACTCGCGGCGCTACCGCCGGGGCCTGGTGACCATCGAGCCCCAGCTCCACGTGGACGCCTCGATCCGCCAGGTGACCATGGACCAGGGGCTCCAGTCCCTCCCCCCGGCGCTCCGCAACCTGAGCTTGTTCGAGCCCCAGGGAGATCTCGTGGACGGAAACCGGGGGCTGGTGGAGTACAACGACCTGCTCAAGAAACCCGTGGACGCCTTCAAGTACCTCCTCGCCACCTGCGAGAAGGGCACGGTGGCGCTCCCCAACGCCATCCTCTACCTGGACGCCTTGTTCGTCGCCAGCTCCAACGACCAGCACCTGGAGGCCTTCAAGGCCTACCCGGACTTCACGTCGTTCAAGGGGCGCATGGACCTCATCAAGGTCCCCTACCTGCGCAACTACCTCATCGAGCGGGAGATCTACGACGATCAGATCCGCGACCAGGACATCGCGGACCGCGTGGCGCCCCACAGCACGACGGTGCTCGCGCTGTGGGCGGTGCTCACGCGCCTCAAGCGCCCCCAACCCGAGCGCTACCCCGCGTCCATCCGCCAAGTCATCTCCAAGCTCACGCCCATGGACAAGGCCGACCTCTACGCGGGCACGCGCGAGCCCAAGGGGCTGTCGCCCGAGCAATCGCGTGAGCTCCGCGCGGCGCTCCCGGCGCTCCTCGCCGAAGGCCAACAGGAGGCGGACTACGAGGGGGGCACGGGGGCCTCGCCCCGGGTCATGAAGCAGGTGCTCCTCAACGCCCTCCAGGACGAGCGCAGCTTCGGGCTGTCGCCGCTGGCGATCCTGGAGCAACTCCGCGCCCTCGTGGAGCAGCGCAGCGTCTACGCCTTCCTTCAGCGCAAGGCGGACGGGCCCTACTTCGCGGCCAAGGACTTCATCGAGGCCGTCCAAGTGCGGTACCTGGACCTCGTGGACGACGACGTCCAGCGCGCCATGGGACAGGTAGGAGCGGGACGCTATGAGGAGCTCTTCGAGCGCTACATCCAGCACGTCTCCCACTGGCTCAAGGGGGAGAAGCTGGTGAACCCCACCACGGGGCGCCCGGAGCCCGCCGACGAGCGGTTCATGCGCAGCCTGGAGACCCTCTGGGGGGCGTCCACGAAGGCGGACGCCTTCCGCCGCGACCTCATCGCGCGCGTGGGCGCCTGGCGGGTGGACCACCCGGGAGAGGAGCTCCACTTCCGCTCCCTGTTCGCCCCGCTCTTCGAGGCCCTGGAGAAGGACTACCAGGAGCGCCACCGCGCGGGCACGCGGCGCCACATCGAGCACATGCTGACGGTCCTGCGCGCCGAGGACGAGGAGCGTGAGCCCGCGGGCGTCCACGCCGACGACCTGGAGCGCGCCCGGGAGACCCTGGACCGGCTGGAACGAGAGCTGGGCTACCCGCGGCGGACGATCCAGGCCCCCCTGGCGCTGCTCCTGCGCGAGCGGTACTGACGCGGCGCCTTCTTCGCAGCCGTTTCCGCAGCCGCAGCCGCGACCGCCTCCGCACTCCGCGACCGCGACCGCGACCGCGACGGCCTTCGCGACCGCAACCGCAACCGCGACCGCTTCCGCACCCCGCGACCGCTTCCGCACCCCGCGACCGCACCCCGCGACCGCAACCGCAGCCGCGACCGCTTCCGCACCCCGCGACCCCGACCGCCTCCGCACCCCGCGCCGCCGTCAGGGGTGCTCGCTCACCCACTCGGCCCCGTCGGGCCCCACCTCTCGCTTCCAGATGGGCACGTCCTCCTTGAGCCGATCGATGACGCGCCGACACGCCTCGAAGGCCTCGGCCCGGTGCGCCGACGCCGCCACGACCACCACCGCCACCTCGCCCACCGGGAGCACGCCCAGGCGATGGTGGACGGCCACGCGCACGGCCCCCTCGTGCTCGGCCTCGACCTCGTGGACGATCGCCTGGAGCTGGGCGCGGGCCATGGGCTCGTAGGCCTCATACTCCAGGCGCTCCACGGCCCGGCCGCGGGCGTGGTCCCGCACGACTCCCTGGAAGGTCACCACGGCCCCGTCGGCCGCTCCCCCCACGGCCTCCTCGAGCGTCCGCACCACCGCCGCCGTGAGGGGCTCGGTGGTGAGGTCCACCAGCGGCGGCCCAGCCCCCCCGGCGACCGGTGGGATGAGCACCAGCTCCGCCCCGTCGGGCAGGGGCGCGGTCGGCCCCGCGAAGGCACCGTCGACGGCGACGCGCGTGACCGGAAGGAGGGGCTCGAGGTCGGGGTAGCGGGCGGCGAGCGCGGCGACGGCGTCGGCGACCGTGGCGCCGTCGGGGAGATCGAGCGCCTCGCTGGCGAGCCCTACGACCGCCCGGACATGAGCGAAATACAAGACGTTGAGACGTATCATGGTCCCGGATACTATGCGCCCCCGCCGCCACGCGCCACCCCGAGGCTCCGGCGCCCCCGCCGCACCCCGACGTCCCCCTACCC
>CAYZID010000394.1:0-4123 GCA_964478315.1 uncultured Myxococcales bacterium | reverse complement strand
GGCCCCCCTCATGGAACCCTCCTCGGAACACCCCGCCCCGCCTCCCAGCACGCCCCCTCCCACGCCGGGGCAGACCCGCGCGCGCGGCGCGACGGCCGGCGCTGACGCGCCCCCCGCCCCCCAAGGGTTCGCGGCGCTGGGCCTGGATCCCAAGATCCTCGCCAACCTCGCGGCCTTGGGCTTCGAGGCCCCCACGCCCATCCAGGCGCGGGCCATCCCCCTGCTGCTCCAAGGGCACGACCTCATCGGCCGCGCCCGCACGGGCTCGGGCAAGACGGCCGCCTTCGGCTTGCCGCTGCTGGAGCGCGTCAAGGACGGGCGCGCGCCCAGCGGCGGCGTGCGTGCGCTGGTCCTCACGCCCACGCGCGAGCTGGCCCTCCAGGTCACCGTGGCCCTGCGCGGCTTCGCGAAGGGACTCCGCGCCAGCGTCCTGGCTATCTACGGCGGCACGGCCTACGGACCGCAGGTGGGCGCCCTCCGCGGCGGCGTCCCCGTCGTCGTGGGCACGCCCGGCCGCCTCCTGGACCACCTGGAGCGCGGCACGATCGACCTCTCGGCCGTGGAGATGGTCGTGCTCGACGAGGCCGACGAGATGCTGCGCATGGGCTTCATCGACGACGTGGAGCGCCTCCTCGGCGCCACGCCCCAGGGGCCCGACGGACGCCAGCTCGCCCTGTTCTCGGCCACCATGCCCCCCCCCATCCGAGCCATCGCCGAGCGTCACCTCCGCGACCCCAAGGACGCCCAGGTGGAGGAACGCGCCCTCACCGTCCACCACATCGAGCAGCGCTGGCTCCGCGTCCCTGGGCGCTTCAAGCTGGAGGCCTTGGAGCGCTTCCTGCGCGGCGAGGACCACGGGGCGGTCCTCGTCTTCGCGCGCACCCGCGCCGGCTGCGCCGAGGTGACCGAGGCGCTGCTCGCGCGAGGGTTCGCCGTGGACGCCCTCCACGGGGATCTGGACCAGTCCGCCCGCGAGCGCGTCGTCGCCCGCCTCCGCGACGGCCGCCTGGACCTCGTGGTCGCCACGGACGTGGCCGCCCGCGGCATCGACGTGCCCCACCTCACCCACGTCATCAACCTGGATATGCCCGGCGACACCGAGACCTACGTCCACCGCATCGGCCGCACGGGCCGCACGGGACACGGCGGCGAGGGCGACGGCGCCGTAGGCCACGCCATCAGCTTCGTGACCCCCCAGGAGCAGCGACGCGTGCGCGACCTGGAGCGCCGCCTGGGCGTGCGCATGGAGCCCATGCAGGTCCCGAGCGACGCGCAGATCGCCCGCCGGCGCCTGGAGGACCTCCGGCGCGCTCTGGAGGCGGCGCGGGAGAGCGAGGGCGCCCCCGCCGCGCGGGAGCGGACACGGGCACTCCTGGAGGAGACGGGCTGGACCGCCGAGGAGCTGGCGGCCGCGGCCCTGCGCCTGGTGGCCGACGAGCGCCACCTGGCCCTGGGCGCCCCGCCCCCGGACGAGCCCCCCCACTGGGCGCGGCCCCCGCGGCGCTCCCAACACCCGCGGGACGCCCAGCGAGGCGGCCACGAGCGAGGGCGCGAGCCGCGGGAGGGGCGCGGTCCCCGCCAAGCCGGCCCAGGCCGCCGAGACGGGCGCCCGCCGCTGCCCGAGCGCCTGCCCGTGCGCGTGCAGATCGGCCGCGCCAAGGGCCTGCGCCCGGCGGACATCGTGGGCGCCCTGGTCCACGAGGCCCACGTCCACGGGCGCTCCATCGGCCGCATCGTCATCCGCGACCACGACGCCTTCGTGGGGCTGCCGCCGGACGCCGCGCACCGCCTGGTGGAGAGCGGCGCCCCCCTGCACGTCCGAGGCGTCGCCGTGTGGCCGCACTTCGGCTCGCCGGACGACACGCCCGACGCGCCCCCACGCGCGGCCCGGCGTCGGCCAGACGCGCGCGAGGAGGGCGCGGGGGACGGCCTGGGGAGTGCAGAGACGGCTCGTCCCCGGCCCGCGGGCGACGACGCCGCGCCGGGGCGGGCGCGCCGCGCGGACACCAAGACGCCGCACCCCAAGAAGGCCAGGACGTTCAAGAAGGCGGGTAAGCCCAAGAAGGCCCGAAAGCCGCCAAGGCGCACCAAGGCCAAGGTCCGGGCGCAGGGGGCGCGCGGCGACAAGCCACCGCGGCGGCGGGGCTGAGGGTCGGGCTCGGCCCAGCGCGCTCAGGCCCGCAGGAGGTCGTGGACGGCGCGGAGCCCCGGGACCTCGCGGCAGATGAGGCTGATGCTCAGGGTGAGGGGCACGGCGATGACGGCGCCCGCCACGCCCCAGAGGAAGCCCCAAAAGAGCAGGGCCAGCATGACGGCGAAGAAGTTGAGGTTCAGGTGCTCGCCGAAGAGCTTGGGCTCGATGACGTTCGTGAAGACCACGGGGATGCCCACGGCCACGAGCAAGGCGCCCACGAGCAGCCCGGGGGCGTGGGCGTACTGGAGCAAGATCAAGACCACCGTGGGGACGGTGCCGATGACGGGCCCGAAGGTGGGGATGAAGTTGAAGACCATGAGGAGGAAGCCGGCGAGGACGGCCTGGTCGAAGCCGAACAGCGCCAGGCCGAGGGCCGTGAGCAGGCCCATGCTGGCGCTCACGGCGGCCTTGACGAGCATGTAGCGCTGGATTCCGCGGTCGATGGCGTCCAGCACGGCGGCGGACTCCACGGCCCGCCCCGTGGCGCGCCCGGCGACCTCGTCGATGCGCTGGTCGAAGCGGGCGCGGCCGATGATGAGGGCCACGGTGAGGATGAGGACGAGGGAGGCGTTGGCGATGGCGGCGGTCACGGCGCCGGCGATGGAGCCCACGTCGCCCGAGAGCTGCACGGCGAGATTGCGCCACATCTCGGGGTCGTCCAGGCGTGGGATGGACTCGGTGGGCAAGGGGAGCTGGTCCAGGAGGCTCTGGACGGTGGCGAGGTGCTCGGGGAGTCGAGCGTTGAGGCGCGCGGCGGCGTCTCCGAGCAGGGCGACCGTGAGCTCGATGGCCACGAAGGCCGCGCCCACGAGGAGCGCGGCGCTGGCCCAGCGGGGCACGCGCCAGCGGCGCAGACGGCGCACCACGGGCTCGAAGGTGTAGGCCACGAGGAGGGCCAGGACGAAGGGGAGGATGACGCTCTTGGCCGCCGTGAGCAGGGCGCCCAGCGTGAAGGTCGTGATGACCGCCAACATCCCCACGACGGCCCGGCGAAAGACGCGGTCGTTCATGGCGTGGGCCGCGGCGCGGGCGGCGTCCTCTTGGGGGGCGCGGGCGGCGTCTTCTTGGGGGGCGTGGGTTTCACGGGCCGGGCCACGAAGGGCATGGGGCGCGGATCTCCATGCGGGCGCTTGGCGGGCGGGCTGAGCTTGTAGACGGCCCCGCGCGGCTTGGCCGGCGCCTCCCGGGGCGCCGCCGGGAGGCTGATGTGCCCCAGCATGAGCCGCCCGGAGGCCGCCGAGCGAGCGCCGAGCTGGAGGCGGAAGGCGCGGCGGGAGCCGTCGGCCGCCGTGAGGGTCACGCCCAGCTCGCCCACGCGGAAGTCCATCTTGTGGACGGGCAGGCCCACGAGGCGCTCGCAGGCGGGCGCGGCGGTGAGGCGGGCCTTCTCCAGCACGTAGCGCACCTGCCGCCGCGCCTGGGGGCTGCGCGGCAGGACCGGGTCGAAGTCGGCGGGGACCACCCACGGCAGGGACTGGCAGCGGCCGGCGGTGGCCGCTCGGATCACGCGCGCCATGGTCGCCGTGAGGCCGCGGGCCGCCGCCCCCGTCCAGGTCACGGGCTTGCGGCCACCGAAGATGGGGGTGACGCGCTGCTCCTCGGTGAAGCGGAGGATCTTCACCTGGGGCGAGGTCCGCCACAGGTAGACCTCCACGTCGCGGACCGGGAAGATCCCATACCAGAGCGTCGCCTGGACCTTGGCGCCGGTGACGTGGATGCCATCCGCCGCGGCGCCCGCCTTGCGGGCCGCGTCCACGAAGCGGGTGAGCTCCTCGGTGAACCGCGGGCGGTCCAGGGCGCGCTCCACGAGGCGCGCCTTGGCCTGGACGTCGCCCCGGATGGCGGCGCCCAGGTCCCGCTCGATGTCCGCCGTGAAGCGCAGGAAGGGCGCCAGGGGCGCGTTGAGGTCCAGGGTGGGGGAGGCGGGTG
>CAYZID010000393.1:0-4235 GCA_964478315.1 uncultured Myxococcales bacterium | reverse complement strand
GCGACGGGCCGTGCCGCCGCAGCGCCGCCCCCAGCTCACCGGCCAGCGCCGCCAGGGCCCCCGCCACGGCCTTGGCCTCCTCCTTCCGGGGCCTGCGCCGCGCCCCCAGCACCAGCTCCCCCACCACGCCCGCCACCGCGCGGGCGCTGGCCGCCAGCGCGCCGAGCTGCTCGGCCCGCGCCCCCCCCAGGGCGCTCAACAGGCCCCGAATGGCCTGGGCGGGGTGCCCGTGGGCGCCCAAGCTCCGCATGCGGGCCACTCGCTGGTCCATGACGGCGCGCTGCACGGCCATGAGCCCAGGCGAGCCCCCCGGCAGCAGGGCCACGGCCTCCCACAGCGTCCGGGCGTCCTCCACGCGGTCCTCGCCCAGCGCCGCGCGGATCTCGGCGGCGACCCGTTGGAGGGGCACCGACCGCACCTCCTGCACGCCCCCGCGCGTGGCCAGGTACAGCGTCCCGTCCACGTCCGCCGCGCCCAACACGTCCTGCTCGTCGGGATCCAGCCGCCCGGCCCCCAGCAGCGTGCCGTCGCGGCGGGAAAACACCAGGAAGGGCGCCCCGGGCTCGCGCAGGGCGGCGATGACCAGCGGCCCCGCGCCCAGGATCGTGGCGTCCCGCCGCGGCGCCTGGGCGCGGTAGCGCCAACGCCGCTGGCCGTTGGCCACGTCGTAGGCGGACAGCACCAGCGTCCCCTGGTCGCGCCCGTAGGTCACCAGGCGGTCGCCCAGGACGACCGGATCTTGGAGCCAGCGGGCGCGATCCACCACGGCCCGGTTCGCGCCCAAGGGGGCCCGAACGAGGTCCACGTGGGGGCTCTCGGGATCGGGCACCAAGAGGAACAACGTCCCCCCGGCGATGCGAGCCCACACGGGCCGCCGCGGGGCGTGGGGCGTGGGCGGCGGCAGCGTCACTTCGCGCGCCTGGACCTCCTCGGTCGGCGCCGGGTGTTCACCCGCGCCACCTCCGACGCGCCCCTCCCGGCGGGCGCGGGGCTGAAGGAGCGCCTCCTGCGCCAGCGAGCCGTCCCCCACGCGCACGCGCACCACGGCCGCCGTGCCGTCAGGCGCCAGGGCCACGGCGTCGGGCGGCTCCGTGGCGCCCGCCGCGACCTCCCACGCCCACGTCCAGAGGGGCGCCCCGGTGTCCAGGGAGAGGGCCCGCAACCCGAACGGCGGCAGCGCCTCCTGGACCAAGATGGTCCGCCCCGCCACGTACACGGCGCGCGGGTGGAAGACCCTCGCCGGGCGACGCCAGAGCGAGCGCCCGGTGGCCAGGTCCAGCCGCTCCAGGGCCGTGTGGGCCCGCCCCGCGCCGCTCACGTAGACGCCGCTCGGCGCCACGGCGCGCACCGCCCGAGCGCACGCCCCCGCCCCAGCACACTCCAACGACGTGGACCACGCCACGTCACCCGTGCGGACGTCGAGGACCTCCACCTGGGCGCCCCCCAAGACGAGCCAGCCCCCCTGGAGCCACACGTGGTCGAGCCGCCCGGCGGCGGCCGGGTGAGTCCACGCCGTGCGCCCACTGGTGAGGTCCACGGCGGCCACGCTGGTGCGCAGGTCGCTCATGAGGGCCAGCGACGGGGCCGCGGGGCTCACGCCCATCCAGGCCAACCGGCCGATGGGTGAGGCGTAGAAGCGCCCCGGTCGGTAGACGCCGGGCTCGGCGGAGGCGCGGCCGGGCACGGGCGTGAGGAGGGAGACGACAGCAACCGCCAGGGCACTGGCGCCGAACGCGGCGGCACGGAGCGAGACGTTCATGGGGCGAAGCGAGGGGCTCATGGCGACGCATCATCGCGCGGGGACGGCCCCGCGCCAAGGGGAGGTCGCCCCTGGGGGGCCTCTACGGCTCGGCAGCGCGCGCGGCCTCCCAGGCGGCGCGGGCGCGGGCGCGCTCGGCGTCCAGGCGCAGGCGGGCCTCCACGCGGGCCACGACGGCGTCCGCGCGGGCCTGGGCGCGGGCGGCCTCGGCGTCGGGGAGCAGGCTCATCCAGGGCCTGGAGGCCAGGCGCCCGTCGCGCCCGCCCCGCGCGCTCGCCGGGCGCTCCAGGACGTCCAGGGCCAAGACCTCGTCACCGCGACGCACCAGCTCGGGCGAGGCCGGGCCGGGGACGGCGGCGTAGACCCCCGGCGCAACGGCTGGCGTGGGAGACCCGCCCCTCCGCCGCGATCCCAGCGGCGCCCCGTCAGCGCGTCCTCTCGGGCTCTCTCTGCGCGGGCTCATGACCTGCCTCCCTCCTGCGTGCGCTCCTCACCCGGATATGCTCCGCCCGCGGCCGAGGGCCGTCCACTTTTCCGCTGGGGGGTGACGAAGCCCCCGCACCACGGGCTCCTCTCACCCCGCCCGGTGACGGCTGAAACGCTTGCGGGTGCAACCGCGTCCTTGACATCGAGCGGCCGGTGCTTGAAGTAGGACCCCGCTGGTCCTGTTTTCGGACGCGCTCGGACACGACCAGGGAGCGGGCCGGCCCACGGCCCCGGACGCACCCCGCCCCGCCTTGGAGACGCACGGCATGACGACAGCCCCTCCCGACGCGCCCAACGCGCCCCATGCGGTCACCGCGGCGGACGCCTCTCCAGCCTCCAGCCCCAGGGCCGACGAAGCCTTCAACACGAGCGCCAGCGAGGCCATCGAGCGCCTCGCCAACCAGACCTACGAGGCGGGCTTCGTCACCGACATCGAGGCCGACAGCGCCCCGCCCGGGCTGAGCGAAGACATCATCCGCTTCATCTCGGCCAAGAAGGGCGAGCCCCAGTGGCTTCTGGACTGGCGTCTGGAGGCCTACCGGAAGTGGCTGAAGATGACCGAACCGCGGTGGGCCCACGTGGACTACCCGCCCATCGACTACCAGTCGATCATCTACTACTCGGCCCCCAAGATGGAGGACCGCCCCAAGTCGCTGGACGAGGTGGACCCCAAGCTCCTGGAGACCTACGAGAAGCTGGGTATCCCGCTCCACGAGCGCGCTGCCCTCGCCGGCGTCGCCGTGGACGCCGTCTTCGACAGCGTGTCCGTGGCCACGACCTTCAAGGACACGCTCGCCAAGCACGGGATCATCTTCTGCTCCTTGGGCGAGGCCATCCAGGAGCACCCGGATCTCGTGCGCAAGTACCTGGGCTCGGTGGTCCCGGTCACGGACAACTTCTTCGCGGCGCTGAACTCGGCGGTCTTCACCGAGGGCTCCTTCGTCTACATCCCCAAGGGCGTGCGCTGCCCCATGGAGCTGTCCACCTACTTCCGCATCAACGCCGCCAAGACCGGGCAGTTCGAGCGCACGCTCATCATCGCGGACGACGACTCCTACGTGAGCTACCTGGAGGGCTGCACGGCCCCCCAACGCGACGACAACCAGCTCCACGCCGCCGTGGTGGAGCTGGTGGCCCACGACCGGGCCGAGATCAAGTACTCCACGGTCCAAAACTGGTACCCCGGCGACGAGAACGGCGTGGGCGGCATCTACAACTTCGTCACCAAGCGCGCGCGGTGCGCCGGCGTGGCGTCCAAGGTGTCGTGGACCCAGGTGGAGACGGGCTCGGCCATCACCTGGAAGTACCCGAGCTGCATCCTCCAGGGCGACGGCTCGGTGGGCGAGTTCTACTCCGTGGCCCTGACCAGCCTCGCCCAGCAGGCCGACACGGGCACGAAGATGATCCACATCGGCGAGAACACGTCGAGCACCATCGTCTCCAAGGGCATCAGCGCCGCCCGGGGCTCTCAGACCTACCGCGGCGAGGTGAAGGTGATGCCCAGCGCCAAGGGCGCCCGGAACTACACCCAGTGCGACTCGCTGCTGCTCGGTGACACGTGCAAGGCCGACACGGTGCCCTACATCGAGGTCCGCAACCCCACCGCGCAGGTGGAACACGAGGCCTCCACGTCCAAGGTCAACGAGGAGCAGCTCTTCTACTGCCAGCAGCGCGGCCTCGACACCGAGGACGCCGTGAACCTCATCGTCAACGGCTTCTGCAAGGAGGTCTTCCGCGAGCTGCCCATGGAGTTCGCCGTGGAGGCCCAAAAGCTCCTGGAGGTCAGCCTGGAAGGCGCCGTGGGCTAGCCCCCCCGCCCCTCCCCCCCCCCCCCCCCCCTCACCCCCCCCCCCGCCCCCCCGACCCCCCCCCCCCCCCCCTCCCCTCCTCCTTCTTCAAAAACACACCAAACACCCCCCCCCCACCCCATCTACCCACCACCGCATCCACCCCACTACTACACACCTGCACACCTCGCACAACTAACCAA
>CAYZID010000392.1:0-4275 GCA_964478315.1 uncultured Myxococcales bacterium | reverse complement strand
AAGGAGGCAAGCGGCTGGGCGCGGAGGCGTGGCCGCGTCACGTCGAGCGGCCAGTGGCTTGTGGGGCCGCGCAGCTCGACGCCGCCCACACGCGGGATCCAAAGCCGAATCCCAGAGTAGGTGGCGGATCTGGGGCGTGGCACGGGCCTTGCGCGGGCACCGCCGATGCGCTAGAGAGGGAAGAACCTTTGGCCCTCGCTCGCCGCCCTCTCCGCGGGCGACGCCCCCAAGGAACGGAGCCCGAGCGTAGCATGACCGATCTGAATCCCAAGCGGATCCTCATCGTCGACGACAGCCCGATGGTGCTGGAGATGGTCACCGTGGCCCTGGAGGAAGCGGGCTATGAGGTGCTCTGCGCGAGCGACCTCAAGGAGCTCGAGGACCACTGCCAGTACAACGATCCGCACCTCATCCTCATGGACGTCCAGATGCCCGAGGCGTTCGGGGACGACGTCGCCATGGTCCTCCGCCTGGTGCGTGGGATCGACGTCCCCATCTACCTGTTCTCCAACCTCGACGAGGACGAGCTCGCCGAGCGCGCCGCGGACGCGGAGTGCGACGGGTGGATCTCCAAGCGCTCGGGCATCGAGGCGATGGTCCAGCGCGTGGCGTCCATCGTGGGGCCGGCAGGCGACGCGGCCGGGGCACCTTGATCACGCCCCTCCAGGCGCGGTTTCTCCCGCGGTTCGTGAAGACGGCGAGCGAGCGGCTCGATCGCTGTCGCGCGCTCTTGGACCGCCGCGACGACAGCGCCACGCCCTCCAAGCTCCGCGAAGAGCTGCACGCCCTCGCCGGGGAGGCGGCGATGATGGGCTTCGGGGAGCTGGGCGACGCGGCCCGCGAGGGAGAGCACGCGGCGCGGCGCCTGGCGGAAGGCGGGGACGCTTCCGAGCTCGTTGCGGTGGCGCGCGCCGTGCGACAGACGCGGCGCAAGCTCCGAGGGCTCGAGGCCCAGGCCGCCGCCCCGGCCCCGGCGCCCCGAGAGGCCAAGCCCGCGGCCCCGGGGGCCGTCGTCCTGGTGGACGACAGCGAGGTCAACCTGGACGTCCTCACCGACGCTTTCGAGCGAGAGGACATCCCCACGCGGGGCGTCACCGACGAAGCCGGGCTTCGCGAGGCCCTCGCCGCGGGCCGGCCCGCGCTGGTCCTCACGGATGTCCACATGCCGTCGCTGACCGTCGCCGACGTCGTGGCCATCGTCCGCGGGGCGCATCCCGGGACGCCCGTGTATCTGGTGAGCGGCATGGACGAGGCGGCCCTCTCCGGGCTCGTCTCCGAGAGCGGCGCCGACGGCTACGCCTCCAAGCAAGGCGGGGTCGAGGCCGTCGTGGCGATCGCCCGCGCGGCCATGGAAGCCGTGTGATGGCCCCCGAGGCTCCCAGCGGTGACGCCCCCTCGACCTCGGCTGACGAGGTCCAGGAGGCCGAGGTCGTCGAGGTGGTCGCGGCGCGCGTGGGCTCCAGGTGGTTCGGGTTCCCGGCCCAGGACGTGCACGAGGTCGTAATCAAGGGGTTCGTGACGCGCCTGCCCCTCTCTCCCGCCCACATCGAAGGCGTGACTCTCATCCACGGGCGCCTGGTCACGGTCATCGATCTCGCGGCCCTGATCCCCGATGTCCCACCGGGCCCGGCGGGTGCCATGCTCCCCCGCCTGGTGCTCACGGGTGAGGAGGGGGCCGAGATCGCGGTCATCACCGACGAGGCCAAGGGCATCCTGGAGGTGACGCGCGTCCCCACCACCGTGGGAGACCAGGGGCTGGAGGCCACGCCCATGCTCCGCGGAGCGGCGGAGTGGGAGGGGGGACTGCTCACCTTGGTGGACGGGCGCGCCCTGGCGCGGGCCGCGCTGGCCCCCACGTCGTGACGGGGCGCCCGTCGCGGCTCCGGGTGGTGCGGTTTCACCTGGGCGAGCAGGAGGCGGCCCTCCCCGCCGACGCGGTGATGGATGTGGACGAGCCCAGGGCGGAGCACCCTCACGTCGCGGCCATCTTGGGCGAGACGGCGCGCGAGGACGACGCGGCCGCCCGGACCTTGGTGCTGCGTTGCCCCCGAGCGGGCGCGCGGCCGGTCCTCGTGGACGGCCCGGTTCAGTTCGGCCACCTGGAGGCTGGGTCGCTGGTGGAGATCCCAGCGCGCCTGCGGGCGACCCTGGGGGAGCTGGTCGTGGGCCTGTGGCGGACCACCGGGGACCAGGATGGCCGGCTCGGTTGGCGGCTCTCCCTAGAGGCGCTCTGCGCGCGGATGGCGCACGCGAGCGGGGGCGTCCCGGAGCGTGCTCCCAGCACGCGAGGAGAGGCGGGCGAGGCGTCGGCAACCGTGATAGATTGAAGCGGCGACGGGGGGAGCCCCCAGGGCCCGTGGGCCAGAGGAGACAGCGTTGCTTGGGCTTCGAATGAAGGTGACGGCGGCCATCGCGCTGCCGATCTTGCTGGTCATCGTCGTGCTCGGCTTCCTCCTGGGGCGCGAGCAGATCGGGCTCGCCGGGCGCGTCCAAGAGCGCCAGGAATTGGGCACGACGCTACTGCTCGCCCAGGCCGTGGCCTCCGCCCAGGCGCATGGGCCGGCGGCCGTGGCCCAGCTCTTGGACGCCACGCGGGCGCACCCCGGGCTCGACTACGCGGTGGTCGTAGACGGGGCCGGCGTGGAGCAGGCCGCTTACCGCGCCCCGGACCATGCCCGTGAGTTGGAGGACACGGCGCCCACGGACACGCCCCAGGTGACGAGCCGCGGGGGGCTCATCCATGTCCGGGTGCCCATCCCGTCGAGCGCGGGCGGGGAGAGCTCCAAGGCGACGCTAGCCACGGGGTACAGTCGGTCGTTCGTGGACGGAGAGACCTCACAGAGCAGCCGCAGGCTGCTCATCGCGAGCCTCCTGCTGCTGGTCTTCGGGTTGGCCGTCGCGCTCGTGGTGGGCGGGCGCGTGGTGACGCCGCTCGTGGGGACCTCCAACGAGCTGTCCGACGTGTCGAGCGGCCTCGTGGACGCGGCCCGGGCGCGCGAGGCCTCGGCGGCCGAGCAGGCGGCGGCCGTGGAGGAGACGCGGCGGACGATGGACATGCTGCTGTCCAGTGCCCAGAAGATCGCCGAGAGCGCGAGCGTGGTGCTGTCCAACGCGGAGCGCACGCTGGAGGGGAACCGGGAGATCGCCGACCGCATCGAGCAGCTCAACCGCCACGCGGAGAAGGTCGCCGAGATCCTCGCGAGCATCATGCATGTGGCGGATCGCACCGATCTCTTGGCTCTGAACGCTGCCCTGGAGGGCACGAAGGCCGGGGAGGCGGGCAAGGGCTTTACGCTGGTCGCGAAGGAGATGCGCCGCCTGGCGGAGAACGTCATGGAGTCCGTGGAGGGAATCCGCCGCCTCATGGGCGACGTGCGCAGCGCCTCCCAGGCCGCCGTGGCCGCCAGCCAGGATGGCACCGAGTTCAGCGAGGAGACGACGCGCTCGGTGCGCGAAATCGCCCTGGTCACCCAGCAACAGCGCAAGGCGACCGAGCAGGTGAGCCGCTCCATGGACGAGATGACCGAGCTGCTCAACCACGCCATGATGGACATCAAGCAGACCACGCGCTCGGCCGCGAGCTTGTCCAAGATCTCACGCTCTCTGGCCGAGCTCGTCACCCCGGGCTCCGGCTCCAAGCCCTAGCCCGTGGGGACCCGAGACGACAAGAAGGCCGCGCGGCTCGCCCGCTTCCGGGGCGTGGCCGAGGAGCGCCTCGTCCGGTTGAACCTCGCGTGGATCCGTTACGAGGAGAACCAAGACGCCGCGGTCCTGGCGGAGATCTTGCGCGAGCTCCACTCCCTCAAGGGGGAGAGCGCCCTGATGGGCTTCGGCCCCGCCTCCGAAGTCGTCCACGCGGTGGAGGACCTGCTCCAAGCCGCGCGGGCAGGCCGCCTCGATCTCCAAGGGGCCTCGGGGGAGGAGGTGGGGGACCTCTTGCTCGACGGGCTGGACCTCGTGTCGGAGCTCATCCAGCGCGGCTCCCCGAACACGCCGAGCCCCGAGGCCGACGCGTTCGCGGCGCGCGTGCGCGCAACCCCCGCCCTCGCCGCGGGCGGCCAGTCCAAGCCCCCCACCAAGCCCCAGGGCAGCGCTCCACCCAAGCCGCCCTCCCCGCCCCCCCTCTCTTATACACATCTCCGAGCCCCCGAGCCCCCCGAGCACCTCGTAGGCCGTCTTCCGCTTGAAAAAAAACACAACCAAACCGCCACCTACAATCGACCTCACCCCCAACACCGACACACCAATCCAGCGGCTGCACCGCGACACCACAGA
>CAYZID010000391.1:0-4319 GCA_964478315.1 uncultured Myxococcales bacterium | reverse complement strand
GGTGCGGGTGCGGGAGCGGACGCGGAGGCGGGAGCGGGTGCGGGTGCGGGAGCGGGTGCGGGTGCGGGTGCGGGAGCGGACGCGGAGGCGGGAGCGGGTGCGGGTGCGGGAGCGGACGCGGGAGGCGCCGCGCTCCGCGGCTGCCGGGGCCTCATCGAGACGGCTTGCGGCCTGCTGGGGCGGTTCAGCCAGGAGTGCGAGGAGGCGCGGGCGGCGACGCCTGGGCGCCTGCCGTCGGACCTGGACGACCAGTGCGACGCGGAGCTCGCGCGGTTCCGCGACCGGTACGGCGACGAGGTGCCCCCCAGCGCGTGTCGCCACCTCGCGGACCTCGTGTGCCAGGGGGACGGCGCGGGGACGGAGACGTGCGAGGAGGCCCGGATCCGCGCCAAGGTGCTGCGCAAGCCCCACCTGCGGCGGGCGTGTCTGGGGGATCTCCTGCTGTGGCGAGCGCGGCGCATTCTGCCTGCGCGGACCCGCTGAGGTGTCGGCCAGGGCCCCCAATGGGGCTCGCTACCGCCCCCCTGCCGAATGGCCGCGGGAGCTCGGGAAGCGGTAGATGACCTCGCCCTTGCGGACCAGGCCCAGGTCCCGGCGGGCGACGTCTCGCCAGCCCTCCACGCCCGTCTCCAGGCGGTTGAGCTTGGCGGCCTCGCGGCTGTTGTCGCGGGCGAGCTCGTGGATGCGGGCGCGCAGGTGCAGGTGCTCGCGCTCCAGCAGGGCGCGCCGGGCCTCCGTGGAGCCGTCCAGGAGGTGCATGGCGAGCACGCCGGCCACCAACCCCAGGATGAGGAGGATGGATAGGCCTCGCAGGGCCCGGGCGGCGGGGGTCTCGAACATGGGCGCGGCGCGTGCTCCGTGACAGGCGCGCGATCCTAGCGCACGCGATCCGCGAGCACCAGAAACACCCGTGGGAGGTGGTCCCCGAACCGGCTCGATGTCAGTGCCCGCCGCCCCCCTTCGGCTGGGGCTTGGCGTTCCAGAGGCGGGAGGCCAAGAACAGCCCGATGGCCGCGACGGGGATCATCGACAGCGGCCAGACGAGCCAGTTGCTCGGGTCTCGGGCAGCCTCGTCCGAAGGGAGGATCAAGGCGTAGGTCCCGGCCATCACGGCCGTCCCCAGGTAGACGAAGCCGTCGATGATGCCCACGGCGATGCCGGCGTTCTTGGAGCCTCCGAAGTCCATGCTGGCGGTCCCGGACAGCATCCCGTGGACACCGATGACGGCCATGGACATGAGGATGGCGAGCCACCCAAGGATGGGGTCTCCCAAGAGGAGCGCCATGACGGGGGCGACCAGGAGCATGACCCCGTAGAGGACCGCGGCTACGGGCCCGCGGCGGGACTCGAAGACGTGGTCGGAGATGACGCCAGCGACGACGCCGCCGGTGATCCCCGCCGCCGCCAGGAGGAGTCCCCAGTTCTCAAGCACCCACGAGTGCTGTCCCACCGAGTGGGCGAACAGGTGATAGTAGTGCATGATCGACTGGCGCATGAAGCCGCTGCAGAACTCGATGCCCGCGATGGTGAGGATGATGGGGTTCGTGAGCATCATCTTGAACACTTGGAGGGGCGGCATGGCTGGGCCGTCATCCCCCGAGGTGGCGTCCCCGGTGTTGAAGTCCTCGAACCCGGCCTTCCCCGGGGTGTCGCGCACCCACACCATGACGATGACCCAGAACACGGCCAGGATCGCCGCGGGCACGAAGAACACCCAGAACGTGGGCAGGTGGCGCACGACGATGCTGCTCCAGTCGAAGGCGAAGTAGATCCCCAGCGAGATGAGGATCCCGAAGATCGCCCCGAACACACCGCGCTCCCGGACGTGGAACCAGGGAGCGTTGACCTTGACGATGGCCACGGCGCCGAAGCTCTGGAAGTACATGTTCATGGCGTACACGACGGCGAACCACAGCGTCATGTGGGTTCGCACCTGGAAGTAGGTCATGAAGCCCATGATGGCGTTGGCGACGGCGGCGCCAGCGGCACCGATGAGGATCGCCCGCTTGCCTCCCAGGCGGTCGGTGAGGGGGCCGTTGATGATAAAGGAGAACCCGTAAGTGATGGTGCCCGCCGCGAAGATGATGCTGAAGTCCTCGACGGGCATGAGGTCACCCAGCGACTCCTTGGCGACCGTGAGGTTGTAGCGCCCCATGTAGAGGAAGGCGTACGTGAGCCCCAGCGGGAGCCAGTTCATCACCCTCCGGCGGAGGAACGCCTTGGAGTGACCGAGGTCCAGCTTGGGGAGTCGCCACATGACGAAGCTCACGACGGCGAGCAAGATGAGCAGGGGCGCAAACTCGTTGAACCACTCCGTGAAGCCCCCGACCTCCTCCTGGGCGGGCGTGGCGGTCTCCCCGTCCGCCGCCGCAGCGGCCCCGGCGTTCGTCCCTGCCACGAGTGATGCCACGGCGCCACCTCCCGCGGGGGAGGCGACGGCGGGAGCGTCGGTGAGGAGCGAGAGAGCCCAGATGATCGCAAAGGAGAGCACCGACAGGAGCGCCACGCGCAGGGTGTACATGCCCGAACCTTGGTGGGGAGGAGGAGGGGGCAGCGCCCCTGCACGGCCCCCGCGCGCCGCGGCGCGCGGCGTCCTTGGTACCCTGGGGCCGGGATGGGGGTCAACCGCGGCGGGCCCACCCGGATCCGCCACCTGCTCTGCGGACCGAGGCGCGGGAGGCCGCGCTTGGGCAAGGAGGCAAGCGGCTGGGCGCGGAGGCGTGGCCGCGTCACGTCGAGCGGCCAGTCGCTTGTGGGGCCGCGCAGCTCGACGCCGCCCACACGCGGGATCCAAAGCCGAATCCCAGAGTAGGGGGCGGATCTGGGGCCCACCCGAATCCACCGCCCGTTCTGCCGTGGGGCGACCAGCCGCAGGCGACCGCCGAGGGGCCATCTCGGAGCGGCTGAGCGTGCGGACGGAGCGGCGGACACCTCGAGCCTCCGAGCCTCCGGCCACGGAGCCGCGCGCACTCGGCGCCCCGCACCCAATCGGCGAGGGAGTGGCGAACCCGGGCCAATGGATGCGCCTTGACAACGGGCCGCCCAACTGCCCACCCTGCGACGTGCTCGGGGTGGAGGCTCATCCATCGGTGGACGCTGCTGTCTGCAAGCGTGCGGGGGCACTTGGCAGATCAGACGGAGAGAGGCTCTCGTGTCCGCACCAGGTCGGGACGGCCCAGCCCCCCCGGGGACGAACACGCCCCTGGAAGCTCTCGCCCCCACTGCGGAGGGGCCGCAGGGCGGACGCGGTGGCTCCGGGTGGAAGGTCCCCGCCCTGATGATGGGCCTCTGGCTCGGCGTGAGCGCGTTCCTGTTCCTCTGGTTTCAGGCGGAGGAGGCCGACAGCAACTGCACGGCACCCCAGGGGGCCACGGTCCAGGTGGAGATGGGACCGGCGTCCAGCTCGCGCCATCCGCGCGAGACGCCGGCCGGCACGCAGCCGCTGCGGATCGCCGTGGCCCCCGTGGTGTCTCCCGAGGCGTCGCTCGCCCGCTACCGGCCCTTGGTGAACTACGTGGCCTCGGCCGCCGGGCGGGCCCCGGAGCTCGTCCAGCGGCCATCCTACGCAGACGTGAACGCGCTCCTCCGTGAGGGGCGCTGCGATCTCGCCTTCGTCTGCACGTACGCCTACGTCCGCGGCAGCGACGAGTTCGGCCTCCGGGCGCTCGCGGTCCCGGTCGTGCGGGGGCGGACCCACTACCACTCACTGCTCGTCGTGCGCCGCGACATCCCCGCCCGAGACATCTGGGACACCCGGGGGCTGCGCTTCGCCGGGGCGGACATCCTGTCGTTCACGGGGTGGATCTACCCGAGCTATCTCTTGGCTCAACGCGACGAGGACATCGAGCACTTCTACGGAAGCGCGTCGGTGACGGGAGGCCACGACCGAGCGCTCGAGGCCGTCGCGAGCGGCGTGGCCGACGTGGCCGCCGTGGACGACCTGGTCTACGAGGAGGTGCTGGCGAACGACCCGTCGATCGCGCAACGCGTGCGAGTCGTCGCGAAATCCCCCCCGTTTGGGATGCCCCCCGTCGTCGCAGGGCCGTCGGTCTCCCCCGAGACCGCCGCGCGCGTCCAAGATGTGTTGGTCCACGCACACGAAACCGACGCGGGCAGGCGCGTCCTCCAGGCGAGCGGGTTCGATCGGTTCGCGAAGCCCAACCTGGACGACTACGACGCGATTCGCTCGATCGCGAGCCAGGTGCGAGGGGAACGATGAGCCTGACCGCGCGGAGCTGGTGGGAGAGAGCGCGCACCCGCCTGCTGCCCAGATCCGCCACCTGCTCTGCGGACCGAGGCGCAGGAGGCCGCGTTTGGGC
>CAYZID010000390.1:0-4343 GCA_964478315.1 uncultured Myxococcales bacterium | reverse complement strand
CCCACACGCGGGATCCAAAGCCGAATCCCAGAGTAGGTGGCGGATCTGGGCGGGCTTCCGCGCCGGCCGACTCAGTCTCCGCCGCGCGCTGGTGTCGTGGGACGTGCCGATGTCGCCAAGGCGCGCGCGCACCGCCGCCCCGTGGGCGCCGTCCCCGCCCGCGCCGCGCAGGAGCGCAGCGCCGCCCGCGCCAGCCGCGGGTATCCCGCGGCGCCCGCGACGCGGGCCAGGTGCCAGTCCAACGTGGCCTGTCCCTCGCTGGAGCGCCCCTTGCTCGCGCCCTGTCGGGCCAGCGCCCAGCGCAGGACGGTCAGCGCGCGCCCGTGGTCCCCTCGCCGGTAGAGGACCCACGCCTTCGTGTCCAAGGCGTTGGCGCGGGGGGGAGCGCCCCCGCCGAGGGCGCGATCGACGAGCGCCAACGCGCGCGTCAGCCCCACGCCCTCCTGGGCCAGCGCGTAGGCGTAGTTGTTCCACAGGCTGCCGTCCGCCAGGCCGCGGCCCAGGGCGTCCTCGTAGGCGCGGAGCCCCGCCTCCGCCCGACCCTCCGCGGCGAGGGCGGCCCGGTTCACGGTGAGCGCCCACAGCCAGTCTCGGCCCACGGTGGCCTCCGCCCGGGCCAGCCGGCTGCGCAGGAAGGCCCCCATCGCCCGCCGGGGGGCCGGCGCGGGCGTGGAGACCGTCGGCCCGGGCTCCTCGGCCCCCAGGGTCTGCACCACCAGTGACAAGATACTCGCTGGCGTGGCCTCCTGGCTCTGGCGGATGAGGCGGTCCGCGAGGTCCTCCGCGGCGGACACGTCGCCGGCCCGCAGCGCGGCGAGGAGGACCCTCGCCCCCGCCCGCGTGCCCGCCTCCGTCCCCAGCCAGCCTTCGCCTCGGGCCAGGAGGCGCGCCGTGAGCGCCCGCGCCCGCGCCCGCCACGGCGTGACGTTGGCCTGGGCCCACGCCGCGCGCGCGGCGAGCGCCAGCACCTCCAGGGGCGGCTCCGCGTGGGCCGCTTCGGTCGCCTTGGGGCTCTCCCCCCGGTCAGGTCGCGCGTCTCCCTTCCCGGTGGGTCCCTCCCTCTCTCCGGCTTCCTCGCCGAGCAGGGGCGCCAGCACCTCCCACGCCACCGCGCCGAGGTGGCCCCCCGGCAACATGCGCCGGCACGCCTCCACGCGTGCTCGGTCGGGGTAGGGGGCCGCCTCGACCCACCGGGCCGCGGCTCGGGCCGCCGCGCCCTCGTCGCCCCGGGCCTGCGCCACCTCCAGGCTCGCGCGCGCCCACCGACGCCGGGCGGCGCCCAGGCCCAGCGCGGCCCCACCCGAGCCTCCGCCGTGACCTCCCTCCACGTCGTCGGCTCTCGCCCCGTCGGCCGGCCACAAGCGCTCGGCCGCCGCGCCCAGGCGCTCCGAGGCCCAGACCAAGGCGCCCGCCTCGAGTCCGGCCTCGGCCAGCGCCAGCTCGGCTCTCCGGGCGGCGCTCACCGGCCGCTCGGCGGCCGCGGTGAGGACCCGGCGCAGGGTCTCCGCGTACTGGTCCGCCCGGGCCCGGTCACCCAGGCGCAGCGCGAGGATCAGCGCGTCTCGCAGCGCGGGCGCCGAGCCCGGGGCCGCTCGCACGCGGGACGCGGCCACCGCCAGGGCCAGCGTCCAGGCCCGCGCCCGCCCCAGTTGGCGCTGGGCTTCGGGGAGCAGCTTGGACGCGCGGCCCCCGCGCGGCCGGGCGCGTTGGAGCGCGTCCAAGACCCGAGAGGGCCATCGCCCTTCCGGTTCGGTGGCCCCCGGTCCGGTGTCCCCCAACCCAACATCCCCTAACCCGGCGCCCTGAGACGCCGCCGCGGCCGCCTCGAGGAGCGCGTCCAGGGTCGCGCGGTCGGTGCGGTCCAGCGCCAGGACTTGCGTGGCCACGCGCACCGCGCCCCGGGGCTCACCCGTATCGAGTCGCAGCCGCACCTCCAGCCGCAGCGCGGCGAGGCGGTCTTCTCCCAGGGCGGTCCGCGCGTCCTCCAGCGTCGCGCGGCGGGCCGCCTCGGGTGTGGCTCCCAGGGCGATCCGCGCGTGGACGAGGGCGCGGGCGGCGGGCCACAGCGCGCCGGCCCGGCCGGCCGGGCCTCGCACCGCCTGGCGCAGCAAGGGCGCCGCGCCCCGGGCGTCCCCCGCGGCCAAGAGCGCCGCCCCGGCCAGCGCGGCGCCGTCCACCCCACCCACGGCGCGCGCCCACCGTCGGGCCACGCGCCGCGCCGCCTGGCTGTGTCCTCGTCGCAGCTCCAGCCCCACCCACGCGCCCATCACCTCCTTGGATGGTGGCCTCTCTCCGCGCTCATCCTGGATCGTCCGGAGGAGCTCGATCCCCGTCGCTGCGGCCCCCGCGTCGCCCAAAGCCTCCGCCAGGGCGAGCGCCCGGTCGTGCTTGGCCCCGCTCATCGGTCCACGCGTCCCGACGTCGGCGTGGGCGCGGGCGTCCACGAAGCGCCTCACCCAGCGCGTGGCAGCCGGGAGGTCGCCCGCGTCCAAGGCCAGCCGCGCCGCGACCAGCGTGGGCTGCTCGTCCGCGGGCGCGCGCTCCGCAGCCCAGCGGGCCAGCGCCCGCGCTCGATCGAGCTGCCCGGCGCCGAGCAGGAAGCGCGCCGCCTCCTCGGTCGCCGCGGCGGCCCACTCGCCGCCCCCTCGGGGGCCGTGTCGCCGGCCGTCCCAGCGCCGGGAGGCGTGGCGGATCACCGACCGTCGGAGGGCCGCCACGGCCTCGGGCCACCGCCCCAGGGTGCCCAGCCACCGAGCGCGGGCCAGGTCGTCGTCCACGGCCGGCTCGACGGCCGCCGCGCGCTCTCGGAGGCGCAACGCCCAGCCGGCGTCCCCCACCACCCTGGACACCACGCGGCTCGCCGCGCGGAAGGCCTTACCGGCCGGGCCGTCCCGCTGCACGAAGCGGCTCACGAGGGGGCGCAGGGCGTCGCCGCGGCCGCTCGCCACGAGCAGCTCCGCCCCCCGGCGCAGGGCGCGATAGGCGTCCGCGTCCGCCACGGCTGCAACGCCCCTGCGGGCCGCGGCCAACGCCTCCTCCCCGTAGCCGGCGTCGGCCCAGAGGCGGGCGACATCGGCCGCGCCTCGGTGTCCGGCGTCCTCGTAGGCCTGGAACGCGCGGCGGGCACTCGCGGCGTCCCCGAGGGCCAGGCTGAGCCGCCCCAACTCCAGTCGGTACTCGGAGCGGGCCGGGGCCAGCGCCAGCGCTTGGGCCATGAGGGTCCGCGCGAGGTCGGGGCGGCTCGCCGCCTCCAAGGCGCGGCGGGCGGCGCTCGTGACGGTGGGCTCGGCGTTGGCGAGGGTCACCGCCTGGGCGAGATCGTCGCGGGCGCCGCCCGGATCTCCGAGCGCGAGCCGCGCGCGCCCCCGCTCCAGCAGCAGCTCGGCCTCGCGGTAGCCGGACTCCACGGCCCGGTCCCACAGCGCCCTGGCGTCCTCCCAGCGCCCCCGCTCGGCCAGGAGCTGCCCGGCGTCGCGCCAGGCGCTCAGGCTCTTGCCGCGGAGATCCACCCACGTCTCCAGCAGGCGTCGCGCCTTCTCGCCGTCTCCATCCATGAGCGCCAGCACCGCCAGCGCGCGCGTCGTCGTGGTCTGGGCGTCCCGGGCCTGGGCTTCGGTCCCCGCCTCCCGTCGGCTCTCGTCCAGCAGCGCCCGGGCCTCGTCCACGAGCCCCGCCGTGGCGAGCGCTCGGGCCGCGCGCGCCGCCGCCGCCGCCCGGGCTCCGCGCCGCGCCCGCGTGACCAACAGGCGCGCGGCGCGCAGCATCCCGTCGCGATCTTCGAGGCTCCGACAGGTGGCGAACAGCGCTGGGAACGACGTCGAACGGCCGCCCCCGCGTTCGTGGGCGAGGTGCTCCTCCAGGAGCGCCGCCGAGGCTCCCAGCGCCCCGCCCCCGCGGAGGGCTTCCGCGACCTCGGCACGGGCCCGCTGGCGCGTGGGGTTCCCCCGCCCAGCGCCCTCCACCAGCGCCCGGGCCTCACGCAGCGCGCGGTCCTGGTGGCCCGCTTGGGCGAGGGCGCGCACGAGCCCCAGCCCGGCGCGCCGGTCGCCGGGGCTCTGCGCCAGGACGGCCTCGTAGAGATCCGCGGCTCGCTCGGGGAGCCCGGCGTCCACGAGGGCGCGGGCGAGGTTCGTCACGCGCACGCCGAGCAGCAGCCTGGCCTGCCCGCCGCCCTGTGGGGCTCGTCGAAGCAGCGCGTCGAGCCACCGCTCCGCGGCCTCGCGCTCCCCCGCGGCCAGGAGGGCGCGGATGGCCTCGCCGAGCGCGCTCGTGGGGCGCAGCGCGGCCGGAGAGGTGCGCAGGAGCAGGGGCACCGCGGCGCCCCGGGCGCCGCGGCTCAGGAG
>CAYZID010000389.1:0-4343 GCA_964478315.1 uncultured Myxococcales bacterium | reverse complement strand
CCCCCGCATCCGCCCCCGCATCCGCCCTCGCTTCCGCCCCCGCATCCGCCCCCGCATCCGCCCCCGCTTCCGCTCTCTCGGCCCCTCCCAGAGCGGCCTCGCTCGTGGTATCCCACCGCCATGGAACGCCTCCAACGCACCCTCCAGCGCATCGACGGCCGCGGCTACCCCGCCTACAAGGACACCCGCGGCAGCTACGACGGCGACGCCTTCACCCTCCACATCGACCACGTCCAGGGCGACCCCTTCGCCGCCCCCTCCCGCGTGGCCCTCACCGTCCCCGGCCACGTCGCCGCCCTCCCCGACGACCTCACCGTCCAGCGCACCCGCCGCGTCGCCGCCGCCGACCAACTCCTCCGCGCCGTCGCCGCCGCCATCCCCCGCGTCTGCCACGGCCACCGCGGCTCCGGCGGCTCCGGCCGCGTCTCTATCGACACCCCCGGCCAAGAGATCCTCGAACGCACCGCCTGCCTCATCGACCCCCGCTCGGGCGACGTGGAGATCCGCCTCCGCGTGGGCCTCCCCGCCGCCGGCCGCCGCATCCTGGGCCGCGAGGCCGCCGCCATCCTCCTCGACGAGCTTCCCGCCCTCGTCCACCACACCCTCACCGCCCAGACCATTGACCTCGCCGCCCTCCGCCGCGCCGCCGACGCCGCCGAAGACGCCGCCGCCCTCCGCCGCGCCCTGGACGCCCGCGGCCTCGTCGCCTTCGTCGCCGAGGGCGCCATCCTCCCCCGCGCCTCCGGCGTGGACGACCGCCCCCTAACCCCCGACCAGGGCGCCGTCCCCTTCGGCCCCGTCCCCGACTCCCTCGCCGTCACCATCGACCTCCCCCACGCGGGCCCCGTGCGCGGCCTGGGCCTCCCCGCCGGCGTCACCCTCATCGTCGGCGGCGGCTACCACGGCAAGTCCACCCTCCTCGACGCCCTCGCCCGCGGCATCTACGACCACGTCCCCGGCGACGGCCGCGAGCGCGTCGTCACCCTCCACCACGCCGTCACCGTCCGCGCCGAAGACGGCCGCCGCGTGGTTGCCACCAGCATCGACCCCTTCATCCGCGACCTCCCCACCGGCGCCGACACCCGCGCCTTCTCCACCGAGCGCGCCTCGGGCTCCACCAGCCAGGCCGCCAGCATCGTCGAGGCCGTGGAGGCCGGCGCCCGCCTGCTCTTGGTCGACGAGGACACCAGCGCCAACAACTTCCTCGTCCGCGACCACCGCATGCAGCTCCTCGTCGCCCCGGACAAGGAGCCCATCACCCCCTTCGTCGACCGCGTGCGCCAGCTCTACGACGAGCTCGGCGTCTCCACCATCCTCGTGCTCGGCGGCTCCAGCGACTACTTCGAGGTGGCCGACCACGTGATCCAAATGGACGCCTACCGCCCCGTGGACGTCACCGCCCGCGTGCGCCAGCTCATCGCCCAGCACCCCACCGAGCGCGTCCGCGAGGCCGACGAGGCCCCCCTCCACCTGGCCGCCCGCGCGCCGGTCCCCGCCTCCGTGGACGCCCGCGTCGGGGCGCGCGGCCGCGGCGGCCGCGGCGGGGGCAAGCGCCGCGAGCGCGTCCGCGCCCTGGAGACCCGCGCTATCCGCTTCGGTGACCAGGAGATCGACCTGTCACTCCTCAACCAGCTCGTGGATCCCAGCCAGACCCGCGCCCTGGGCGACGCCCTGCGCCTCGTGGCCGCCGACCTCGCCGACGGCCACCGCACCATGCGCGAGCTCGCCCAGGAGCTCGACCGCCGCATTGCCCGAGGCGGCCTCACCGCCTTCACTGAGCGCGGCTTCGGCGACCGCGCCCAGGTGCGCGGCCTCGACCTCGTGCTCGCCCTCAACCGCCTGCGGACGCTCCAAGTGCGCCAAGTTGAGCCCGTGCGGCAGGCGCCGCGGCCCGAGTCGGGCTCACAGAGCCGCTAGGCGCGCGCCGCCCCTAGTTGCGCCGCCCGCCGCCGCCCCCGCGCGCCATGCGCCGGAAGGCCACGAGCCGCTTCATGGCCCGGGCGTGGACCTCCGCCGCGGGCATCCCCGTGAGGAGCTCGATCCCCGTGTCGATGTCGTCCACGGCGTAGACGTGGAAGCGCCCCCGGTCGATGGCGTGACGCACCGCGGGGTCCAGCATGAGGTGCCGCGTGTTGCTCCGTGGGATGACCACCCCCTGCTTGCGCGTGAGCCCGCGCCGCTGGCACAGGTCGAAGAAGCCCTCGATCTTCACGTTCACCCCGCCGATGGCCTGGACGTGCCCGCGCTGGTCCACGCTGCCCGTCACCGCCAGATCCTGCCGGATGGGCACCTCCGCCAGGCTGGAGATGATGGCGTACAGCTCGGCCGACGACGCCGAGTCCCCGTCGATGGGGCCGTAGGACTGCTCCACGGTCAGGTTGGCCGTGAGCGCCAGCGGCCCCCGCTGGGCGTAGTGGCTCCCCAGCCACCCGTGGAGGATGTGCACCCCCTTGTTGTGGATGCTCCCACCCAGGCGCGCCTCGCGCTCCACGTTCACGATGCCCGCCTGCCCCGAGAAGGTCGTCGCCGTGATGCGGATCGCCTTGCCGAAGGGGCGGTCGCCCACCTGGTAGACCGCCAGCCCGTTGATCTGCCCCACCGCCTCCCCGTCCGTGGCGACCATCACCTGGTCGTCGACGACCGCCTCCAAGAGCTTCTCGGCGTACAAGCCCCCCAGCTCCTCGCGCAGGCGCAGCGCCCGCTGAATGTGCTTGCGCTGGATGCGCCGCGAGCGGCTCTTCTTCGCCTGGTGGTTCGCCTCGATGAGCAGGTTCGCGATGTCGTTGAAGCGCAGCGTGAGCCGCCGCTGGTCGCCCACCAGGCGGCTCGCCTGCTCCACGACCGCGGCCACCCCCTCGCGCTCCACGGGGCGCAGCCCCTGCTTGCGGCAGGACGTCGCCACGAACCGCGCGACCTCGTACTCGGTGGCCTCGTCCCGCTCGATCTCGTCGTCGAAGTCCGCCCGGATCTGGAAGTACTTGCGGAAGTCCGGGTCCTGCTCGAAGAGGGCGAACCAGTCCTCCGGCGAGCCGATGAGGATGAGCTTGAGATCCACCGGGATGGGCTTGGGCCGGATGCCCGTCGTGGGCACGAAGGCCACCTGCTCGGCCATGTCCTCGATGGCCACCGCCCGGTTGCGCAGCACCGCCTTGAGGTTCTCCCACACCAGGGGCTGCCGGAACAGATCCGCCGTGTGGAGCACCAGGTAGCCCCCGCTCGCCTGGGCCACCGCACCCGCCCGGATCATCGTCACGTCGGTGGAGAAGATGCCCTGCTCCGCCCGTTTCTCCACCTTCCCGAACAGGTTGTAGAAGGTGGGGTGGTTCTCGAAGACCACCGGCGCGCCCTGGGTCTTGCCGTGGTCCACGAAGACGTTCACCGCGTAGCGCGCCTCGAGCATGGGCCGCGCATCCGGGCGCCCGTCGTCGTCCTCGTCCTCGTCGCTCAAGAACCCGCGGAGGTGCTTGATGATGTCCGCCTCGATGGCGGCGATGTGGGCGACCACGTCCGGCTCCCGACGCCACTTGCGCCGCAGGGCGCGGATGGGCTCCTTGACCACGCCCGCGCCCAGCTCGCTCTGCGCCTCCTCCACCTGCTTGCGCGCCTTGGCCCGGATCTCCCGCGTGGTCTCGATGAACGCGCTCACCAGCGGCTCCAGCTTGAGCCGGCGCCGCTCGATGGCGCGCCGCTGCTTGGCCGGGAGCGCGCTCAGCTCCTTGGTGGACAGGGGCTCGCCGTCCACGACGGGGATGGTGGCCAGCCCGCCCTTGGTGCTCTTGACCGTGAACCCCCGCTCCTCCGCCGCCGCGTTGAGCTCCCCGAAGGCCGTGGACTCGGCCTCCATGGCCGCGTTCAGGATGCGCTGGATCTTCCCCTGGTGCTCCTTGGCGTGGAAGGCCTCGGGCAACTCGTCGATGACGTGGCGCACCAGGTCCTCGATGTCCTTGCGCAGCTCGCAGCCACGTCCGGCCGGCAGGGCCAGCGCGAAGGGGCGGTCCATGTTCTCGAAGTCGTTGACGTACACCCAGTCCGGCGGGGTCTCCCGGCGCGGCGCGATGCGCCCCAGGAGGTTCTTGAGCACCGTGGAGCGCCCCGTGCCCGAGTAGCCCGAGATGAAGATGTTGTAGTTGCCCCGGTTGATGGCCAGGCCCAACTCCAGGGCGCGCACCGCGCGCTCCTGCTCGATGACGCCCTCGAAGATCTCCAGGTCGTCGGTCGTCTCGAAATCCATCTTGGCGACGACGCTCTCGTGCCAGCAGCGCGCCGCCGGGATCTCCTCGGCGCCGGCGGCCTGGGCCACCCTCTTGCGGGCGCTGCGCGCCGCGCGCAGGGGGCTCGGGGGG
>CAYZID010000388.1:0-4358 GCA_964478315.1 uncultured Myxococcales bacterium | reverse complement strand
CGCCCACACGCGGGATCCAAAGCCGAATCCCAGAGTAGGTGGCGGATCTGGGGCTAACGGAGCCCGTGCGTTGGGCCGCCGCGCCCTACCCCTCCCCCGCTCCACGCCCCTGCTCCTCACGTGCCTCCACGGCGCGCGCGATGAGGGGCGCCATCTCGCGCAGGCCTTCCAGGGTGAGTTTCCCCGTCTGGAACAGCTCATACGACGTCCTTCGCTGGCGGATGACGCGCTCGTCGTCTCGCAAGTGCAGGCGCTCCAAGACGAAGCGGGCGCGATCCAGGAGCTCGGCGGAGATGCGCGTCTCGTCCACGACGAGCTGCAGTGACGGGAGGAGGATGCGAAACCAGCCGTCCTCTACCTCGAAGGGGTCCAGGAGCTGTGCGGCTCGGAGCTTGCTCTTGCTGGCGTTCATCCAGCCCGCCGCAAAGCGGTAGTTGGACCACTCATAGGCCTTGGATGGGTCCGTGGACCTGCACTCGTTCCAGCTCACGAAGTGATCCACCTGGCCCCCAGGCGCATACACGGCCGAGTAGGCGCAGAGGTTGTGGAAGCCATCGGCGAGTGGCGCGCGAACCGCTCGCCAGTAGTTCTTGGGGCGCTTGGTGTCGGGGTGCTGTTCGAGCCACCGCAGGCCGGGCTGCCGCACCTGCTGTTGGAACTCAGCGGGCTCGGGAACGCGATCGAAGTGAATCACCACCCTCGCTCGCGCCCGCTCGGTCCGGGTTCTGCATCGTGCTTCAAGCGGCTGGGTACGGAGGCGTGGCCGCGTCACGTCGAGCACCCAGTCGCCTAGAAGCATGATTCACAACGTCTCCCGTCCCCAGGCTTGCTCTTGTGATTCCAGGCGGTTCCCCTCGTCGGTCACGTGCCACCAGCACGCTCCCTCCTCGCGAAACCACCTGAGATCACGACGCGGCGCCTGGCTCGGTCCGCCCTTGTGAATCATGCTTCTAGCCCGACGCCGCCCACACGCGGGATCCAAAGCCGAACCCCAGAGTAGGTGGCGAACCGGGGTCGGCCCCCATGTCCCAGCCCGGTCCGCAGCCCGAGCGCCAGGCAGCGTCGGGGGGCGAGATCACTCCGGGAGCTCCTCGTAGACGAAGCCGCGGAAGGTCTCGTAGCTGGCGCGGTCGATGACCGCCGGCGCCTGGGCGGCGGGGAAGCCGGCCTTGCGCGCCAGGTGCTCCAGGGTGCGCCGCAGGCCCCAGCCCGCCTCGATGGGCACCTGGGGCAAGTAGACCGCGCGCCGCCCCTCGTGGGACAGCAGGACGCCGTCGCGCCCGATGAGGATGTCGTCCTTGCTCGCCACTGGCGTCATAGGGGTGAGGACCGTCACCTCGACCACCAGGTGGGGCAGCTCCTCGGGCCGCACCGGCCGAAAGCGCGGGTCGTGGGCCGCCGCGTTGATGGCGTTGGCGACGATGTTCTCCGCCAAGGGCCGCCGCCCCGCCAGGTCCCCGATGCACCCGCGCAGATGCCCGTTCGCCTTCTGGTTCAAGGTGACGAAGACGCCGTGAGGCTCCGTGAGCCGCCCCTCGTAGTCCGCCGGGAGGAGCCCCGCCGCCCGGGGGTCCAGCGTCTCCCCACGACGCACGAAGGCCTCCAGCGCCTGCCGGGCGATGGTCACCGCCATGCGCTGCTCCCGCGGCGTCAAGAAGTCCTGCCCCCCGAAGGCCGCCAGAGCCGGGTCCACCGGCAGGCTGGGACGCTCGGAGGCCGCGCCGGCGCCCCCCTCCTTGCCAGCCCCCGCCCGAGCACGCCCACCCCATGAGGCCTCCGAGGCCGCGAAGGCGCCCGCGACGTAGCTCACGGAGTTCGTCGTGTCCCCCGTGAGGCGCCCCGAGGTATCGTAGTGGACGAGCGCCGCCGCGCGCGCCGGGGTCTCGTTGGGTGTTGCGGATGCCGCGGGCGGGAGCAGCGCCAGGAGGATGCTGATGGGCATGAAGCCGCAGATGGTGGCCTCGGTGTCCGCCTTGAAGCGCCACAGGCCCTCGATGTCGCGCTGGGCCATGAAGCCCCAGGCCTCGTGGTCCATGGCGCGGATCTTGTCCTGCGTCTCGGGGCCCGTCCCGAACGGCATGTAGCCGTAGTTGGGCCCGTAGTGGGTGAAGTCGCTGGAGGCCACGATGACGTCCCCGGGCCGCAGGAGGGCGCGGAGCTGCTCGGCCACCTTGGCCACTTCGGGCAAGGTCAGGCGCCCCACGATGAGGGGGACCACCTGGGCGTCCGGCGCCACGAGCCGCAGATAGGGCATCTGCATCTCCACCGAGTGCTCGCGCGCGTCGGCCGCCGCGGCGTCGGGCCCGTGGAGGAACAGCGGGTGAGCCGCCAGGGCCGAGAGCGCCTGGGTGTCGATGTCCAGGGGGCCGAGGGGCGTGTCGAAGCGGCGGGCCATGACGAGCGCCACACCGCGCAGGGCCGCGTGGTGGCTGGGACCCATCACGAAGACGCGCCGGGGCTTGGCGTCCCGCACCAGGCGATAGACGCTGGCCGCCGTGCGCCCCGAGAAGCGATAGCCGGCGTGGGGGGCGATGACCCCCAAGAGGTGAGGCGTGGCGTCCGAGACCGGCGTGGGCTCGTGGGCGGCTGCGGCCTCGTCCAGCCAGTGCTGGAGCTGGGCGCGGAGCCGGGCCGGGTCGCCCTCGTACCAGCTCCCAGCGAAGCGGGCGGGGCGCGTGACGTCTGGAATCTCCAGGGCGGAGGCGGTGGGTTCCGAGTGCGAGGCCATGGTTCCTTTCTCCTGGGTCGCTGCGTGCTTGGGGGACGCCTTGGAGGCCGAGACGGGGGGCGCGCCGTGCGGCCCCCCGGCGGCGTCCGAGCGGGGGCTCGGGCGGGTCGGGGCACAGGCCGCGGCCAACACGGCGGCGGCGACGAGGGACAGCCCCCGGGCGAGGCCACTGCAAGAGCGAGGGTGGTCAGCCGGCGAGGTCATGGGGCGCCTCCAGGTCGAGGTGGGCGAGCTCCTGCGCCGAGCGACGGCGGCGGCGCATGGCCTCGAAGCCCGGCCAGCCAGCGCCGCGTGCCGGGGGTACGCCGTGAGCCACCAGGCGGGCCCAGCGGGCGGCGGCGGCCGCGAGCGGCGGGACGAGCGCCGCGCCGCCCAGGGCGAGGGCCAGGCGGCCCAAGAAACGGCGGCGCGACACGGGGCGCCCGGACGGTGCGCCGCCCCGGAGGGTCTTCTCTCGGGACATCTTCATGGCGTGAGCCTCCCCCAGACGCCGGCCACGGGCTGGTGGCAGGTGGGGCAGCGCCCCCCGGCGTCCAGTGACATCTTCGCGATCCGGTAGCCGCGCCGCTCCACGACCAGGGTCCCGTCGCGCGGGCAGTAGGTGTTGGCGCCGGGGCTGCCGGGGACGTTGCCTACGTAGACGAAGTGGAGCCCCTCGCCCAAAGCCACGTCGCGCAGGCGGGTGAGCGTCTCCGGGGGCGTGGGGGGCAGGTTCGTGAGGCGGTACCGCGGGTGGAAGCGCGACAGGTGAAGGGGCACGTCGGGGCCCACGTGGCGGACGATCCAGCGGGCCATGCGGCGCACGAGGGCCGGGTCGTCGTTGAGCGTGGGGATGACCAGGTTCGTGAGCTCCACCCAGACGCCCGCCTCGTGGGCCGCGGTGATGAAGTCCAGCACGGGCCCCAGGTGGGCGCCCGTGATGCGGTGGTACAGGGCGTCGTCGAAGAACTTGAGGTCGATGTTGGCGGCGTCGGTGAAGCGGAACAGCTCGCGCGCCGGGGTGGGCGCGGCATACCCGGCGGTGACCAGGACGGTGGCGAGCCCAGCCGCCCGCGCCAGGCGGAACGTGTCATAGGTGTACTCGTAGTAGACGAGGGGCTCGGAGTACGTGAAGGCGATGCCGGGCGTGCGCTTGCCGCGGGCCAGGGCGACGACGTCGGCGGGCGGTAGGTCGTAGGTGTCGGCGTCCTCGGGGTTGGTCTGGGAGAGCTGCCAGTTCTGGCAGTTGTCGCAGTGGAGGTTGCAGCCCACGGTGGCGACGCTGAGGACCCGCGCCCCCGGGTGGAAGTGGTTGAGGGGCTTCTTCTCGATGGGGTCGATGTGGAGGGCCGAGGGGGCGCCGTAGGTCACGGCGGTGAGGACGCCGTCCACGTTCACGCGCACGCGGCACTCACCGCTCTCGCCCGGCGCGATGACGCAGCCCTTGGGGCAGAGCTGGCACTGGATGGTGGCGTTGGGGCCAGCGGAGCTACCGGAGCGAGCGGTGGGGGGGACGGTCGTCGCCATGCGGCACCTCGCCTACGCGTCTCGCACGGTAGTCCCAGGACCTAGAAGCATGATTCACAGCCTCCTCCCGTCGCGGATCGCGGCGATCGCGGCGCGTCCGCGGCCGCCCAAGCCCTCGAACTGA
>CAYZID010000387.1:0-4359 GCA_964478315.1 uncultured Myxococcales bacterium | reverse complement strand
AGGCGGACCGAGCCACGGCGAGTCGATGTGCGTGCCAGGTGCGTTCACGCAACCAGCCGGAGTAGCAGCGCTACTTCAAGTGGTTGCGGGGACGCGCATGGTGCGTGTAGCGGCCGTCGCGGCGACGGGAGGCTTTTCAGGATGGGAACGAGGTAGGAGAGTCCACGTAGAATGACAGGAAGGCCAGCGTGACGGACTACGTGAGAAAGGGCTACAGATCGGCGGATCAACTCCGTCGGGTGCTGGAGACGCTCCTGGAATCACCGCCCAACCCGCTCACCGAGCGGACTGTGAAAGACGCGATCGTCGAGGCCTCCGAAAAGGTCGCCCAGGAAATCGCCGGCGAGACCCGTGTCGACTACACGAAGGAACATGTGTTTCACAACCTGGGTACCGCGTTGCGAGCAAAGCGGACCGAGTTTCCGCCCCTGTTCCTGGCTGCCTGCCAGGGAGACTTCGGGCCCATTGAACAGCGATTCCGAGACTCTCGCACCAACACGGCTAGCCGGACCGACGCAGCTAGGCTGTACCGGGGAGAAATCGACGGTGAACCGTGGTTCCGCGAGCTGTTCGACCGGCTGAAGAAACGATACGCAAGAGCGCCGCGGAAGCTCGCGGCCACGCTCCGTCGGGCCAAGAACTTGGTCTTGGAGGGGGTACCGGGGACGGGGAAGACGTTTGCGGTGGGGCAGATCTGCGAGGCGTGGGAGCCGTCGTTCGGGCGCGAGCTGGGCGGCCGCGGCGACGGGGAGTTCGCCATCACCATGCACCCGGCCACGACCTACGAGGACCTCGTGGAGGGGCTGCGGCCCAACACGCAAGCCCCCGGGACCGGCCTGGGGGACGCCAGCCGGACGCCGTGGGTGAAGCCGCTGGACGACGCGATGCCGGTGCTCGGCGCGGACGGGGAGCCCCTCGACGAGCCCGAGCTGGCGGCCTACTTCCACGTCCACCGCCCGGACCTCCACGGCGCGACGGCCGACAGGCCCTTCACGATGCAGGATGGCTTCTTCCTGCGGGTGTGTGCGCGGGCCGTGAACGACCCCGGACGCGACTACGTCGTGCTCTTGGACGAGCTCAATCGCTGCAACGTCCCCAAGGTGCTCGGCGACCTCCTGACCACCATCGAGCGCTCCAAGCGGGCGCGCTGGAGCGACGACCTCGGCGCCTGGGACCTGTCGAACTGCCAGGTGGTGGCCCTCCCCGGCAGCAAGCGCCTGTTCTTCGTGCCCGACAACATCTACGTCGTCGCCACCATGAACACGACCGACCGCTCGGTGGCCCCCCTGGACGCCGCCCTGCGGCGCCGCTTCGCCTTCGAGCGGCTGTGGCCCTCGGGTTTCGCGCCGGGCGAGCCGTCCGACGGGCGCGACTTCGAGACGCCGGGCGAGCTCAGGGAGTCCTTCGAAGCCTGGAGGACGATCAACGGGGCGCTAAGAACCGCCGGCCCCGACGCCATGCTGGGCCACAGCTACCTGTACGACCTCAAAGAGGACCTCCAGGACGTGAGCGGCAGGGACGAGCGGAGCGCCATCGTCCGCTACCACTGGAACCACCACATCCTGCCCCAGCTCGCCGAGGTCCTGGTGGCCAACAACCTCCAAGACTGGCTCAAGGACCCGGGGAAGCTCGGGGATGTGCGCGTGGACGGGCACCGCGTCGTGGACCAGACGGCGCAAGGCGCCAAGGGCCTCCTCCAGGTGCCCACGCTGTGGCTCGTGGCCGACGAGCCGGTCCGGGCGCAGGGCGGGGAGGACGAAGCGGCGGGCGGCGCTGAGGGCGGCGAGTGAGCCACGCGCTCGCCGCCCAAGTGCCGCCGCACGAGCCCCAGGTCGTCCACCTCCACATCAGCCCCATGCGGTCGCGGTGCGGACTGGTGGCCTTCGAGGATGACTCCACGGGGGTGAAACGCTCGCTCCTGCTGCTCGTCCTGCCCAAGCTGTGGCGGGCTGAGGGCCAGGACCCAGCCGGCCACCAGCCCTTCCCGCGGGATCCCAGAGACCCCGCCTGGCAGGACCCGGAGGGGCGCCTGCGCGTCCTCGCCTACGAGGGCGACCGCCAGCGCGTGGTGTGCCCCGACGAGGGCTGGAGGAGCCTGTTCGAGCGCTGCGCGGAGTGGCTGGCGGAGCGGGATGAGACGGGCGAGGTGGGGGACGGGGCCCGCGAGGGCGAGGGCGAAGGAGAAGGCGAGCTGGACGCCGCCACGCGCGGGTCCCTGCGCGGGCTGCTGTCCCTGGCCTCCGGGACGCCCCGCGTGCCGAAACCCTGGCGGGCGGACCCCAGCGCGCTCACGAAGCGGCTCGCCGAGCTGCTTCGCCTGGTCGTCTTCTCGCGGGACTGGAGGCCCCACCGCCAGCTCCACAGCCCGCGAGACGATGGCCCCGGGTATCTGGTCGGCGAAGGAAGACGCGCGCGCCACGACCCGCTGCGCTTCCTGACGGCCCACGCCTTCGTGCGCGAGGTCGAGGCCCGGGCCCGTGAGGTGCGCCAGGGCTACGTGCCCACGACGGAGTGGATGGCCGTCATCCGCGGGCGCATGACGGCCCGCGGCATGGCTCGGGTGGCGCTCACCCGCGCGCCCCGCGTGGAGTGCGAGTATGACCGCTTCACGGCGGGCGTGACGCTGTTCCAGGTGCTGGTCACGGCCCTGGACCACGTGGCGTCGGGGGCGGCCTTTCCGCCCCTGGTGGCCGACCTCACCCGCGCCCTGCGCGAGGACGCCCTGCGCGTGCGGCGCGAGCTGGCCCACATCCCGTCGCTGCCGGTGGCCGTGGCCGCCCACCACGCGGGGCGCGTGCGCCTCTCCCGCCTCCAGCGGGGCTGGCAGACCGCGCTGGACATGGCCAGGCTGCTCCTCCAGCGCCTGCCGCTGGAGCTCACGGACCACACGCGGGGGCAGAGCGGCCTCGTGTGGGTGGTCCAGACGCCGAAGGTCTGGGAGGGGATCCTGGAGCAAGCCCTCCGCGCCCGAGGCTGGGAGCCCCATCCCCAGCAGCCCGTCCCGAGCCCCTGGGTCGGGCTGGGCGGCGGCTCCAACGTCGACCTGTTCGTCGAACGCGAAGGCGTCGCCTACGTCCTCGACGCCAAGTACAAGCTCGGGAAGCCCGGCAAGGCCGACCAGTACCAGATCTTCGCGTACTCGCACCTCGTGAGCACCGCCCACGCCACGCGTCGGGCCGCCCTCCTCTACCCTCTCCCGCCGAGCCGGGGCGACGAAGGGAGCGCCCCGCCCGCGCCCCCTCGAACCTACGCCCGCGCGCGGTCCACGGACCCCGGAGCCCCCTCGGGAGACGTCACGCTGACCATCGCCCACGTCCCCTTCCCCGCGCCCGAGACGCTCACGGCCCAGGCGTGGCCCGCCTACCTCGAACGCACCGGCGGCGCCCTCACCTCCGCCCTCGAGTCCCACCGAGCCCCCGTCCAGATCCTCGCCCAGCGCGCCTAGAAGCTTGACTCACAAGGGCGGACCGAGCCAGGCGCCGCGTCGTGATTTCAGGTGGTTTCGCGAGGAGGGAGCGTGCTGGTGGCACGTGGCCGACGAGCGGAACCGGCTGAAATCACAAGGGCAAGCCTAGCGATGGGAGAGTTTGTGAATCATGCTTCTAGCCGTACTCCGTTGCGGGAGCGGGAGCGCCGGAGGAGAACGAACGAGCGGGCGCGCTGGGGTCAGGCGGCGGCTTGGAGGTTCTCGCGGAGGATCCTCGGGTGTCGCGCGGCGATGCGGATGAGCGCGACGGCGGGGCCGTCTGGCCGTCGGCGCCCCTGCTCCCAGTTGCGCAGGGTGTGGACGCTGATGCCCATGGCCTGGGCGAACTGGACCTGGGTCATGCCGACGAACCGGCGCAGGGCGGCGACGTCCGCCCCCGACTCGATGACGCCTCGCATGAGGCGCCGGTGCAGCTCGGCCGGCAAGGAGCGTTCGAGCTTGTCTGCGGTCAGCTCAGGGATGTCCATCATCACTTCCTCCCATGTGTGCGTGAAAGAGCCGCCGCTCGCTGGCGGTTGCCCATCGCGCGCTGATCACGCGCACGACGTCAACGTCTCGCTCGGTCCAGACCACGAGTACGAGCCCCCGACGAATGGGGCCAATCGAGATAAAACGGTCTTCGTCGACCGAGTGCTCGTCATCGAAGATCACGAGGTGATCGCGCTCGGAGCGCAGAAGCTCCGTGGCCTCCTCGAACGAGACGCCGTGCTTCCTTCGGTTCACTGCGTTCTTGGCCCCGTCCCAAGTGAAGTCCATGGGGGCTATGGTAAGCCACTGACGTAGTCCGTCAAGCCTTGGCCGCCAAGGGGTGCTGCGGCCTGGGCCCCGATCCGCCACCTGCTCTGCGGACCGAGGCGCAGGAGGCCGCGTTT
>CAYZID010000386.1:0-4378 GCA_964478315.1 uncultured Myxococcales bacterium | reverse complement strand
CCAAACGCGGCCTCCTGCGCCTCGGTCCGCAGAGCAGGTGGCGGATCTGGGTTGGGGCCCGCCAGCGGGAGGACCGTGGGGCGCGGGCGTTCGTGTTCTGCAACCGCTTTGGGGTATGCTCGGGGCGTATGAAGAGGACGCGCATCATCCCCATCGCAGGAGATCGGGACGCCGCAGAAGGGAGCCAGACCCTCGTCCTGGGTGTGAGCGATCCCATCGCTCGCCTGCTCCCCCCGCCACGCGACGTCTTCCTGCGCCACTACAGGCAGATCCGCGACCTGGTGACCGGCTGGGGGGCGCCGGGCGTCGCGGTGTTCACGGCCGACAACCGAGGCGCGGCGGCGGCCGGCTGCTTCTCGGCCCACCCGGACCGGGTCAACTCAAGTATTGTGGGCCGCCACAAGCGGGCGGACTTCTTCGTGGACCGCGACCCTTCCGTGTCCCTGCGACACCTCGCCTTGCTCACGCTCCCGCTGGGCGCGGATCGGGTCGTTCGGTACCGCGTCCTCGACCTCAGGACACCCATCCCCTTCCGCGACGAGTCTGGGCGGGAGCTGGAGGCCCTGGAGGCCGACGGGCCCGTGTTCCTCACGTGCGCCGGCTACCACGTCATGTTGTTCCCCACCTCGGAGGGGGGCGTCCTTTGGCCCGCGCGCGGCGAAGACGCCTGGGATGCGCTCCAGGACCGGGTTTTCATGGAGCACGAGCCGAGCGGCGACGGGGACGATGACGGTGACGGTGACGACGAGGCGAGCCCCCCCTCGCGGGCCTCCGAGGCTGGGCGAGGGAACGGGGACGGCCACGTCAGTGCCCCCACGGCGTCGGACGACGAGCTCTCCGACCGCGAGGCCTCGTTCACGGGTCGCCGGCGTGGCACGTCCATCACGTCCCTCCCCGGACCGCTGTTCACCGAGCAGACGGAGACCTCGCGCGGGTCCCGCATCGTGGCGCACCTCGTGCTCCCCCAGGGTGAAGAAGCCACGGCGGCGGAGCTGCCGCTCACGCGCGCCTCACTCGACCGAGGCGTGCTCTTGGGGCGCTACGACCGCTGCGACAACGCCGACGTGGGCGCGCTCACGGCCGAGCGCGTCTCGCGCGTCCACGCCCTGCTCATCCGGGTGGACGGGCGCATCTGGGTCATCGACACGGCGAGCACCAATGGCCTGTTCCACCGCGGCGAGCGCAGGCGTCAGGTGGAGCTGCCCGCCGACCGACCCGCCGAATTCGGGCTGGCCCGTGGCGTCGTGCGCTGGGTGCCCGCGCGCTGAGGGGCGTCCGCCCGCCCAGCGCGCGGACGAGTCACCGGGGCGCCAGCAGCGCCTTCACGTAGTCGTAGAAGACGCCCACCGACGAGATGGACACGCGCTCGTCGGGGGAGTGGGCGCCCACGACCGTGGGCCCCACCGAGATCATCTCCACGCCCGGGTAGACCTCCCCGATGAGGCCGCACTCGAGCCCCGCGTGGACGGCCTTGACCTCGGCCTCGCGCCCCACGGCCTCCCTGTGGATGGCGAGCGCCGCCTGGAGGAGCTTGGAGTCGGGGTCGGGCTGCCAGCCGGGGTAGCTGTCCTCGTAGATGTTCTCCGCGCCCGCCAGGCGGTAGACGGCGGCGATCTGATGGCGCAGCGCCTCCAGGGCCACGCCCTTGCTGGAGCGCGTGCAGTTGACCACCTCCAGGTGAGCGTCGTGGGTGAGCACGACCCCCAGGTTCGTGCTCGTCTCCACGAGCCCGGGAACCTCCTGGCTCATCGCGATGACGGAGCTGGGCGTGGCCAGCAGGGCGTCGATGACCCGCCCGGTGAAAGCCGCCGTGAAGACCTCGGTGTGGCCGCAGTGGGGGCGCGCGACGAGGAGGACCTCCAGGCCGGGGTCCGTCGCCCCGAACTCCCCGCGCAGCTCCTCCTGGGCCGCCTTGACCACGGCCTCCAGGTAGCCGACCTCCTCGGGCTTGACGCTGCCGCCCACGCGCGCCTCGCGGGGGATGGCGTTGCGCATGGTGCCGCCCCGGAGCTTGGCCGGGCGGTAGTCCACGCCGGCGCGGCGGGCCATGTCCAGCGTGCGCGCCAGGCACTTGATGGCGTTGGCGCGGTTCTTGTCGATGTCGAGCCCCGAGTGCCCGCCGGTGAGGCCCTTGACCTGGATGGAGTAGGCGAGCCACCCGTCGGGCACGGGCTCGTACTCCAGCGGCAGCAGCGAGCGCACATCGCCGCCCCCCGCGCAGCCGATGTAGATGGAGCCCTCCTCCTCGGTGTCGAGGTTGAGGAGCGTGGGCGCGGTGACCCAGCCGGGCTGGAGGTTGCTCGCGCCCGTGAGGCCCCGCTCCTCGTCGATCGTGAACAGCAACTCCAGGGGGCCGTGGGAGGCGTCGGGGTCCACGGCGATGGCCATGGCCGTGGCCACGCCGATCCCGTTGTCGGCGCCCAGCGTGGTCCCCACGGCGGTGAGCCAGTCGCCGTCCCGCTCGAGCTCGATGCCCTGCGTGGCGAAGTCGTGGTCCACGTCCGCGTTCTTCTCGCACACCATGTCCAGGTGCCCCTGGAGCGCGGTGGGCGGCTCGCCCTCACGCCCGGGGCTCGCTGGCACGCGGATGAGCACGTTGCCCACGGCGTCGGTCTGGTGCTCGAACCCGTGCTCCTTCGCCCAGGCGAGGACGACGTCCCGCACGGGGCCTTCGTTGCCCGAGCAGCGCGGCACGCGCCGCAGGAGGTCGAAGTGCTCCCACACGACCGCCGGCTCGATCCCGGCGGGGAGGTCGGTCTTGGTCATCGCGTTGCCCTCCCGGCTCCTTGTCATCTCACGTCGCGTCACGTCGCGGCGCGTCCCATGACGGATGGGCGCGCCCTGGCGTCGGCGCCTCCTCGTGAGGCCCGCGCGGGGGCGGCTCGCTGTATTGCTCTACTCGACCGCGGGCGGCCCGTCGAGGGCTCGCCGCCGTGTGGCGTGCGCCTCGGGCTCCGGCTGGCGTCGGCGGAGGTCCAAGACCTCCTTGCCGTCCGGGCGCGGGCCCACGTGGACCGTGACCACGGACGAGGTGGGCGTGGGCGTGGGCGCCTCGCCCTTGGGCGCGCTGGGCGCAGCGTCGGCGCTGGGCGGCGAGGCCTCCGCGGCGGTCCCGTCCGGGTCCGGGGCGTGCGCGGCGTGGACCGGGGCCGGCGCCGGCCCTGGGCCTCCGCGGCTGGAGCCCGAGAGCCGGCCCATGAGGTCCGGGAGGGCTACGGCCGCGGCCGCCACGAGGAGCAAGGCCACGAGCCAGGTCCAGGAGCGCGCGCGCTTGGGCTCGGGGCGGTGGGCGCGGACCATCTCCATCTGGAGGGTGGCGCGCCGGAGGGCCTCCTGACGGCGGATCTCGTTGGCCGAGCCGGGAGGCCCGGGGGCATCCTCGGGGCTCATGGCGGAGAACGTCGTGGCGTAGTAGCTCGCGGGGGCCGTGAGCTCCACGAGCTGGCTGCCGCCCACGCCCCCGAAGGGGCGCAGGCTCTCCAGGAGCTCTTCGGGGCTCGGGCGCTCCTCCGGGTCCGAGCTGAGGGCGTCCTGGAGCTTCCCCATGGCGGCGACGTTGAGCCCCGCGGGGAGCGGGGGGAAGGGGTCGCGGACACCGTCGCGGAGGCGGCCGTAGATCTCCATGGCCCGCCCCGTGCCGTGGGCGTAGCGACCCGTGAGCCAGCGGTAGGCGAGGGCCGCCACGAGGAACACGTCCGCCGCGGGGGACAGGGGCTTCCAATGGAAGATCTCGGGCGGGATGAGCGCCGGGACCGGGTAGAGATCGGTGAAGCCAGGAAGCGCCGCGGCCAGTCGATGCTCCGGGTCGGCGTCGGCCAGGAGCGCCGCGCCCACGTCGAAGAGCACGGGCGCCCCGTCGGCGGCGAGCCCGATGCGGCTGGGGGTCAGCGCGCCGTGGTAGAGGCCACGCCCGTGGAGCGCGGCGAGCCCGTCCAGCAGGCGGTGAGCGAGCCCAAGCGCCAACACGGGGGCGAGCGGACCGCCGAAGGTGAGCGTTTGGTGGGCGTGGACGTCCTCGACGGCGATGAGCATCTCGTCGCCGTCCAGGTGGGCCGCGCTGAAGGCTGGCGCGGCCGTCCGCGGATCCTGGAGGGCCTCCACCAGGAGCTCCACGGTGGGCCGCAGGACCTGCCGCTCGGACGGCTCAGCGGTGGGCAGCAGCCGGTAGACGAGCAGCCCCTCGGGCGTCCGAAAGAGCTGATGGGCGGGGCCACGGTCGAGCCAGGCGTCCACATCGTAGGGTCCGAGTTCCACGAGGGGAGCCTACCCTACCTGGCACCGGGGGTCACCCTGTCCCCGATCCGCCACCTGCTCTGCGGACCGAGGCGCGGGAGGCCGCGTTTGGGCAAGGAGGCAAGCGGCTGGGCGCGGAGGCGTG
>CAYZID010000385.1:0-4404 GCA_964478315.1 uncultured Myxococcales bacterium | reverse complement strand
GGCACGCACATCGACTCGCCGTGGCTCGGTCCGCCTTTTCAGGATGGGAACTAGGAAGATCCGCACGCTTCCCTCGACGCCCGGGTTGAGGGCACACTGACGGACGTGAGACGCTCGCCGCGACGACACGACCCGGCCTCCCGCGGGGCGGGACACGGCGGCGGCGTGCCGGCCCGCTACTGGCGCGCCGCACCCCATGACCCAGCGCGCGTGGAGTGCACCCTGTGTCCTCGCCGCTGCAAGCTCCGTGAAGGGCAGCGCGGGTTCTGCTTCGTGCGGGCCAACGAGGGCGGGCGGCTGGTCACGACCGCCTGGGGCCGCAGCACGGGCTTCGCCGTGGACCCCATCGAGAAGAAGCCCCTCAACCACTTCCTCCCGGGGACCCCGGTGCTGTCCTTCGGGACCGCGGGGTGCAACCTCGGCTGCAAGTTCTGCCAGAACTGGGACATCTCCAAGTCCCGAGAGGTGGAGCGCCTGAGTGACGCCGCCGGCCCCGAGGAGATCGCCGCGGCGGCGCTGAGCGTGGGCGCCCGGAGCGTGGCGTTCACCTACAACGACCCGGTGACCTGGCCCGAGTACGCCATGGACACGGCCGCCGCGTGTCACGCAGCCGGGCTTCGAACCGTCGCCGTCACGGCGGGCTACATCGAGCCCGCACCCCGGCGCGACCTCTTCGCGCACATGGACGCGGTGAACGTCGATCTCAAGGCGTTCACGGAGCGCTTCTACCGCTCCCTGTGCGGCGGTCGACTCGCCCCCGTGCTGGAGACCCTCCAACACCTCCGCGACGAGACGGACGCCTGGGTGGAGGTGACGACGCTCGTCATCCCCGGGGAGAACGACAGCCCCGACGAGCTCTCCCGGCTCGCGGCGTGGGTCGCCACCCACCTGGGCCCGGACACGCCGCTGCACCTCTCCGCCTTCCACCCCACGTTCCGGCTCCGCGACCGCCCCCGCACGCCCCTGACGACGCTGCGCGAGGCCCGGCGGCTGGCCCAGCGCGAGGGGCTCCGCTACGTCTACACGGGGAACGTCCACGATCCCGACGGCGACGCCACCCGCTGCCCATCGTGCGGCACCGTGTGCATCCAGCGCGACTGGTACGAGCTGCTCTCCTGGGGGCTGGACGAGGCGGGGCGGTGCGCTTCCTGCGGGACCGCGGTGGCCGGGGTCTTCGAGCCCGCCCCTGGGTCCTGGGGCGCCAAGCGAGTAGGCGTTCGCGTGCGTTGAGGCCCCCCGAGGCGCCGTGCTACACCGCGCCCGGCGTCGCCCCCCCGCCGGCCGCCGCACCGCTTCGCTCCCCCCAAGCCCCCGAGGCAGCCGTGTCCAGCAGCCCCATCTCCTCCCACCGCCCCGCAGATCCCCGCGCCCATCGGCTCTCGCTCCCCCGTCGCAGGCACGGCGCGGTCGTTCGCCTCGCGGGGGGCCTCGCCGGAGCCCTCGCCCTCACCCTCTCCCCGGCACCGAGCGACGCCAAGGCCCCGCGCCCCGCGCCCTACGCCGACCTCCTGAGCCGCGACGCCGTGGGCGCCGCCGCCTTCACCGAGGCCCACCCCACCTGGGACGGGCGCGGCGTCGTCGTCGCCGTCCTCGACACGGGCGTGGACCCCACGGTGCCCGGGCTCCGCCAGACCACGACGGGCGAGACCAAGGTCATCGAGACGCGGGACTTCAGTGGGGAGGGGCGGGTGGAGCTCAAGCCCGCCCGCGTGGAGCGCGAGGGGGGGGTGGAGGTCCTGCGCACGGACGACGGCTTCGTCCGCGGGTTCCGGGCGCTGGGCGCGGAACCGGCGGGGACCCAGCGACACCCGGGCACGTGGTGGCTCGGGTTCTTCCGGGAGGAGCGCCTGAAGAACTCGGACGTGCGCGACCTCAACCGCGATGGCCACACCGACGGCGTCTTCGCCGTCCTGGCCTTCGTCCCGCCCGCGCCCGGCCCGGGAGCCGGGCGCGGCGAGCCCCTGTGCGCCATCGACCTCGACGGCGACGGGGATCTCAGCGACGAGGCCCTCCGCCCCAGCTACCGGGTGGACCGCAAGCCCTTCGCCTTCCGCAACCCGGACCCGCGCAAGGACCTGCCGCCCGTGGCGGTGACCGTGGCCATCAACCTGGACGACCCGCGCGACCCCGGCGAGCACTCGGTGGAGCTGCACTTCGATGACGGCGGCCACGGCACGCACTGCGCGGGCATCGCCACGGGGCACGGGCTGGAGGGGCGCGAGGGCTTCGACGGGATCGCCCCGGGGGCCTGGGTCATGTCGCTCAAGATCGGCGACAACACGAACGCGGGCGGCGCCACGACGACGGACGCCAAGCGTAAGGCCTTCCGCTACGCCGCCCGCTGGGCGGACGAGCACGGGGTCCCCGTGGTCATCAGCTTGAGCTACGGAATCGGCTCGGAGACGGAGGGCGAGGCGGACATGGATCGCCTCGTGGACGAGCTGCTCGCCGAGCACCCGCGCCTCGTGGCGTCCATCGCCGCGGGCAACGAAGGGCCCGGCCTCTCCACGGTGGGCACCCCCGGCGCCGCCCGGCGGGCGTTCACCTCCGGCGCCCTGGTGACCCGGGCCAACGCCCAGGGCCTGTGGGGGGCCCCCATCCCCCGGGATGCGGTCTTCTGGTTCTCCAGCCGCGGCGGGGAGCTGGACAAGCCCGACGCCGTCTCCCCGGGCGCGGCCTGGTCCTCGGTGCCCAACTTCATGCGGCGCGCGGTCATGGCGGGGACGTCCATGGCGACCCCCCAGACCAGCGGGGTCCACGCCCTGCTCATCTCGGCGGCCCAGGCGGAGAAGATCCCCTGGTCCGCGTGGACCCTGAAGGAGGCCCTCAAGGGGACGGCGCGCCCGGTTCCGGGCGCCACCCGGCTGGATCAGGGCGCGGGGCTCCTCCAGGTCCCCGCCGCCTTCGACGCCCTGCGCGCCCTGGCACGCGCCCAATCCAAGGCGCACCACTTGGGGCTCCTGCTGGGGTTCGACGCGTCCACACCCATCCCCCAGCGGCCTGGACACCAGGCACCGGCCAGCTTCTGGCGGGTGGGCGGCTTCGTGCCCCGGGCGCCCGAGCGCGTCACCTTCGACGTCCACGCCGCGCTCGCCTCCCGCGCGACCGACAGCCAGCGCCACGCGTTCTTCGCGCGTCTGGCGCTCACGCCCACGGTGCCTTGGCTTCGCGTAGACCGCCGGCGCCTCACCCTGCGCGGCGACGCCCCCCAGTCCGTGCACGTCACCGTGGATCGCGCCAAGCTCACCAAGCCTGGGCTGTACGTGGGCCTCGTGCGCGGCCGCGTGGAGGGCGAGCCCGTGGACGCCCTCGCCCTGCCCGTCTCGGTCGTCGTGCCCTACCGCTTCGACGTGGAGGGCACGCGCCAGCGCTCCTTCCGGGGCACGCTCGCCCCCGCCGACGTGCACCGCTACTTCGTCCAGGTGCCTCCGGGCGCCACGGCGATGATCGTCGACTTCGGCCCGGGCGGGGGCAAGCACCCCGAGCAGGGGGACGCCTGGGTCCAGATCCACGACCCGGCCGGGCGCCCCACGGCCTTCGGGCGCATGAGCGGGCGTGCGGGGAAGCGCTGGCACAAGGTCCTGGGCGCCCGCGCGCTGGGCGCGGACGCCGCCGGGACCACCTGGGAGATCGACGCCGAGGCGGCCTTCCGCTTCCCGTCCAAGGTCCGCTATCGGCTGGACGTGCGCTTCGTGGGTGTGGCCCTCCCGAGCCGTGTTCCCTACGAGACCAAGGAGGGCGCCGGGCCCACGGCGACCCTGCGCGCCACGAACCGCTTCGACGCGCCGGTTCGGGGCCGCTGGTCGGCGCGTATCGTGGGCCAGCGGCGCACGCGGAAGCTCGAGATCCGGGGCGACACCGGGCGTCTGCCCCTGACCCTGGGCCACGACATGGCCGGCGTGGACCTGGCGCTGACCGTGTCGCCCGAGGACTACGGCCGCTTCACGGACATCGCCGTGAGCCTCGTGGACGCCCAGGGCAAGGCCGTAGCCCAGGGGGGCTTCGGGGCCCGGTTCACGACCCTGACCTTCCGCGGCGCTCCCGGGCGCTACGAGCTCGTGGTGCGAGGCGGGAGGACCTATGGCGACCGCGAGCCCACGTGGCGGGTCCAGGTGCGCGAGACCCAGATCCTCGCGGCGCCCAGCTCCCTCGTCGTGGAGGGGGCCGACGGGGACGCCGACGCGACCCTCTACCCGGGCGTGGCCACGCCGCTCACCCTCAAGGCCTCCGCGCCCTTCCGAGAGCTCCCCGAGGGGTTCGTGCACGCCGCCGAGCTCACGCTCACGGAGCGCGGCAGCCACAAGCCGTGGCTCACGCAGGCCCTGGACCTCGTGCGCTGAGCCCAGATCGGCCACCTGCTCTGCGGACCGAGGCGCAGGAGGCCGCGTTTGGGCAAGGAGGCAA
>CAYZID010000384.1:0-4424 GCA_964478315.1 uncultured Myxococcales bacterium | reverse complement strand
GGGCGGGGCCGAGCGCGGGGGGCGGGCCGGGGGCCAGGGGCGGAGAGAGGTCATGGGCGCTGCCTTCGTTGCCGGGGCTTTGATGTCATCCAACCGCGCCGGCGCTGGGGGCATGCCCAGCCTCCTCGCGCCCACCCGCGCGACGGCCGGCCGGCGCGGCGCCCGAGGGCATCCCCTCCGGTGGGCTTGTGGGGTGGGCGCGGGCGGCGGGGCCGTGTACCCTCCGGCGCCAGGGTCGCGGTCGATGGTATGACAGTTTGTGCGGCCACAGGGAGACGTCAATGAAAACACCCGCAGCTTCCCGCCCCGCGGCGCTCGCTCGCTTCGTCGCTCTCACGTCCCTGCTCGCCGTGGGCGCGCTGGGTTGTCCTGCGACCTCCGGGGGAGGCGCCCGCCCCGACGAGACCCCGGCGTCCAGCAACCTGAGCGCCTTCGTGGCCACCGACATCGACGGTCACGAGGTGGACATGGGCGAGCATCTGGGGCGCGACGTCATCCTCATGAGCTTCTGGGGGACGTTCTGTGAGCCCTGCAAGACGGAGATGCCCTTCCTCCAGCGGCTGCACGATCGCTACGCCAAGCAGGGGCTGTTCCTGTTGTCGGTGAGCCTCGACGGGCCGGACACGGCCTCGGGCGTGCGACCGTACATTCGCGCCAACGGCTACACGTTCCCCGTGGTCATCGACGAGGACACCTCCATCGCCCAGGCCTACAACCCGCGGACGGTGGCGCCGTACACGATCCTCATCGGGCGCGATGGGCGGATCTCCAAGACGATCGAAGGGTTCCAGCTCTCCGAGGCCCCCGCCGTGGAGGCGGCGGTGAAGGCGCTGCTCGCCGCAGGGGGAGGCGGGGCGCCGTGAGGTCCCGGGCTCTCATGCCCCTGGGGACCGCCCTGTTGCTCTCCCTCGTGAGCCCCTCGATGGCCTGGGGGTTGTCGCTCAGCCCCCCCCCCGATCCGGTGACGCTCGCGTTCACGGAGGCCCTGCAGCTCGACCTGCACACGCACCTCGACGATCCCCTCATCGACCCCAACCCAGAGAACGTCTTCGACTTGCGCAACCGCTTGAACGTGCAGCTCCGCTGGCGGGCCCTCATCGTGGGGACGAGGCTGGACGCGGCCTGGTTCCCCAACCCCCCGGCGCCGCCCGGGCAGCCCACGCAGTATCGCGATGACCTGCGCCCCGAGGAACTCTACGCCACGCTGCGGCTCAAGCGGTGGACGCTGACCTTGGGCGACGACCACCTGGCGCTGGGGCGGGGGATCGCGCTGTCGCTGCGCAAGATGGACGAGTTGGGCTTCGACGTGGGGCTCCGCGGGGCGCACGTGCAGTGGCGCGGGCGGCGGGTGACCGCGCGGGCGAGCGTGGGCCTCACGAACGTCATCAACGTGGACGGGGTCACCGAAAAGAAGGTCCCGGACCCCAACGACCTCGTGAGCGCGGCGCGCCTCAGCGTGCGCCCGGCGCGGTGGCTCAAGCTCGGCGTCCAGGGTGTGGACATCGAGCGGCGCAGCTCGCCCGTGGTGGACGCGCTCAGCGCGGTCATTCCCGACGGGGCGCTTCGGTCGGCCGCCGCCGTGCGGCCCGTGCGCACGTGGATCGCTGGGGGCACGCTGGAGCTCACCGACCTCGGGGACGTCCTGAACGTCTACCTGGAGGCGGATGGGCAGCAGACCTCCGAGGCGCGGGACACGGCGCGAGGGGAGGTCGTGGACACCCGCGACGGGCTGGCGCTCTATGGACAGGTGACCGCCTACATGGGCGCGTGGACCCTCCTGCTGGAGGCGAAGCGGTACGACCACTGGGACATCGAGTCGTCACCGCACCCCGAGACCGAGCGGCAGCAGGCGGTCACGCAGACCTTCTCCTACGCCGTGCCGCCCAGCCTGGAGCGGTTCGACCAGCGGGTCATCAACAACACCGACGTCACGGGGGCCCACGTCCAGCTCGACCATCGCCTGGGGCGCCACGACCGTCTGTTCGTTTCCGCCGCGGGCTTTCTGGACGCCCCCGGGCAGGGGGACTTCACGGTGCACTCCTACGCGGGCTGGGAGCACCGCACAGAGGGGGGGGATCGCTGGTCGCTCCAAGCGGGCTATCGGCACGAGGAGGCGCCCGAGGACCGCATCGTGCGGCTGCGCATGGTCCACCTGGACGGGGATCTCTTCGTGGCGCTGGGCGGTCCCCACGACCTCCAGGCCCACTGGAGCCACGAGTTCCGCACCAAGAACGCCGGGCAGGGCCCGCTCGAAGACAGCTACGTGGAGGGGACCTCCTACGTGAGCTGGAACTGGAGCCCTCACTGGTCCTTCACCGCCCAGTTCGAGTACCTCAACGACACGACCACGCCCCAGTGGTGGTTCCCCGGCGCCTTCGTCATGTATCGCTTCACCCAGTCCACCTTCGTGCGCCTCTTCGGCGGGCGCTCCAAGGGCGGCCTCAAGTGCTCGGGGGGCGTGTGCCGGGAGTTCCCGGACTTCGAGGGCGTGAAGCTGGAGACGACCGTCCGCTTCTGACGGCGCCCGGGGTTCGGCTCAGCGAGCCGGGGCCTTTCCGGGGGCGGGCGCGGCGGGGAGGACGTCGGGCCAGACCGGGGGCCGACGCCCCACGGGCCCCACCAGCGCGCGGTAGTCGTAGTCGTAGACGTCGCGGAAGAAGGACACCGCGCCGTCCTCCTCGACCGCGGCGGTGTAGTACTCCAAGAAGACGGGGATGGGCTGGTGCACCTTGAACGTGGCGGTGCGGTCCGTGCGGGCCAGGGAGGTGAGCCCCACCGGGCGCTGGAGGCCGGCGGCCTTGCGGTCGTCCACGAGGACCTCGCGGGCCAGATCCACGGCCTTGTGCACGCGCACGCAGCCGTGGCTGTAGTCCCGCTTGGCGTATCGGAACAGGCCCCGCTTGTTCGTGTCGTGCATGTAGATGCTCTCGGTGTTGGGGAAGTTGAACTTCACGTCCCCCAGGGCGTTTTCGGGGTTGGGGAGCTGGACGTACATTTCGCGCCCGTTGGCGGCGGTGCGCTTCACGTAGTGGTGCTCCGCCATGTAGTTCGGGTCCTTGGCAACCTTGGGTAGCAGCTCGTTGAGGATGACCCGCTTGGGAAGGACCCAGGCGGGGTTGAAGATGATCGACGTGATGGAGTCGGTGAGGATGGGCGTGGCGCTGCGGTAGATGCGGCGCCCCTTGGCCCCGTCCCAATAGGAGCGCCCATCCCCGACGATGACTCGGAAGGCGCGCCGCAGGACGCCGTCGCGCACGTAGCGGGCCCGCGCCGCGGCGATGTTGACGAAGACGTAGGTCTTCTGGCCGGTCCACGCCGTCACCCGCCATCGCTTGACGTTGAGCTTCAGCGTGGCCAGGCGGCGCGCGCAGGGGACGTTGAGCTCCCGCGCCGTGGGCTTGTTGAGCTTGCCGGACGGCTTGAGGGCGCGGTGCGCCTGGTAGCGCTTGAGCGCCGCGGTGGTCTCGCCGTCGAAGACGCCGTCGGGCGTGCCCTCGAACCACCCCTCGGCCTTGAGGCGCGTCTCCAGCGTGCGGACGTGCTCGGGCGCGTTCCAGCCGGCGCCGCGGCTGCGGCGCGGAGAGACGACCTTGGGCCACGCGGGGCCCTCGCAGAGCTCCTCGTAGCGCGCTGCCGCTTGGACCAGCGCTGCGTACTGTGGGGCCGGGGGGAGGCGCGCCTGGAGGAAGGCGTCCAGTGCATCAGCGCCCTGGGCGGCCGCGGCCAGCACCGCCTCATAGTCGGGCTGCGTGGGCGCAGGCTTGGGCGCCTTCTGCCACAGGGTGTCCGGTGGCAGGTAGTGGCCCCGCGCGTCCTCGTGGACCACGTCGGTCCGAGGTCGGGCGGGGAGCTCCAGTGCCAGGAGGGTGAGGGCGCGGGCCACCCGGACCTCCACCTCGACCATCCCGGCGCGCCAGCTCGCGAGCCCCTCTCGGTAGCGCCCCAGGGCCCCGCTCAGTGCGGGGCTCGCGGCGCCCGCCCGGGCGACCACGGAGGCCAGTCGATGCGGCCCGCCGGGGGCGTCGCGCCAGGCGCGGACGAGCGTGGCGTCGTCCACGGAGACGGCGCTGAGGTCCAGCATAGGTGCGCCGGCCAGCGCGTCCCGCCGGATGGCGGTGAACGCCTGGGCGGCGTGGGAGGCGCCGTGGAGGTGCGCCCGCTCCAACCAGCGGAGGGCGGCGTGTCCTGCGGACGTAAGGCCGCCCGAGCGCACGAACAGCGGGCGCTCGTGGTGCTGGTAGGCTTGGGCCAGCGGCGGGGGCCCAAGGCGCTGGGCGGCGCTGGCGAGGGCTCGGGTGAGGGCGTCTGCCTGCTCCGCGTCGACGCTCTCCCGCGCGCTGGCCGGGAGGAGGCGCTGGAGGACGGGGCCGGCTGCGGCGGTGCCCATGCGCGCCACGGCGGCGGCCGCGCGGGGCTCGTCGGGG
>CAYZID010000383.1:0-4445 GCA_964478315.1 uncultured Myxococcales bacterium | reverse complement strand
CCGCTGGAGAGCCCGGAAGGGGGACGGGGGGAGGGTCGGGGGCAGGCGTCGCCAGAAGATACAAGGCGAAGAGCAGCGCGATGAGGAGGATGTTGAAGACGGCCTCGATCTGGAACCGGTAGGAGGGCGCCCCTACGCCAAAATAGCGCCCCTGGGTGCGGCGGCGGATGCGCGACTGGACCGCCCGCAGGAAGTCGTCGGGCGCCGCGGCCGGCGGCAGGTGGCGGAGGACCGCCACCGCGTCGCGCAGGTCCTCCAGCTCGCGGCGCAGCTTGGGGTCTTCCTCCAAGGCGCGCTCCAACGCGGCCCGCTCTTGGGCATCCAGACGGTCGTCCACCAGCGCCGACAGGTGCTCGTAAAGCTCGTCGCTGTAGACGCGTTCCGGCGCCTGGCCGGAGGCCTCGCGGGGGGGCGGCGGGGTCATGGGCCACCTCCTGTGGCTTGGCGCTGGGCGCGGGGCCGCGCCTGGCGCGTCGATCCAAAGGTCACGCGGGAAGGGGCGTCGCAGGTCATCTCTCCTCCCCCTCGTCGCCGTGCAGCCAGGCCGTCACGGCCGCCTTGAGGCGCCGGCGGCCGCGGTGCAGCCGGCTCTTGATGGTGCCCAGGGCCTCGCCCGTGGCTTCGGAGATCTCCTCGTAGGTGAGCCCCTCGACGTCTCGCAAGACCACGACGGTTCGCTGGTCAGCGTCCAACTCCGACAGCGTCCTCTGGACGAGCGCCTCCAGGCGCACCGCGTCCAGGGCCTGGTCCGGACGCGCCACCGAGGCGCTCAGACGTCCGTCCGCGGGCTGAACGGGCATGTCCTCCAAGCTCCGCTGCTCCCGGTCGTGGCGGCGGGCCAGGTACTTGAGGCGGTTCTTGGCGTGGTTCGTAGCCACCCGATAGACCCACGTGGACAGCTTCGCGTCGCCCCGGAACTGGTGGATCTTCTGGAAGATCGTGACGAACACCTCCTGGGCCACGTCCCGCGCCTCCTCGGGTGAGCCCAGGAGCCGGTAGCACGTGTTGTAGACCCGGTCCTGGTAGGCCAACACCAGCCGGCTGAAGGCGCGCTCGTCCCGACGGCGCAGGGCGGCGATGAAGGCGGCCTCCTCCCGACGCGGGAGGGGGGCGGGCGCCGGCTGGGCGGGGCGTCGCGACACGGATTGGGACAGCCTGGGAGACGAGAAGTTCCAGCGGGACGCCGTTCTTACCACGTCCCCGCTCACCACGCCCCCCATCGGCGCGGCCCGACACGCGCCAGCGTTTGCGCCCCGAGTCTTGCCCTCCAAGCTCGCCTTTGGTCCACCTGCCGACCTCACCAAACCCCTGCCGGCACGCGGTTCCACGCCGCGGAGGAGAAGCCCCATGGACAACCGAGACGTGATCCTCGGAGAGATTCAACTCGCCCTCAACGACGTCATGGGCAAAGCCTCGGCGTCGGTCATGCGCCGCGCCGGGATGAAGGCCTCGCGCGTCATGTGGCCCGAGCTCCCAAGAGGGCTCAATCCCATAGAAGCCGGCGAGGTCATGGCCGTGGGCATCGAGGGGCTCGGCTCCTTCGGCAAGTTCTCCATCACCGGCGAGGACGACGACGGCACGGTAAGAATCGAGTTCACCGGCTGCTACTTCGCCACCCTCGCCGGTCACGAGGGCGAGAACTGCGGCAAGCAGCCCATCTGCCACTTCGGCTTCGGGCTCGTGGAGGAGACCTTCAACCGCCTCACTGGGCGGCGGACCATGGTGCGCCTCACCCACCACGACCCCAAGACCAAGACCTGCCACGAGACCGCCACGCCGCGCTGAGACGCGGACCGCCGGGCCGCGCCCCCCCGCCCACCAGCGGCATGGGGCGCCCCGCGGCCCCTTGGCAGACGGGGCCACGTGGGGCATGGTCCGCGCGACGCACGCACGGAGAGGGGGAGCATGAGCGAAGAGCAAGGCCGGAACACCGCCGAGGTGCCGTGGGAGTTCGCGGGCTGGGGCACCGCCGAGAAGCTGGAGAGCCTGCCCAAGCTACCCGAGCAGAGCACTCTGCATCCGGGGCACAAGCTGGGCCAGTGGAGCGCCACCGCCATCTGCGGCAACGACATCACGTCGAGCTGTCTGTACGTGTCGGCCCTCGCCGGCGCCGCGGCCGGGCCCCTGGCGCCCATCATCTTGGCGGCCGTGGCCGGGGTCCTGTTCTTGTTCCGCAAGATCTACGCCGAGGTGGGCTCGGCCCTCCCCCTCAACGGCGGCACCTACACCCTGCTGCTCAACACGACCTCCAAGCAGTTCGCGGCCGCCGCCGCCGTGCTCACCCTGCTGTCCTACATCGCCACGGCGGTCATCAGCGCCGGCGAGGCCATGCACTACGCCCACGAGCTGCTCCCCGGCCTGGACGTCTTCTGGGCCACCATCGGGCTCCTGGGCGTCTTCGCCTTCCTGAACCTCGTGGGCATCAGCGAGTCGGCGGTCGCCGCCATCGCCATCTTCGCCATCCACATGCTCACCCTCACCATCCTGAGCGTCGCCTCGGCCATCCAGGTCCTGGGCGACCCGTCCACCTTCATCGCCAACTGGCACATGCCCCCGCCCGGCGGCCTCCTCCACGCCCTGTTCGTGGGCTTCGCGGCGTCCATGTTGGGCATCAGCGGCTTCGAGAGCTCGGCCAACTTCATCGAGGAGCAGAAGCCGGGCGTCTTCCCCAAGACGCTCCGCAACATGTGGATCGCCGTGGCGCTGTTCAACCCGCTCATCAGCCTCCTGTCCATGGGGCTCGTCCCCCTCGACGAGTTCGCCGAGCACCAGACCAGCCTCCTCGCCGCCATGGGCGACCGCTCCGCCGGCCCGTGGCTGGCGACGCTCGTGAGCGTCGACGCCGTGCTCGTCCTGTCGGGCGCCGTCCTCACCGCCTACGTGGGCGTCACCGGGCTCGTGCGCCGCATGAGCCTGGACCGCTGCCTCCCCCAGGTGCTCCTCAAGCAGAACAAGCTCCGCGGCACGAACCACTGGATCATCCTGCTGTTCTTCTTCCTCAGCGCCTCCATCGTCGCCATGACCAGCGAGGACCACGAGGTCAAGGTGGACGTCCTCGCCGGCGTCTACACCATCTCCTTCCTCTCCGTCATGGCCCTCTACGCCATCGGCAACATCCTCCTCAAGGTCCGCCGCGGCCGCATGAAGCGCTCGGTGCGCGCCACCTACCCCGCCGTCGTCGTGGCCCTCATCGCCGTGCTCGTGGGCCTCGCGGGCAACCTCACGGCCGAGAACCTCAAGGTCTTCGGCCCCTACTTCCTGGGCGTGGGCGGGGCGGTGGCGGTGATGTTCATGCGCATCCCGCTCCTGCGCGTCGTCCTGTTCGTCTCCCAGAGCGTCTTCGACAAGGTCCTCGCCTTCAACGAGTGGGTGAAGGACAAGGTCACCCGCAAGGCCAAGGAGATCAGCGACCTCTCGGTGCTCTACTTCACCCGCGGCGACGACCTCGCCACGCTCAACCGCGCCGCCCTCTACGTCCTGCGGAACGAGCAGACCCGCCGCATGAAGGTCGTCCACGTCTACAAGGACGAGGCGGACATCCCCGTCGAGCTGTCCGAGCACCTCCAGACCATCGACCGCCTCTACCCGCGCCTGCGCGTGGACTTCCTGGCGGTCAAGGGCGAGTTCGAGCCCGCCCTCATCGACGCCCTCTCCGAGTACCTGGGCGTCCCCAAGAACTACATGTTCATCGGCACCCCCGGCGACCACTTCCCCCACCAGATCGAGGAGCTGGGCGGTGTGCGCCTCATCATCTGAGGCGCGCTCTCCGTCGCGCCGCTCAGCGTAGGACCAGGAAGGCGGCGACCAGGGCCACGAGCAGGACCACGCCCGCCAGGGCCAGGGGGCCCCAGCGGGCCACGGGGAACTGCCCGGCGGCGAGGTGGTTGGAGACCTTCCGGTAGCGCTCCAGGGCGTAGGCGATGCCGACCACCCCCAGCACGATGAAGGTCAGCCCGGCCACCTCGGCCAGCACGTGCTCGCGCGCGACGAGCTTCGTGACGACGACCCCCAACCCGATGATCCCCAGCGCCGTGCGCACCCAGGCCAGGAAGGTCCGCTCGTTCGCCAGGTGGTCCCGCGCCGCGCTCCCCTGGTTGGGGACGACCACCGACTCGCCCCAAAACCGCCGCAGCCCGCGCCGGACCGCGCCGCGCCCCCGCGGCCCTTGACCGGCGGCCCCACCCTCACCTCGTCGCCCACCCGTCTGGCTCATCACCGCGCCCCGCCGTCCCGCTTGCGCCGTCGATACTGCGCCCAACCCGCCCGCCCGTCCAAGCCCCCGTGTGCGCTCGTCGGCCCCAATCCCCGAACGCATCCATCAGGGATCGCGCTCGGGAGCCGCGGCAAACGACCTGGTCGCGCACGGGCGAGCGGACCACGCTCACGGGAGCCCCCCAGATCCGCCACCTACTCTGGGATTCGGCTTTGGATCCCGCGTGTGGGCG
>CAYZID010000382.1:0-4472 GCA_964478315.1 uncultured Myxococcales bacterium | reverse complement strand
CACGCACATCGACTCGCCGTGGCTCGGTCCGCCTTTTCAGGATGGGAACTTGCTAGCGGTTGGCAGCGGTTGGTGGTCACGCACGGCTGGGCCTCCGCCCAGCGCCCGGTAGACGCTAGCACGCTCCATCCTCGACCTCACGTGCGAGCTGGAGGACACGGCGTCACCTCGCGCGGGTCTCCGACCGACGCGGCGTTGCATTGGGGGGGCGGTGGTGGTTTCGTGGCCCCTCGAAGGAGGACGGTGATGGCTTACGACCTCAAGCCCATGCGGGCCCCGCGCGCCGCCGGCGCGCTGCTCAAGATCTTCACGGCGCTCGTGGAGACGCCGGCCACGGCGCGGCTGCTCCAGACCAAGCTCCTGCGCGACGCCGGGATCCTGGCGCTCCGCGAAGCCCCCACGGACGCCGCCATCCCCACCCACCACCCCGTGTTTGCGCACGGGGCGGAGGTCGCACCACCCCACAGCCGCGCGTCCCTGGACGACGCCCTGGGCGTGTCCGCCCCCGAGGAGCCCTTCGAGACCGCCGCCGCCTTCCAGCGCGCCTACCGCGAGGGGCTCACGACCCCCGCGGAGGTGGCCGAGCGCGTCCTGGCCGCCGTGGGGGAGGGAGAGGCCCGCAGGCCCCCCATGCGCACGTTCATCGCCCAACGGGCCGAGGACGTCCGGGCCCAGGCGGAGGCGTCCGCCGAGCGCTGGCGCCGGGGGGAGCCCCTGGGCCCCCTGGACGGCGTGCCCGTGGCGGTGAAAGACGAGCTCGACCAGGCCGGCTACCCCACGACCGTGGGGACGCGCTTCCTGGGCACGGCGCCGGTGACCGAGGACGCCACCGCCGTGGCGCGGCTGCGCGCCGCGGGCGCGGTGCTCATCGGCAAGGCCAACATGCACGAGATCGGCCTCGGCGTGACCGGCCTCAACCCGCACCACGGCGCGGCTCGCAACCCCTACGACCCGTCGCGGGCCACGGGCGGCTCGTCCAGCGGCCCCGCCGCCGCCGTCGCCGCGGGCCTCGGGCCCCTGAGCGTGGGGGCGGACGGCGGCGGCTCCATCCGCATCCCCTCGGCGCTGTGCGGGGTCGTGGGGCTCAAGCCCACCTTCGGGCGCGTGAGCGAGCACGGGGCGGCGCCCCTGTGTTGGTCCGTGGCCCACGTGGGGCCCATCGCGGCCACCGTCCGGGACTGCGCTCTGGGCTACGCGATCATGGCGGGCCCCGATCCCGCCGATCCCAACTCGACGCTCCAGCCCGCCCCGACGCTCGACGCCCTGGCCCGGGGGCCCCTGGCGGAGGGCGATCTCCGCGGCGTCCGGCTCGGCGTCTACCGCGCCTGGTTCGACGACGCCGAGCCGGACGTCGTCGCCCGCGCCCAGGCGGGGCTCGACGCCCTCGTCGCGGCCGGCGCCGAGGTCGTCCCCGTGGAGATCTCACGGCTCGGCACGCTGCGGGCCGTACACCTGGTGACCATCATCTCGGAGATGGCCGGCGCGCACGTCGCCGCCTATCGGGACCACCGCAAGGAGTACGGCCTGGACACGCGCCTGAACCTGTCCCTGGCCAGGAGCCTGCGCTCCTTCGACTACGTGCACGCCCAGCGCCACCGCGCGCGCATCCAAGCCGAGCTCGCCGGCATCTTGGCTCGGGACGGCGGCGTGGACGCCATCGTGACGCCCACCACCGCCCGCACGGCGCCCCCCGTCCCCGAGGACGCCCTCACCACCGGCGAGTCCAACCTCCCGGTCGTGGACCCCATCATGCGCTACGCCCACACGGCGAACCTCACCGGGCTCCCCGCGCTGTCCGTCCCCGTGGGCGTGGACCGCGCCGGGCTGCCCGTGGGCCTCCAGCTCATGGGACGCGCCTGGGAGGAGGATCGCCTCTTGGCCATGGGGCGCGTCGTGGAGGCGGCGATGGAGCGCCCGGCCCCGCGCGTCCACACGCGGCTGCTGCCGCGGTGAGCGCCCGCGTGGAGCGTGGGGCGGCGAGGCTCGTCGCGGGGCTCGTGGGGGGCGTCGTCCTGGGGCTCTCGGCCGCGGCCAGCGCACGAGCGCCAGCGCCTCCTGCCAGCCCCGCGTCGCCCTCGTCGCGGGTTGCCGACCAAGGCTTCGGGCAGCCCACCGGGCGGCGCCTCGTGTGGACGCGCGCCCACCCGGGGGCCGCCGTGGAGGTCACGAGCGAGCACGCCGGCCCCTGGCTGGACCGCGCCCAGCGCGAGGTGGGGCGCATCGCCGCGCGCCTGGACGCCCTGCGCACCGCCCAGGTCCACGTGGCCTGGACCCGCCTGGCGTGGATCGACGGGCGCGTCGAGGTCACGGCCCTGGCCGACTCGGGGCTCTACGCCAACGTCGCCCTGCTGGCCGTGCGCGGCCTCTACCCCAAGCGTCCCAGCGCTGGGTCCGGGGTCCAGCAGATCTCCGGCCTGGGGCCCGGGGCGCCCTTCCCCTGGCGCACGCGCGTGCTCCTGGGGCGCCCCGGCGGGGGGCGCGTGATCCACGTCCCCGCGGGGCGTCTCGGTTCGACACCGCCCACGGTCCGGGACCTGCCCAGCCCACCGCCGCCGGCTCCGCGCTGCGGGGATCGCCCGCGCCCCGGGGTCCTGGCCCCGCCGGGGACTCCCCAGGGGGTCTCGCGCGTCCCTTCCCCACCGCCAGCGGGTGAGCCTTGAGCGGGCCCCGTTCGGAGGTGGTCGAGGGCCCGGGGCGCTCCACGGGCAGTGGCCGGGTCGCCTCCCGAGCGGGGGCCGCCGTCGCGGGGGCCGTCGCGGCGCTCGCCCTGGCCGCGGGCGTGGGCGCCGCGGCCGGCGTGTTCTACGTCTGGGGGTTGGGACCCGCGCTCGTGGGGCTCGCCGCCGGGGCGGGCGTGGGCTTCGCGCTGCTCACCTTGGAGGGGGCCGTGCCCCCGGGAGCGTGGCGCCTCGCGGCGCTGGGGGTCGCGCTGGGGTGGGTGGCGCTCCAGGTGGCCGACGACCTCCGGTTCCGGGCGGCTTTCCGCGAGGACCGCGTCGCCGCGTCGTTCGAGGACAGCGGCGCGCCCCCTGAGGCCGTCCTGGAAGAGGGGGATGAAGCCTTCTACGGGCGGGGAGCGGACGAGGCCCTGGAGGCCCAGGTCGTCGCCGAGACGGGGCACGGCGGGTTCGTGGGGCGCTGGCTCTTTCGGGCCCGGGAGGGCGTGCGGCTCTTCGGGTCGTGGCGCCACGGGCGCGGGCTCCCCGTGGGCCTGCCGGGGGCCGTCGTGGCCTCCGTGTTGGAGCTCTTGCTGGGGCTCTACGCGGCGCGCGCGCTGCTCGGGCGGATAGGGCGGAGCGTCCTCGCGGAGGGGGAGGCCGCGGGGTAGGCGGACCGCGGACCGGCTCGGACTCCGGTGGGCCCACGGCGCGAGGGGCCTCAGCGGAGGGCGTGTGCCCGCGAGAGGCCCCGCCAGAGCAGCTCCCCCGCCGGGGTCCACCGGGCGTGGGTGGCCAGGGTCTCCATGGCCTCGTCGTTGGCGGCGCGCACGCGCTCCAGCCGTCGGGCGGCCTCGGGGCCGCGGGTCGCCGGGTGGCCCAGGGCGCGGAGACGATCATAGACGCGCTCCACCGGGACGAAGGCGTGGGCGGCCAGGAGCACGCCGTGGAGGGGCCGGGGGTCGGGTCGCACGGGCGAGGCGTAGAGGGGGGCGAAGGCGTTGTGGAGGAGGGGGCCGCTCGCCAGCGCGGCGTTGAGCTTGTTGTGCTGGAACTCGTGGACCATGGCCTCGAACATGACGAGGGCCGCGCCGGGGCGCAGGGAGACGCGGGCGCGCGGGCCCGGCTGCTCGCTCCGTGGCCGCTCGCGCTGGGAGTCGCCGTCGGGGCCGGCGTGGAGGCTCAGATAGGCGAGGCCGACGACCTCCTGGAAGGAGGCCGAGAGGTGACGCTCGGCGTCGACGCCCACGGGCACCCAGTGCTGGAGCCCCAGGCGTAGCTCGTCCGCCAGGGCGGGCGCCGCGGTGGCGATGAGGGCGTACCCGAGGCGGAGGGCCTCGATCCACGTCCCGGGCGAGGCGCCGCCCAAGGACAGGAGGTTCCCCCCCTTGTCCGGGTGGGCCTCGTCGGCGCGCAGGGGGTTGTTGTCCGCGAGGGCCAGGCGTCCGGCGGGCGAGGCGTCCAGGACGGCGGGCGTCCACGTTGGCTCGGCTGAGGTACGCGCGAGGGGCCGCCCCGCCGCGTCCAGGGGGGTGAGCGCGGGCGGGGCTGCGGGGCCCCGTGGCCAGCGCAGGCGCACGCGTCGGGCCTGGGCGGGGAGCGTGGCGATGGCCCCGCGGCCGGTCCAGAGGACCGCCTTGTACGTTCGCGGCTCGGCGCCCGGGCCCAGAGCCGGGGCTGGGCCCGGCGGGGGCGCCGCCCGGGGGGGGCGGGGGGGCGGGGGGCGGGGGGGGGGGGGGGGGCCGCGCCGGGGGGCGGGGGGGGAGGCGGGGGGGGGGCGGGGGGGGTGCGGGCGGGAGGCGCGGGGGCGCGTCG